>CAZPUD010000304.1:0-4629 GCA_964589115.1 uncultured candidatus Brocadiaceae bacterium | reverse complement strand
CAGGAACCGGAGACGATGGTATTAATCCCGCTCTGATTATTGACCGTGAGAACACAAATCAGGAATCGTTTATTCAATTCCGTGATACCGGCCAGAGTATGTGGTTATTGGGGCCGGAAGATTCCGATGAGGGATTTACCGGATCTAACGATTTTGCCCTTTATGACGATGAGAACAATCAGTGGCGGTTAATAGTGAGAAAAAGCGATGGAAATGTCGGCATCGGCACCACTACCCCATCTACCGCGTTCCACGTTATCGGTACGGTCACAGCAACTACATTTGTGGGAGACGGCTCCGGTCTGACAGGCGTGGCGGCGGGGAACGATTCCGTCACCAGCGCCATGATCCAGACTGGCGCAGTTACCAGCGACGAGATAGCCACAAGCGCCGTTACGACAACAGAGATTGCTGATAACACGATCACGGCAAGCGACCTGGCATCGAATATTGATTTTGTCACCACAGGTACGATGTCGGTAGCGAGTGGGAATTTTGTAGTGGATAGTTCAGGTTCCATGACGGCATCCACTATCACAACAACCGGTACGTTAACAACATCGGGTAATTTGAATATTGATTCCGGGACGTTGTTCGTAGATTCGGCAAATAATCGGGTGGGGATTGGCACTACAACGCCTTCTGCAGGTTTAACTGTGGATGGGGATTTTAAGGTGACAGGGACGGTAACGATAGGAGGTGCGATAATGCGTGACAGCGGGACTGTCTTGGGAATATCCGTAAATACACATGTAAATTTAGGGGCAGACAGCACTACAGGAACTACCACAACCTCGTCTCCTTACGCAACAGTAGGAGGTGGATACAATAATACGGCATCAGGTAATTCATCGACGATAGGAGGGGGAAGTGGAAATACTGTATGGGGTTATTCTGCAACAGTAGGTGGAGGATCAAATAATTCTGCTTTCGGTTCATATGGCGAAGGTGGTGGAAATAGCTATGCTACGGTGGGTGGAGGTGGCGGCAATACCTCCTCCGGTTATTATGCAACAGTAGGAGGAGGTTACAACAATTATGCATCAGGTGCATATGCGTCGATAAGCGGAGGTGCAAATAATACCACAGCCAGTGATTATTCATGGGCAGGCGGACGATACATGCAGTTAACCTCCAATGCGGACAATACATTCGTATGGGGTACTGCCACATCAGCCGTTTCTATTGATACCGCAGACGCCTTTTTAATTTTTCCCAATGCAGCTGAGTCAGTTGGCAAGGTAGGCATAGGCACAACAACACCCACGGCAAAGCTTACCGTGGGAGCAGGAACACCATCCGTTATCACCGGCGCAGGAACCGGCACTACGTATATCTCAAGCACATTGGAAATAGGCGGCGAGGCCTATAAACCCGGCGGCGGAAGCTGGGCAAGCGCCTCCGATAAAAGGCTGAAAAGGAATATCAACCACTTCAGCGGAGCGTTGGATAAGATTATGCAATTAAACGGCGTGACCTATGAATGGATTCATCCTGAAAATCACGGGCATCTCTCCGGTATACAAACGGGACTCGTTGCACAGGAGGTAGAGGCAATTTTCCCCGAATGGGTGGACGAAGTCGATGCAACGGGTAAGGACAAAGAATTGATACCCGATGGAGAAAAGGTGAAAACCCTGAAATTCCCGCACGGGTTTAATGCCTATGTTATCGAGGCAATAAAGGAATTGAAGATGGAGAACGATATGCTAAAGGCAGAAAATTACGCCATGAAGTTAAGGCTCTTGGCATTGGAGGAAAAGGTGGGGGCTAAAAATGTAGGGGCTCAAAACGTAGGGGCTCAAAATCTTGAGGCCCTACACGATGCAAACCGAATTCAATAAGCAAATATAGCTACGGATGAACGAGGATGGGACACGGATGAAAAATGAATGGAGAGACGAAGAGATTGAAAAGGACATAATTGTTTAGCCAATGTTTTGCTGAAATTATTTTGTTGTTTATGAAAATCCGTGTTTCATCCGCGGCTAAAAAATTTAAATATAAAATGACATTGGGTTTGTAACCGGAACCCGTGCAGGGTTAATCAAAATGGGTTAATGATCCGTGTCTTATTTTCAATAATTTGATTATGTTGCATATCTTCTGAATAAAGAAACCGGCAATCGTTAAGTAATGCCGTTGCAAAAACCAGGCTATCCCAATATGAATAACCGGTTTTATTGTTTATATCTAATGCTTTCAAAACATTTGTTGTACCAATTTCTCTTATGGAAAAGGCATTTGTTATTTCAATGATAATATCTTTCGCCTCTTCTTTTGCGCAAAAATTCTTTTTTGTCAAAACATGGTAAAGTTCTCCTATAATTTGTGTGCTGACTATGATGTTCTCAAAATTTGTTTCAACAAGCTGTTTTACCTTGAAATATTTGGCCTCAGGAGACTTTGCATACAAATAAACCCAAAGGTTTGTATCAACAAAGATTTTATCGCTCATGGATTTCTTCCCGATTGAATTGGTAATCTTTGGGCAAGGTGAAAGCGTGTTTTTCTATAGATTGAAGAAATCGTTCCTTTCTTGTCTTGATACTTTCTTCCTCAATAATAATGATTTTGAATTTTTTTCCTTCTTTTTCAATACCTAAACTTTGGTCAAGGACAAGCGTTCCCTTTTTATACGTTGCTTGTGTGATAATTTTCATTGTTATCTCCTTTAAGGAATAAGGCCTTTTGTTCTGTGTTCCGATTTAAACATACAGAATTGGCTTTGTCAAACAGGATTATGGAAAAAGGCTACATTCCAATGGTTCTAAGCGAGGTGGATGCAACAGGGAAGGATAGGGGACTGGTACCTGAGGGGGAAAAGATAAAGACCCTGAAATTTCCGCACGGATTCAATGCATATGTTATCGAGGCGATAAAGGAATTGAAGATGGGGAACGATATGTTAAAAGCGGAAAATAAGACATTAAAGGTAAGGTTATCTGCATTGGAGGAGAAGGTATGGGCTCAAATGTAGGGGCTCAAAATCTTGAGCCCCTATACAATGCAAACCGAATTCAGTAAGCAAATATAGCCACTGATGGGAGAATTGAAATACAAAAAGCTAATTAAGCCACGGATGAAGGCAGGCGAACACGGATGGGTAAAAAAATCCACGTTTCATCCGCGTAAATCCATAGCTAAATCATACAGATGAATGCGGATGAAACACAGATAAAAAAGTAGAGGTGTATGGCAATACGCCCCCATAAAAATAATTTGTAATTCTATATGTTAAGTTAGGTCTCGTAACTTTTGTTTGACACAGAAGTGTCTCATGAGACACTTCTGTCCTGAGACACTTCTGTCTCATGGGACACTTTTGTCTCATTCTTTTTCTTGTATGTACATTTTTGTCTATAAGATTTTTTGAATTTGCTATTATGTTTCTAATCATCTATATGGGAATATTTTGCTTACCTAACATCGCTTGAAATAGCAACTTAATATCCTACAATTTTATTGCTTGTATATTGTCACTATAAGTTAAAAAGAAAAACATATTGTTTGTCTCTTTTGTGGCACATATTTTGTGACAAAAATGTGCCATGAATGTCCTATATCTGATTTATGAAATAATCGAGATGTAGGGCGAGGCTTTAGCCTTGCGTTTATTGCTCATAAAAGAAAAATAATTTTCTAGAATTGTGATACATGTCACATACATCATTGAAAGGATTTGATAAAGTGCAATTGGTAGGATAGTTGAAGCGAAGCGTGCCCATCAATAATAAAACAAAATAAGCCACGGATGGGCTCGTATTGAACACGGATGGATACAAAATGAAGAATCTGCGTTTTATCCGAGTAAATCTGTTGCTAAAGAAAGAGAGTATCTTTTTTGAAACAGAAGTTGTGTAGGATGGGTTAAGCGAAGCGCACCTATCAATTTCATTTAAAACATCTTAAACAAATACCACAAACAGTACGATAAGGGGCAAACCCTGAGTGATTGGGGGGCGCAAAGTAAAGGGTCTTTTCGTATTATAAAAGACAGCCTTGCTGCCGAAAATGTTTGGTCATATTTTCTGCAGCAAGGCTTTTTTATTTTTGATGTTTCAGTGTGTCACCACACTGAAATCCACATTGGTGGTAATTCGTTTCGGTGAGAAGATTCACCGAAACATCGTAAACAGGATTTTATAAAATTTAATAAATTTGCAGTGCAGGGAAGATAAGTACATCGTCAGGATGATTCATAATAATAGGTGGTAAAGTATCCGTCATTGCGAGGGCGTTTTTCCCCGAAGCAGTCCCTTTTGAAGTATCCAGGGGATTGCTTCGGAAAAGACCCTCGAAATGACATGCTATGCCTCTTTTGGATATTCACATACCGTTACAAATAATGTTGACAGTGTACTAGAGGCATGCAAACATCCGGACATAAATATTCAGAGTTGGTTCAATCGTCCGCGATTGAACCGAAACGTTTAGCATGTTTCATACGCCTGGAGTAAACCAAAACGTACAGACACATGCTAAACGAAGGTTCAATCTACAAGATTGAACCAACCATAGGAATTTCAATCTGGGTAGGACTGAAGATTTCAGCCTCTACGTAGGTACTACAAAAAATTTCAGAGTTGGTTCAATCGTCCACGATTGAACCGAAACGTTTAGCATGTT
>CAZPUD010000303.1:0-4642 GCA_964589115.1 uncultured candidatus Brocadiaceae bacterium | reverse complement strand
TAACTGGACTGGATATATACAAATTACTTCCCAAAACAAATTGTAAAAAGTGCGGGCGGCCAACGTGTCTGGCATTTGCTATGCAATTAGCCCAAAAAAAGGCGAATCTTTCAGATTGTCCAGATGTAAGTGAAGATGCAAAGAGGGTTTTGGGTGCTGCCTCTGCGCCTCCGATTAAACTTGTTACTATTGGTGGCGCCGGTTCCAAAAAAGTGGAAATTGGGGAAGAGAATGTACTGTTCAGGCATGAGGAGAAGTTTTATCATCCTACCGGTGTTGCTGTTACTATCCAGGATGATTTAAGTGACGATGCCTTTAGTGATCGGTTAAAAAAGATTAATAATTTGAAAATGTCCCGTGTCGGTACAGAGATTGAGATCGATCTGGTTGCGGTTATCAACCAGAGTAACAATGCAGAAAAATTTGCTGAGACTGCAAAAAAGGTAAGCACAGGTTCTCACCTTAGTATGATTCTAAGTAGCACTTCTGTAGAAAACATGAAGGCAGCCCTGTCTAACTGCGCTGAAAAAAAACCTTTGATTCATGGCGCAGACAAAGAAAACTGCGAGGCCATGGCAGCATTAGCTAAAGAGAAGAATTGTCCGGTAGCTGTCACTGCCCCAACTTTAGAAGAGCTTGCAGACCTTGCCGAACGTGTAAACAAGACTGGTGTTGAAGATATTGTGCTGGATGTCAGCATCGGTAGCCCAAAAGAAGTACTTCAGAAGTTAACAAAGGTAAGAAGAGCAGCCTTAAAGAAAAACTTCCGTTCCCTTGGTTTTCCCATGATTACTTTTGTTTCTGATAGCGATCCGTTCCAGGAAATCTCACTTGCAAGTACGTATCTGCTTAAATATGCAGGTATCGTTGCAGTCAATACCTGTGAGCCATGGGGGATTATGCCTTTACTTACTGCAAGAACAAATATATTTACCGATCCGCAAAAGCCAATCCAGGTTGAACCAAAATTGTACGCTGTGGGAGATGCTAAAGAAGATTCTCCGGTACTGTTTACTACAAACTTCTCGCTAACTTATTATACAGTCGAAGGTGAAGTTGAAGGAAGCCGTGTTCCGGCATTTATCTTGTCGGTAGATACCGGTGGAACTTCAGTGTTGACTGCATACTCTGGTGATAAACTCAATGATAAAGTCGTGGCAAAGGCGATGGCAGATGCCAAGGTAGAAGAAAAAGTAAAGCACAGGAAGCTTATTATTCCGGGGCTTGTAGCCGTAATGTCAGGAAAACTTCAGGAGACACTTGGGTGGGAGATACTGGTTGGGCCTAGAGAAGCGTCGGGGATTCCTTCTTATTTGAAGACCGTATGGAGACCCTAATATATAGAATATAGAAACCTCGTAACAGTTTAGCTTTTTAAAGTATTTGTAAATTTTATTATATAGTACCTTTAGCAAAATATTTTGCTAGCGGCATGTAGAGCAAACCTTTAGGTTTGCCTTCCTGTACAAACGCAAAGCTAAAGTCTGTCCTATGTTTCTTTTCCGATGTCACCCCTTCGGGATTTGAAAACTTTTTGAATTATTATGGAAAATTCACATTATAAAGTACATTTTCTTCCAAGCAAAGTAACAGTAGATATCGAAAAAGATAAAACCATTCTGGATGCATCTTATAAAGGTGACCTGTTTATTAACGCCCTTTGTGGTGGTGATGGTACCTGCGGTAAGTGCAAGGTAATCCTGAATAGTGGTAAGGTTGACAGTATGCCTACTACGCATATTTCTAAATCGGATGCGGAAAAGGGATATATCCTTGCCTGCAGGACAAAGGTAATAGGTGACGTAGAAGTTACAATACCCGAAGAATCAAGATTAGACAAAAGCCAGATACTTATCAGCGATTACCCGCAATTTCCCGGCTCGCAAGCGGCAGTTAGTTTAGGGGCGGAGCAATTTAAACAGAATCCGTTAGTAAGCAGGATATATCTTGAATTATCGCCGCCTAGCCTGGATGACAGCATGGCAGATTATGAAAGGCTTTGCCAAGCGATTATGGTAAAGATGGATGTTTCGTTAGATAAACTTATGGCAAATTTTGCCGTTTTAAAGCATTTACCAGCCGTCTTGAGGAATAGTAAATGGAGGGTTACCGTAACTCTGGGTTATCGTGGTTCTTCGGTTGAGATCCTCGAAGTACAGCCTGGTGACGTTAGTGCAAATAGCTATGGTGTTGCGGTAGATGTGGGTACGACCACAGTAGTAGCCCATCTTCTTAATCTATCCACCGCAGAAACTATTGATGCTGAAGCTACCTATAATTCACAAATTAAGTATGGAGATGATTATATCCAACGGATTATTTACGCAGAACAGCACGATGCAATGGAAATAATGCAGGAGGTACTGGTTGAAGATATTAATCACCTGATATCCACACTGGTAAAAAGGAATAAATTAAACATTCACGATATTAATGCTGTTGTTTGTGCAGGTAATACTGTTATGACGCATTTTCTTCTGGGTTTAGACCCTACGAATATCAGAAGAGAGCCATATCTTCCTTCGGCCAGTTTTATTCCTCCGCTCAAGGCGGATGAGATAGGTATAAAAATCAATAGTCACGGTTTGCTCTATACTCTGCCCTGTGTCGGGGCATATGTAGGTGGCGATATTTCTTCCGGTGTTTTGGCTATTCGCTTAGATAATGCTGATGCACTGTCAGTTCTCATTGATATAGGAACGAATGGTGAGATTGTACTGGGTAATAAGGATTGGATGGTCTGTTGTTCAGCATCTGCAGGCCCTTCCTTTGAAGGCAGCGGTATCTCATGCGGGATGCGGGCGGCAAAGGGTGCTATAGAGAAAATAGAGATTACGGAGGATTTTGACGTTATTTATAAGGTGATCGGTGATGTTTCTCCAAGTGGAATATGCGGATCTGGATTGCTGGACTGTCTGGCAAATTTAGTCAGGAGTGGTGTAATCGACAGGACGGGAAATTTTCAGAAAGGGATCGATACGGAGCGCTTAAGAAAAACAGATAATGGATATGAATTTGTTCTTGTGGACAAATCCCGGACTGCCACGAAAAAGGATATTGTGATTACTCAAGCCGATATTCAAAATCTGATACGCTCAAAGGCCGCTATTTATTCGGCTATTTCTACATTAATTGAATCTATGGGTATGAGTGTAGATGATATAGACCAATTATATCTGGCAGGGGGGTTTGGTAACTACCTCGATATACGAAGTGCTGTTACCATTGGAATGCTTCCTGATGTTTCTGTTTCAAAAGTTCAGTTTGTGGGTAATACCTCGATAATTGGCGCAAAGATGTCCCTGTTTTCAAAAGATGCATATGAAGTCGTAAAGGAAATTGCCTCCAGGATGACGTATTTTGATCTTATGAGTAATAACAGATATATGGAAGAATATGTATCGGCAAACTTTTTGCCGCATACGAATATTGAAAAATTTCCATCGGTTGCAGAAGAATTAAGAGTTTAATTAATAAATGCTTACCGCAGAAGTTACTGAGATGAAGAAAGAGTGTACTTAGAGAGTTTCTGTTTCTCGATATAGCTTTGTGTCATCTACGGTAAAAATAGAATTGAATGTTTATGAGGATTTTGTATGGCCTTTAATATTGCAGTAGCAGGAAAAGGTGGAACGGGAAAATCCACCCTTTCCGCTCTTATTATCAGATATATCACAGAAGAGCTTGGTAAACCGGTATCGGCTGTAGATGCCGACCCCAATGCCTCTTTAGGTGCACTGCTCGGACTACATATTCAAAATACCGTTGCCGATATCCGCGAAGATATTGTAGAAAAAAAGGTAGACTTTTCCGGTATGTCCAAGGAGAGATACATTGAATATGCGATCGAGGAGTCTATTATAGAAACGGAAAAATTCGATCTTTTAACAATGGGAAGACCTGAAGGCCCAAAGTGTTATTGCTACGTAAATAATCTTTTGCGTAAATATCTGGATAAAGTCGGGACAACGTATCCTTGTATTGTAACAGATAATGAAGCGGGTATGGAGCATATCTCCCGCAGGACTACCAATAACGTGGATCTCCTGATGATTGTGAGTGAACCAACGATCGTAGGTGCTTTGACGATACAAAGGATTATGAAACTAGCCGATTCACTCCCGGTTACGATTAAGAAAAAATTATGCATATTAAACCGGGTACCCAAGAATGGTATTCATGAAAATCTCCAGCAGAAATTGCAGAGTCTGGGAATTGAGATATCTGCAATATTCCCATTCGACCAGGAGGTATACGATACGGCAGCATGTGGTGCCTCTGTATTTGAAATTTCCCGTGAGAATGAATTATATCAGAAATTAGGTAAATTTTTGCAGATGCACCTGCCAGAAAGCATATTTGAAAAGAACGTTGCTGGTCATGTTCATAGTAAATAACAGAAATTGCTTGGAGTGGTATTATGAGGAGCGTCTTATTAAAAACGGAAAACGGGACAGGAGAGGATTCCAAATATCTTAAGGGTATCCAGAATACTTTTGACCTTATTGAGATAATTAACGGAAAATCGATTGTGGCACCGACTCCTTTTGCCAAACATCAGCGAATTGTTGCAAAACTATTTCAATGTATAGGATATTTTTTGGAAAAAAATAATTTGGGTGAGATTTTTCTTTCCCCTCTT
>CAZPUD010000302.1:0-4657 GCA_964589115.1 uncultured candidatus Brocadiaceae bacterium | reverse complement strand
AGTGCCGAAGGCATAAATTAAAGGGCCAGAAAAATAGTTAACATTTCTTTATCTTGCAGATGGTAAAAATATGAATACAACGATGTCCGAGAAAAAGTATGTAGGGCTAGATATTGGTTCAGTAAGTGTAAAAGCAGTATTAATTAATGATCGCAAAGAAGTTTTGGAGGATCATTATGTCCGTTCGCATGGTCAACCTGTAGAAACATTCCTTCTCGTTTTAAGAGATATATTCAACCGGACGCATATTGATGACATTGACGGCATAGCCATTACAGGGACCGGAGGCAAGTTCGTATCTGAATTAATGAACATTGCCTTTATTAATGAGGTCGTTGCTCATAGTAAAGCTACTACAACCCTGCACCCGGAAGTACGTACCATTATTGAAATAGGTGGTGAAGATTCAAAGCTTATGCTCATTGAGCGTAATGAGCAGACCGGGCAGACGAAGGTTTCTGATTTTTCAATGAACACTTTATGTGCTGCTGGTACCGGTTCATTTTTAGATCAGCAAGCTACACGGCTCGGCATCGCAATAGAAAAAGAGTTTGGAGAGCTAGCGCTGAAATCAAAAAATCCGCCCCGTATTGCCGGTCGATGCAGCGTATTCGCCAAGACTGATATGATCCATCTGCAGCAGGAGGGTACCCCCGTTCATGATATCGTGGCCGGTCTCTGTTATGCAATGGCAAGAAATTTCAAGAGCAATATCGGAAAAGGAAAGGAATTTTTTAAACCGATCATTTTCCAGGGCGGTGTTGCGGCAAATGCCGGTATGGTTAAGGCATTTGAAGATATACTGGAACTCAAATCCTCCGAATTAATCATTCCAAAATATTTCAAGGTAATGGGGGCCATTGGTGCGGCATTAACAATACTCGACAAGGGTATTCATTCACCTTTTCGTGGATTAAAGGAGATAGAAGAATATTTAAGGAACCGCGGTATAAAATCATCCAATCTTGAACCACTTCGGGGTGATAATTATAAAATTACAGACGGAGTTCATCAGATTACCGGTAATGAAAAAATCGAGGCCTATGTTGGGGTTGATGTTGGCTCGATCAGTACAAATATAGTCGTTGTCGACAAACACAAAAACGTTTTAGCCCGGCGCTACCTTATGACTGCGGGAAGACCCCTTGAGGCCGTAAAACAAGGTCTCTACGAGGTTGGATTGGAAGTAGGAGATAAAGTAATTGTATGTGGTGCCGGAACTACAGGTTCCGGACGTTATTTAACAGGAGACTTTATTGGTGCCGATATTGCAAAGAATGAAATTACCGCACATGCAACTGCTGCCGCAAATGTGGATAAAAATGTAGATACTATTTTTGAAATCGGCGGACAAGACTCAAAATTTATAAGGATGGAAAACGGGGCTATCGTTGATTTTGCCATGAATAAGGTTTGTGCTGCAGGCACCGGCTCATTTCTGGAAGAACAAGCTGAAAAACTGAGTATAAGTATCAAAAAGGAATTTAGTAACCGGGCACTTTCGTCGTGCTGCCCTTCCCATCTTGGTGAACGTTGTACCGTTTTTATGGAGTCTGATCTTAACCATCACCAACAGCGTGGAACATCCAAGGATGATTTATTGGCGGGTCTCAGTTATTCTGTAGTATTGAACTTTATCAATAGGGTAGTTGAAGACAGAAAGATCGGGAATACAATTTTTTTCCAGGGGGGTGTAGCTGCTAACCGCGGTGTAAAGGCAGCATTTGAAAAGGTAACCGGTAAAACGGTTATTGTCCCTCCACATCATGATATCATGGGAGCTATTGGTTCTGCCATTATTTCAATGGAGGAAAGGACCTGGGAAAAATCAAAATTCAAGGGATTCGATCTCAGGCATAAAAAATATGAACTGTCTTCTTTCGTCTGCAAAGATTGTTCGAATATTTGTGAGATCAGGAAGGTCAGTATTGAGGGAGAGAATCCGCTTCATTACGGAAGCCGCTGCGGCAAATTTGATGATGAGAGATCCCTGAAGAAGGGAAAACACTTACCAAGGCTCTTTCGTGAAAGAAAAGAAGCGCTCTTTAATACCTATAACAAAAACAAGCCCGATAATCCTGTTGGAAAAAAGATCGGTATACCACAGGTCTCCACTTTTCATGACCTTTACCCAATGTGGAAGGCGTTCTTCATTGAATTGGGTTTTGATGTTGTAACTTCCAGCGATACTAATAAAGATATTGTCTATAACGGAGTAGAAGTAATTACAGCAGAAACATGCTTTCCGATTAAAGTAGCTCATGGACACGTTATAGATCTCTTAGACAGGGATATCGATTATCTGTTCCTGCCAAGTGTTATTAATTTAACCCATGCAAGTCCCAGACTCACACACTCATACGCATGCCCATACGTGCAATGTATTCCATATCTTGTACGGTCAGCGGTTAATTTCGAAGATAGGAAATTTAAGGTCTTATCTCCGGCGATCCGTTTTGAATATGGAGAGAACTATCTCGTTAAAACCCTTCGTAAATTTGCAAAAGACATTGGACGAACGGGACAAGTGGTTGAGAACTCTATCAAATCGGCGCTTGAGGCATTGCAGACTTTTCATAAGACTTTAGAATCGCGGGGAAAGGATATCCTTGATAAGTTAAATGAAAATGAAAAGGCGTTTGTGCTGGTTAGCCGGTCTTACAACGGGTGCGATACAGGTATGAATCTAGGTCTTCCGGAAAAATTACGAGATTTGGGAATATTAACCATTCCTCTGGATTTTTTGAAACTGGATCTTGAAGAGGTATCCAAAGACTATCCGAATATGTATTGGAAGACCGGGCAAAGATTTTTAGCTGCAGCAAGATTAATTGCTAAGGATAAGAGACTCTATCCTTTATATATTACGAATTTCGGCTGCGGTCCCGATTCGTTTATAACGAAGTTTTTTGCCAAGGAATTGGCAGGAAAACCATGTTTAACAATAGAGATTGACGAACACAGCTCTGATGTTGGGGCAATAACGCGATGCGAAGCATTTATTGACAGCCTTAAAAATGTTAAGTCATCGTTGGAAAATAAAAAGTTGCGGGAAGACCCCCCTATACGAACACTGATAAATGAGAGGAAAAGGCGTGTAATTTATATCCCCTATATGTGTGATCATGGAAGAATGATTGCAGCATCCATGAGGGCAAATGGCGTGCTGGCAGAAGCCTTGCCTATGGCCAATAAAGAGAGTATTGATATTGGGAGAAAATTTACTTCAGGAAAAGAATGTTATCCTGCAATCCTTACAACGGGAGACATTGTAAAAAAGACCATGAGCCCCGACTTTGATCCCGAAGCGAGCGCCTTTTTTATGGCAACCGCTTCCGGCCCCTGCCGGTTCGGCCAATATAATAAGTTTCATCGCATGGTATTAGATGAACTTGGATTCACAAATGTACCGATGTATACGATGGATCAGGGTGAGAACTATGGTGAAGATACCAAAAGCCTGGGTACACACTTCCGCAAATTAGCATGGAATGGCATTATGTACATCGACCTTTTACAAAAAATACAAAGGGAAACGAGACCATATGAATTGCAGAAAGGTGAAACCGATGAAGTTTACGAGGATTATGTGAAAAAGGCAGAAGCAGCACTTGAAAAACACCAAAACCTGGTTAATCTTGCTGCAGAAGCAAGAGACGCCTTTACAAAAATAAAAATAAACCGGAGTAAGCCAAGGCCGTTGATTGGTATTATAGGGGAAACCTATGTCCGTTGTAACGAGTTTGCAAATAACTTCCTCGTAAGGAATATTGAGCGGCTTGGCGGAGAGGCATTTATTCCCCCTTTCGCTGAATGGATTAATTACATTGCGCACTGCCGCAGGGAATCGTGTATGTTTGAAAGAGATTATAAGGGTTTTCTGGGTGAGTTTATCTCCGATATTGTCCAGAGATACGATGCTTATAAACTCACAAGGGTGTTTAAAGGCAGGGTCAGGCATTTCCTTAAAGATGCACCTATCAAAGAACTTATTAGAAAGGGAAAACCATACATCGACGATTCCTACAAAGGCGACCCTGTATTGAGTATGGGGAAAGCGATTGAGTATGTTGAGGAAGGTTTTGACGGAGTTATCAACGTAATACCATTTCACTGTATGCCCGGGACTGTGGTAAACGGTGTGCTTGAAAAGTTTCAAAGGCAGCACAGCGGTATACCATGTTTAAAATTATCTTTCGACGGCCAGGAACAGACGAATGAGGAAACAAGGCTGGAGGCATTTATGCACCAGGCATATCAGAGGATGGAAGGTAAATTAAATACCCAGAAATATAATATGCCGGATCGCAGACAAAAAGATACAGAAAACAGCGGGCAGTTGGCAGCAGGCAGGAAATGACAGGCTAATGAAGCCAATACAAAGTATTTTTAAACACCACGAAGAGCACGAAGAGAAAAATTGTAGCAGTTCGGTTCACCGCAAAGGCGAAGAGAAACCACAGATTGCACAGATGACACAGATATAAAATAGTAAATCCGAAATACTAAGCATGAAATACAAAATCTCAATGACAAAAACCTCGTTTCGAACATTTGAAAATTAAAATTTTGGATTTGTTTCGGATTTCGGCATTCGTCCTCTGGTTCCTGTGTTTTGGTCATTCAAATATTAGAATTTAGTATTTGTTTCGTATTT
>CAZPUD010000301.1:0-4673 GCA_964589115.1 uncultured candidatus Brocadiaceae bacterium | reverse complement strand
AGCACTTTTTTCTTTTAGAAAAAAAGTGCTTGACATAGAATGTCTAACCCCTCTCTAGAGGGGAATTAGTAGTAGGGACACGGAGCTCCGTGTCCCCTTACACGGGATAAAACCCACCCCTTAGTCCCCTCCCAGGAGGGGAATCAAAAGTCCCCTCCTGGGAAGGGTAAGGGGTGGGTAGAAAGAAATGCCGTTGGGTTTTGTCTTTTAAAACCCAACCTAATTTATATGTCGTCAATTTCACCATTGTATCAGGATTAACTTGAACAACATAAAAATTATATCCAGGAAAATTAAATGATTGAAGAGAATAATGAAAAAGTACTAATCCTTGATTTTGGCTCTCAATATGCCCAGCTTATTGCACGCCGGGTTAGAGAGAATAATGTATTCAGCGAAATAGTCTCCTATAAGACCACCGCAGCACAAATACAGAGTATCAACCCAAAAGGTATCATCTTCACCGGCGGCCCGGCAAGTGTTTATGTGAAAAATGCACCCCGATGTGACGAAGAAATAGTTAAATTGGGAATACCAGTTTTAGGTATTTGCTATGGAATGCAGCTGGGATGTCAGATGTTAGGGGCTACCGTGCAGCCTACAGCTGCCAGGGAATATGGAAGAACAGCATGTACTGTAAATAACAAGAGTAACCTGCTTAAATCTCTTTCTAAAGATATCACAGTATGGATGAGCCACGGAGATCAGGTAGTTGAGTTACCTTCAGAATTTGAATCACTCGCATTCACCAAAAATTGCCCTTACGCAGCCATAAGGCATAAAAATACACCATTTTTCGGGGTACAATTTCATCCTGAAGTTACCCATACACCACAAGGAAACCAGATTATTCGTAATTTTCTTTATGAAATTTGTGGTTGCTCCGGTGACTGGAAGATGCACTCTTACATTGAAAAATCATTAGTTGACATACGGAAACAGATTAGCGATGGAAGGGTAGTATGCGGACTATCGGGCGGAGTGGATTCCGCTGTAACAGCGGCGCTTATATATAAGGCCATAGGTAACAATCTCTCCTGTATTTTTGTTGATAACGGGCTTCTCAGGAACTACGAGGCTGAAGAGGTTATCAAAACGTTTAAAGATAATTTTACCGTAGACCTTCACGCCATCGATGCGCAAAACAGATTTTTGGATAAACTGGAAAACGTGACCGATCCTGAAAAAAAACGCAAGATCATTGGACACGAATTCATTGAGATATTCAAGGAAGAGGCGAAGAAGATATCCGGGGCAAAATTTCTGGCACAGGGCACTCTTTATCCAGATGTCATCGAAAGTATCCCTGCCCACGGTGGCCCAACGGTAACCATTAAGAGCCATCACAATGTGGGTGGTTTACCGGCAGAACTAGGGTTTGATCTGGTAGAACCCTTGCGGTTTTTGTTTAAGGACGAAGTACGCAAAATAGGAGAAGAACTTGGATTACCGGAGAAATTAATCTGGCGGCATCCATTTCCGGGTCCGGGATTAGCTATCAGGATTATCGGTGAAGTAACAAAATTACGGCTTGAGATACTACGTAATGCGGATAAAATCGTTATAGAAGAAATACAAAAGGCCGGCCTCTACCGCTCCATAGCCCAGTGTTTTGCCGTACTTTTACCATTAAATACTGTTGGAGTAATGGGGGATGAAAGGAGTTATGACAATGTTATTGCCGTTCGCGCTGTGGAAACGACCGACTTTATGACTGCCGACTGGTATCGTATTCCTAATGATGTGCTCGGTATTATCTCAAACCGGATTATCAATGAGGTGAAAGGCGTAAACCGCGTAGTTTATGATATCAGCACGAAACCTCCGAGTACGATTGAGTGGGAATAAGGCGCCAAATCCCTAATCCGAACGAGACTGAAAAATAAATTTTAAGAGCTTAAAGAGGATTATTTCAGCATGGGAAAAGTTATCTCATTCATTAACTACAAAGGTGGGGTGTCGGCAAAACAACTAATACCTATCACATCGGATGTGCCCTGGCCCTGTACCACAATAAAAAGGTATTGCTAATCGATGTAGACCCACAAACCAACCTGACCTTTTTATGCGTTGTACCTGAACGATGGGAATTATTCAAAAAGGAAGAAAAAAGAAACTGGATTTGAAAACCACACTGGCAAAGTTAAAAGAATGCCTGCAGTCGGTACCGGGAGAGGAAGAGAAGCAGAAGACAGTGCAAATTATCTCAGAAATACAACAAGAACTTGAGGTGCTAAGGGAAGCAGTCAACCAGTTTCCTGATGAAACTAAGATAAGTGATATATCCGGCGCTGTCCAGACGCTGGTATCTTTCCTTGGCAACGTAAAGGACAAGCCTCTCTTTGCGGAGATGCTCTTTCCAAAGAAGACAAAGGCAAGAAAGACTGCGGGGAGTTTGGTTGATATTGACGCATTATTAAAACAACTGGAAGGATTATCTACAGAGAATATTCCTGGAGAACTTACAAAACATAAGAAGGACACACTTCTTGAGTTATCCGCAAGATTGAATATTAGTGCAACAAGTAAACTCACAAAAGACGCCCTTGCAGATAAGATTTTCAAGCTGGGATTTGCAAACAGGAGAGGTTATGATTTATTGAGCAGTAAAGACGAGAACAAAACATGAAAATTAATTTCTTTGGGAATAGTTACCTGACCTTTAGAAGTAATTTTTACCGTCGACATAAAGTTTCCTATCGAGATCCATTACTCATTAATAATAGTACATCAATAATGAAGATTTGACAAAGTACAAATTTGTGGTAAATTATTTAGGTTAGTAACGCAATAAGTAAAAAATATTATGAAACGAGGAGAAATATGATATGGATAGCAGAAAAATTCTAAATCAGGCATTAAAGTTAAAGCCGGAAGAACGATTCCTTGTTATTGAAGGATTAATTGAAAGTTTGGACCAGCCAGATAAGATAATTGATGAAATATGGGCAGAAGAAGCAGAGAAAAGGCTTAAGGCATACAGAGAAGGCAAATTGAAAGGTATTCCAATGGAAGAAATCTTTAGTAAAAAAGAATGAAGGTTGTTTTTACGAGCTTCGCTAAATCGGAGTTGGAAGAAGCCACGGCGTTTTACGAACTTGAATACAAAGGATTGGAAAAAAGATTCAAACAGGAAGTAAAAAAATCGATAAAGCGGATAATTGAATATCCCAAAGTATACTCAATAGAGCGTGGCGATATTCGCAAATGCTTATTACACAAATTTCCGTACAAAATCCTTTATTCTGTTGAAGATAATCATATCCTGGTAATTGCTATTGCACACCTCCATAGAAAGCCAAATTACTGGATTGAAAGAGAAAAGATATAAGGTTGAGTTTTCATTTATTATATTATTATACCCAGTAAAATAAAGATTCTACAACATCAAGAAGCAAGACATGACCCCTTTCTCCCCTTTATTTTTTTACCCCTCCTCTATTTCTGCTCGACATCCACTATATCGTAAAATAATATGTTGGCAATTTATAGAACAAAGATAAAAATGATAGGAGAGAATGCTCATGAGAAATGGAAGAACAGCCGCATATATATTCTTTTTAATGTCCTCGATAGTTATTCTCTTATATTTTACCGGTGTTTCTTTTGTGACGGCACAAGGGAATTTACCTGCCATTATCAAAAAAACGCAACCTTCCGTTGTCGTTATTTTAACTTACAATAAAGAGGGAAAACTGCTTCCACAGTAAATAAAATCTTTTTATCATTCGGCCATTCACACTTTCCGACAGCCTCGAATCCGATTTCTATACATTCTGAAATCTGTAGCGCGGAGTCGCCTTCGTCATCGCACATTTCAATGTATGAATTACTTTTATCCAGCAATTCTCTGGTAATTTCTATAACAGCATCATAATGACCCTGCTCAAACAGATTATCCATCGCAGACTTGACCCTGCTAAAACCGGCAAGATTTCCTTCACCAGACCAATGGTTATGCCATGACGGTTCTGAGGTGATGTCATCAATCTCGCTTCGCACACTGGAAACAAGCCTCTCAACCTTACCACCGGCCAGCCTTGCCTTATCTAAAAGCCCGGTTCTAACCTCAGGATAACTATTCGCAAGACTCACTATTAATTCCTTCAATGATCCCTTGCTAAGCCGTTCAAGAAATTCTGCAATATCTTTATCCGGAGTTGACTTCTCAGATTTCTTTTTTGCCTGAGATACAGCGTCCTCCGAATCGCCATAGTCCTCATCTTCATCATTAGTAATACCGTCCAATTTTTTAATGTCCGGATCTGTTGACTGCGCCATTGGTATTTCCAATTTTTCTTTTACGGCATGAGAAAACGCCAGAATTGCCGCTACAGCATGTTTGCAATCAACTCCAACGGGACAGGTGCAATCAGAGATGATTTCTTTTTGTTTGCCCCGTCCATCTATAGCAACAAGAGTTATATATTTCTCTTTGCCGGCTACGCAGGCAAGAATCCCTTTTGGTGTAAATCTCAGGTTAGTAGCCCTGCCCCTATTAAAATAATCTTCGCCCTTTTTTATTGTACGGCTGCCAAACCAGTCTTCCAGGTCATTCCACGTTAATTCTTTAAATTTTTTTTCTAAATCTTTAGCTGGCAATTTTTTCCCTTTACATAAATAAACCTATCGGATTCTTATCAAACGAAATTAAAAATTTTTTTTGTATGATG
>CAZPUD010000300.1:0-4691 GCA_964589115.1 uncultured candidatus Brocadiaceae bacterium | reverse complement strand
TCTTTTCCGAAGCAATCTCTTAGAGTTTGGAGTTTGGAGTTTGAACTCGAAACTCCAAACTAGAAACTAGAAACTCTAAATAAAGGGATTGCTTCGGGGAAAAACGCCCTCGCAATGACAGATACTATATAGTCTATTATTAACAATTATGTTGACAGTGTACTACTGCCTTATCATTGTAACCGGCCGGGATAACAGCAGTCATTTAGAGCTTATAATCTTCATCCTCTGACGGCTTTATTTCTTTATCCTTTGCCGGCTCCGCCTCTTTCTTCAAACCCCTTTCTTTAATCCCTTGCGTAAAGCCCATGACTTTACTTGAAATACTTTCAGGAATAACAGAGACTATGGTGTACATACCTTTCCCAATATAAGATGCTATTTTTGAATCATTAATTTTATCGTGTGTTGGTTCACTACAAAATGACAGTGTACCGAAGATAATTACACCACAAAAGACAATCCCCTTTGTAATCCCTAACAATGCACCAAATAACCTTAGCCCCATACCCATCTTCCAGTTGATCATTATCCTTTTTAAAATATCTGTAAATATATATGTAATAACGAATGCTGTTCCAAAGATAATGAAATAGCTTAACAATTTACCAGAGGAAGGAGAGAAGATGCCACTCAGGATGCTGCTGAGGATACCGTGGAAAAAGAATGTGGTAAAAAATGAAATGAATAAACAGCCAATCCTGAAAAATTGAAGTACCGGGCCACTGACAAGTCCAAGGATGGCTGAGAAGAAAAGGATGATAAAAACTGTATAATCAATCCAACTCATTTTCTCTTTTTCTTTTTCTCCTTTGGTTCATGCAAAAAATCATTTACCAGTCCTTTTATAACATGTTCCAGCGTGTTCCTGGGCAGCTTAACTGAAACCTTAGGATCTTTTGTCGTACCCCGTATTTCCACCGGTAACGCATTTTCCTTTAATACGAAGCGTGCAATTTTTTCGATATCCTTACCAAGATGCCCCTCATTAAACCTTACTACAACGTCATAAGAAATCTCTCCTTCTAATTCGGCTGTACCGGATGCACTCAGATCCAAGAGCGGACCACGAACTTCCATACTTGGAGTATAAATCTTGCCGTCTTTAACCTGGATTTCGGCATCCAGCGAATCGAATGAATAGGAATCCTTTGTCCCGATAACTTCCAATATAGATGATATAAGTTTATTACCCTTGACATATCCATCTCTTACCTGAAGTTTCATACCAGCAGTGAGTTTTTTATTAAGAATATCTTTACCGGAGCCTTTTCCCTTTGCGTCACCCGATAGACCTAAAATACCTCCTATCTCCACATCTCTTCCGTTAAATATTGGTAGTAAACCAATGGCCGGGATATCCTGTGTAATGTGAATGTCTTTTCCTTCAACTGAAAGGTCAAATACCGGTTTTTTTTGATGCAGGTCAACTGTCCCTTTTACCGATGCAGGACCCTCATTGAGATAAAATCTGGCCCGGGTAGAAACAACGCCATTCTCGTATGAGAATTCATCGGTAATGAGGTCTTTTATAAGGAACCGGTTTTCATAATTAATTTGCTGTATAAAAATCTTTTTAGCAACAACTTTTTTAAAAAGTAGTGGAAATAATTTTACCTTACCCCGAATATCATCAAACCGTATTGGCACATCAGCATGCCCGTCTTTTTTTTGGATGGTAAGATATGTGATACTTATCCGGTTAGGCCAGTGAAAAGAGACCGGCCCAATTTCATGAATAAATTCGTACTTATCTTTTACGATCTGGGTAATTTTCTGTCTGATAAAATTACTCGATATAAATGCCAGAGGTATTAAGATAGCGGCAGATGCTACACAGACAGCTATACCACAATAGATAATAATTTTTTTTAACACGGTTGTTCTATTTACCTGAATTCGCATATCTAATTAATAACGGCATAAGTTGTGTACCGTTGATTTTTCCGATCTTTCCTTTTAAACAAGCCCTTTCTGAGAAAGATTTTGTACTATCCGTCTTAACGTTCCCTCCACTGATGAGCAGAGGTACGGGGTCATCGGAATGGGATTTTAACCTGCAGGGAGTCGAATGGTCGGCTGTGACTGCAACTATAGTTTTATCAAGATCTATAGTGTTGATTAATGGTGTAAGATAATGTCGATCAATTGATTCAATGATAGATTTTTTCTTCTCCGCATCACCGTCATGACCCGGTATATCCGGCCCTTTAATATGGATGTAAAGTCCGTCATATTTTTTCAAATGTTTAATAGTCATATCGGCGCGTAGGCTATAATCCTTTTCCAGTGCTTTTGTAGGTGGTGGAAGAGAAATGATTTTCATACCCGTAAGCAATGCAATACCCTCTTCTGTTGGCATTTCCACAAAACATCCGAAATTTTTCTTAAATTTACTTTTCATACCTGGAAGTTTTGGAAGATGGTCACCGGCATCTCTTAAAAGGACAAGGTTTGCAGGAAGATATCCTTTTTTTATACGGTTTTTATTAACATCGGACTGATCCAGTATTTCACAGCTTTTTAAAGTAAATTCATTTACCAGGAGTGCGGCACGACAGGCAGCTTCAAGATTCTTACTGTCCTGTACAGGTGCACAGTACTCAATAATATTTTCAAAAGTCCCTACCTCCCTTGCAACTCCTAAAAGACCATGTTTTGCATATGCCGGGTCAGTGTTGGTAATATTTCCGGAAAGCTTTTTCTTAATACCGCGGATAACCAATACTCCCCTGTGTTCAAGTGTATTTTTGAAGATAAATGTGGCGGGTACGGAGGTTAGTTTTATTTTTTTGTTAATTTCTT
This sequence comes from uncultured candidatus Brocadiaceae bacterium, assembly GCA_964589115.1. Lineage (GTDB taxonomy): Bacteria > Planctomycetota > Brocadiia > Brocadiales > Brocadiaceae > JBDIVL01. Next base: position 1,886 of record CAZPUD010000300.1, on the reverse strand, counting down.
TGCTAAGTTGTGCGGCCTCTTCCGTGGAAAGATTCCTCCCCGCACGGCGGTCTTGTATACTCCTTCCGGTTCCTCTTGTAGCAAAGTTTGCCCGTAAGGCAAGGTCACCGTCATTAATCTTTATTCCGGCAGCATGTGCTTCCAAAGGGCCGCGGCCTGTATAATATTTCATTGCGTCATACCCAAGAATACTAATCACCGCAATATCAGATTCAGGTGCAATCCCTTTCCCCACGGTATACATAACACCTGTTTGTCCTTCTCTTGCAAGCATATCCATAGTGGGAGTGGCTGCTGCTTCGAGCGGCGTGCGGTTGCCAAGTTCTTTACAAGGATACTTCCCGTCACCAAGACCGTCCAATACGATGTATAAAATCTTTTTCATTTATTGTAACCTCCTTCTTTGTATAAATCGTTTCCGAAGATATCATTGACCACTACTACGGGAAAGTTTTCGACCTCAAGTCGCATAATAGCCTCTGCCCCCAAGTCTTCATAAGCAATGACTTCAGCCTTTTTTACAGCCTTTGCCAGAAGGGCAGCAGCGCCACCGGTAGCAGCAAAGTATACCGCCCTGTATTTCTTCATTGCCTCGATAACTTCTTCTGAACGGTTTCCCTTGCCAATGGTTGCCTTTAAACCTCTAGATAATAACACGGGTGTATACATATCCATACGGTAACTTGTGGTAGGGCCGCAGGACCCAATAGGCCTGTCCGGTCGTGCAGGACTTGGACCAACATAATAGATAATTTGATCTCTGATATCAAAGGGTAGTTCTTTACCCTGATGAATGAGTTCTACAAGCCGCTTGTGTGCAGCATCTCTGGCGGTATATATGATTCCATTGATAAGAACCCTGTCACCGATCCTTAATTTTATAATATCATCGTCCGTCAGGGGGGTTCTTAAATGTATTGCGTTTGATATATTTATTGATCTCATAACCATTTAAATGCCTAACATCACTGTTTTCACCCTATGCGCATGGCAGTCAAGATTAACCGCTACCGGGAGACTGGCGATATGGCAGGGGTAACGTTCCACATGAACAGCCAATGCCGTAATCCAACCACCCAGTCCCTGTGCACCGATGCCAAGGTTGTTTACTCTTTCAAGTATCTCTTGCTCTAAACCCGCCGAATCAGGATCAGATGGCTTTTCCCCCAAAGGTCTTAGAAGCGATTTTTTGGCCAGAAGCGCTGCATAATCAAAGGTACCTCCTATTCCGACACCTACAATGACAGGCGGACAGGGATTGGCCTTCGCCATCTTTACCGTCTCTACCACAAAACGAATAACCCCTTCCCTGCCATCGGCCGGTGTCAGCATAGCAATCCGGCTCATGTTTTCACATCCACCACCCTTGGCCATAAGAGTAATTTTTAAATAGTTTTCAGAAGTGATCTCTGTATGGATAACAGCCGGTGTGTTGTCTTTTGTATTAATCCGGTTAAAGGGGTCAGCTACCATGGATTTTCTCAGAAAACCCTCCTTGTATCCTTTACGGACACCCTCATTGATAGCATCATAAAGAGAGCCATTAATAATTTCTACGGTCTCTCCTACCTCAACAAAAATCACTGCAACACCGGTATCCTGGCAGAGAGGCATTTGGCATGTACGGGCAATCTTTGCATTTTCAAGGAGTTCTGCAAATATCTCTTTCGCAACAGGCGAACCTTCTGCCTCGTAAGAGTCTGTCAGGGCATTTAGGACGTCTTCGTTGAGGTTAAAATTCGCATCCATGCAAAGCAGGGCTACTTTCTCTGTTATTTCTGATGCATTAATCTTTATACGTGTAGCCATAACGTACTGCTTTTATATTTTCGTCGAGAAATTGAGATGGAAATTCTGAAGCAAAATTTACTGTTTCGATATTGATA
>CAZPUD010000299.1:1093-4717 GCA_964589115.1 uncultured candidatus Brocadiaceae bacterium | reverse complement strand
CCCTTCATACAGAACCCACCCCGGTCGCTCAATTTTTGATAGGCGGTGCCTATCCGACACGGCTTGATCATAACCTCAATAGGTAACCATAAATTTCCTCCCTATTTCTTCTCTTCTTTATCTTTTTCTCTCAGAATTTCCTTAATTTTTTCTATTCGCCCTTTAATATATGCACCTTTTCCAGCCTTTTCATTTTCCAATAACTGAGAAGAACTTTCGTATTCCTCTAAAGCTAATTCAAATTTATTAATAGAATAATAAGCATCTGCAAGTGAAATATGAGCAGTAAAAGAATTCGGATATAGTACAACTGCTTTATTAAAAGATGCAATTCCCCTTATGTAGTCATTTCCTTTTATATACTGGTGACCAAAACCTATATAAGCTAAACTCGAACCTTGTAGAGAAGCTTTAATTATATAGATACCGATAAGGATACCTACAACTATGCCAACAAATAAACATGATATTATGGAAATTAATCTTTTCATTGTTACCTCGGATATCCTGGTGCTGGTGGCTTAGGCCCTGTAGGCATCCAACCGCATTTAAAGCAAGAAATGGATAATTTATCCCAAATTTCTAGATCACCCAATTTTTCTATTGAACAGTTCCAGAGAGCAGACCCCTCACCGTCACCGTTATATTTTTCTATAAATTTTGCCTCATCTTCAAAGGTCTCGCATTTCTTCAATTCATCTCTGCATTTTTTAAGTGCCTTATTAAGTTTGTTTCGATAATAAAAACATTTTATACAATCAATGGGCCAGAATAACCCTTCTGGATCGGTATAATTACCCGGATTATTGCCCACATACGCATACATATTAATACCGCCCGCAAACCCAATCGGGTCTTCGCTGATGAATCTGCCGATGCTCGGATTATAATATCTGGCGCGGTAGAAATAAAGACCCGTTTCTGCGTCGAACTCACGGCCAGTGTAAAGGAAAGGATTTGAGATTGAACCCGTCGAAGATGTCAGGTTTCCAAACGAATCATACTCGTACGTAGAAACAAGATTGCCTTTAGAATCGGATAGAGATGTAACCGAACCGAGCCCGTCAGTATGGTAATAACTCGTTGTATTCCCGCGCAGCATTGCAAGTGGTTCATCGATGCCGAGGGCATGTGTGTAACGGGCCATTAAAGACCCAGTAGCGTCTATTTCCTCTATAACGTTTGGACCATCGTAGACGAAGGTGGTTGTGCCCGATGACGAAGACTTATAGATTCTCCTGCCGAAGGGATCGTATTGGAAATTGACAATCCCTTCCGAGCCTGGAAGTGTAACGCTCGTTAGCCGATTCTCATGATCCCAGGCATAACTGGTTGTGCCGCCGGTATTGCTTTTGCTCAGCAAGTTGCCGTTATTATCGTATGAGTACACCATGTCGGGTTTCCAGGTGAGTTCGTTGGAAGAATTGTAGATATAGGGGGAGAGATCAATTGAGCTCAGCCGGTTACCGACTCCATCGTAGGAATAGCTCTCGACCGTTGATGAGTTCCGAGGGGTCAAGGAGGGGTCAAGGGGTCACACCTTGATTAGTGATTTAATTTCTTCTAATCGTTTATGAATTTCATCATCTTTCGATATCATTGATTTCATAATAGTTACTCGCCTACTTATGGAAGAATAACCAAGGCCAAACAAATTACCAATTTCTTGATTATTATACCAACCCGTGCTCCATAAAAAATAGATTAATAAATCACGATTTAGTTTGTTTGAATCGTTTATCCTGGCAGATTGTAAGAAATCATTTGTATCGCATTTTAATACCTTTGCAGCTCTCTCTAAGATGGTTTTAGGGTTGGTATCTCTTAAAACTTGCCGTTTTTGGGGGATTTCAACATTAGGTTTTTCGGATAAATATTTAGATCTGATACGGTCAATAAACTTCTGGGATCCCAAAAATAAACCGTGCCGAAAATCTTCCCATATTCTTTTCTCTTCCCGGGAATATTTTTGAACCATTTCTCTATATGCCTTGTTCTTGTCTTTTGTATCAAAATGAGAAAGAACAGGTGCTATGTGTAGCCACTCTGGTGATTTTTTGCCATAGGCATACACTGGATAACTGCTCCAGGGATAATCTGCTAAACGACCGACTATTCCGGCTCGCAGCGGATTCCTATGGATATAGCAAGAAAGAAGCATCAGGTATTTATCATTTTCAACGAGAAAGTTTTTAAACCGTCCCTGGAAAAGGTGGCCATTTCGCTTGTGTTTTATATTATACCGGCGTGTATACGTGGTTCCAAACCATTGCATGCCTTTAGAAATATTGGGCTTATTGGTTTTGAGGAGCAAATGATAATGGTTATTCATGAGGACATAGGCATAAACCTCAATCTCAAACCTTTCCGACATGTTTCTCAAAATCTCCAGAAACACAATACGATCGTCATCGTCAGTAAAAATATTCCTTCGCTCATTTCCCCGTGATAATATGTGATAGTAAGCCCCTTCAAATTCTATGCGCCATTGTCTTGTCATGGCAGACAAAATAACAAAATTGCCTTCTCTTGTCAATAATTTAATCACTAATCAAGGTGTGACCCTTGTACCTCTGTACCTTTTCTCTATCAAAAACGCCATCGTATACAAATCGGTTAGCGTTTTCAATATCCAAAGAGTTGTTGATCATCACAACAATTTTCATATCAAACAAAAGGGATTAAATCTTCTAAGATATTATTTAAGTCTTATAATTTTGAATACAATAAAAAAGCCAAAAACAGTAAAAGCTAAACCGGCCAGTGAAGCAGAAGGAATTGGAGATCAAACTTGTCGGTGCCGTCAGATTTACAAACGAGTCGTACATGTACGTCGAGACGAGACTGCCTTTATAATCGGATAGAGATGTAACCGAACCGAACCCATCAACCTGGTAATAACTCGTTGTATTCCCCAGCAACATCGCAAGGGATTCATCGATGCCCGGCGAAGTGTGTAGCGGGCCATCAAAGACTTACCTCCTCTATCACGCTGGGACCATCATTGTATTTATAGGTTGGGTTAAGGAACGAAACCTATCATTTCCGCAAATGCCCTGGTTGTTGGGTTTCATTTCATTCAACCCAACCTACATAACTACATAACTTGAAAATAGAATATAAAATCTGTTTAACGGATTAAAATAATTTAATGTTATAATCTTGTCGAGTATACTCCATAATCAAGGTCTGACCCCATTTCCCCCTCCATTTCCCCCATGGTTTAATGAAGAAACCCAAGACGGCACATTCTCGGACAACCTGTAAAACCTGACTCCTTACCTCTTCCCTAGTGAAGAAGAATTACGACAGTGAAGCAAGAGTGTGAGGAAGGGAAATTATTTGAATCGGATTATTCTTAAGACTGCTAAAATCCCAAATATCATGAAAGCAATTCCAACAACTAAGAATGCAATCCTATAGCCCTTTTCGCTAAAACGAATATGCAATAATTCGTAATAAGTATTTGCTGTTTTATAAGCAAGCTGTTTACTGAAAAGAGCAAAACACAACCCAAAACAAATAGAGAGGATAGCTCCAATTATATCAACTATTTGTTTATTCATAGTGTATTCAATCCTTCGTTTTATTTAATGGCATTTTGCTGGTTGAACTGGTTGAGTA
>CAZPUD010000299.1:0-1005 GCA_964589115.1 uncultured candidatus Brocadiaceae bacterium | reverse complement strand
GGCCCAAAAACATAATACCCTGTTAACGAAGCTCCTGGAAACCAACCAGCCCCACCTTCCCAAAACCAACCGCCACCTTCACCAAACCCATAACCACGCTGGTAAGCACCAATATATTGCCCTTGGACACCAACATTCCATCCACAAGTGGGTTCAGAGGGAGACCATGTTATTGAACCACCTATGCCTGGTGTAACAAATCCACCGCCTACATAAGGATAAATTCCTGACGAACTAATTATAACTCCTCCTGTACCGCCAATCCAAAATCCACCTGAAATATTTATATCTATATACCATAATCCTAAAGGATCTATAAACCTGATTGGATTGTTTATAACATATCCATAAAAATCCACATCTCCGCCGGCAAAACCAATGAGGTCTTTGGCTGTCCATCGTCCAAATTCAGGATCGTAATCCCTGTAACCGAATCTCACCAATCCGGTATCTCTGTCATGTAAGCCCCTTGCAAAACCAAAAGGTACTGCAAACCCCGGGTTGGTATCGTTGATTATACTACCGAAGGAATCATAATCAAGCCTCTTGATAATATTCCCCGACTCATCTGTGACGACCCTCAGTGACCCCACCTGATCGAAGGCGAGATAATAGGTGACGCCGCTTTGCGTCATAACGAAGGGCGTCCTGCCATCGGCATATTCAAACCTCATTAAGATATTATCGCTGCCATCATAAACAGCAAGTAGCCGCGTCAGTCCCTGCCAGAGGTATTTCTCAACAATAACGCCGTCAACCTTTTTAGCGATCCTTCTGCCCCATGGGTCGTGTATGTACTCTACCAGCCTGCCATCGGGCAAATCGACGCTCAGCAATTCACCGCGGGAAGAATAATTGTAAGTGGTGACATCGCTGCCTTCGGTCCTGGTTGTCAAAAAACCGTCAAGGTCGTACTGGCAGGTGGTGCTGCCAGCGGTGAGCAGGTGATCTTCGGTGTCGTAGCTCAATGTCCTGCCGTCAATCCCCCGCAGGGTGTTCATCTCA
>CAZPUD010000298.1:0-4732 GCA_964589115.1 uncultured candidatus Brocadiaceae bacterium | reverse complement strand
CGCCCTCGCAATGACAGATACTATATAATCTATTATTAACTATTATGTTGACAGTTTACTAGGATGTTCATTTATAAATCCTCATGGTTGGTTCAATCGTCCACGATTGAACCGAAACGTTTTGCATGTCTCATACACCTGGCATCAATTAAAAACGTACAGGCACATGCTAAATACATGATTCAATCTACAAGATTGAACCAACCGTGAGGAATTTCAATATTTTCCAGCGGGTTCAGGTCTGTGACCTGAACCCATGAGTTTATTTGGACCATACGCCATGTACAGGTGACGACAAAATCAACAATATAAAACGTAGGGTTCGGGTTACAAACCCGAACCCGCAGTGGGCCGCCGAGGGTCTAATTTAATGCATAGGAAATTCAAAGTTTTTCATTATGCCCTTAACACACCCCTAACCCAATTGTAGAGACGCAAGATTTTGCGTCTCTACAGGGGAATCAAGAAGTCCCCTCTTGGGAGGGGACTAAGGGGTGGGTAAAAAGGAAAGTCGTTGAATTTTTGTCTTTTAAAACCCAACCTAATTTAAAGTGAGATTTATTATCCAAACCATCGTATCAGCTTCCTGGTAAATTTCGGGACCCATCCGGAAAATATCTTTTCAGCATAATATTTATCCGTTGTCCTTTTTACTACTTGAGCCAATGTTGGATAGACATGGATCGTTTCTGAAATATTTCTTACTCCAAGACTACTCTTCATTGCCAGTATAAATTCATGCACTATTTCTCCACCATGTGGCGCAAGGACATGAGCACCTAATATTATGCCTCTCGTTGTGCAAACAATCTTAATAATCCCTTTCGCTTCACTTTCTATGATAGCCCTGTCCAAATCTTTTACATTATATTTATACACCTTTACCTGCTTGTATCTTTGTCGTGCTTCATCTTCCGTTAATCCAACATGACCCAGTTCGGGATCGGTAAAAGTAACCCATGGAACAATACGGTAATCCGCCTTTCTCTTCACAAAAGGAATCAATGCATTTGGTATTACAAGGCCCGCCTGATATTCGGCTACATGGGTAAACAGATATTGACCTGTAACATCTCCGCATGCCCATATGTTCTTAGCAGTAGTATGCATATACTTATTTACCAGAATTCCTTTCTTTTCTGCCTTGATTCCGGCAGCTTCAAGATTTAGTCCCTCTAAATTTGGTGCTCTTCCAATAGCAATCATAAATTCATTGGCTTGAAAAGTCTTTGGCTGTCCGCTGCATTCAGCTACTACGACCTTTAGATCTCCTTCTTGTTTAACATGGTTCACATTAACACAGGTGTATATCTCAATTCCCTCTTCCTTAAGGATTGATTCAAGGGTATCAGCAACCTCTTTATCCTCGCGTGGCAGAACTTGCCCCATCTTTTCTAAAACAACAACCTTCGATCCAAATCTTGCAAACATCTGGGCAAATTCAAGCCCTATTGGCCCGGCTCCCAATATAATTATTGATTTCGGTAAATAATCCAACCCAAGGGCGCTCTCATTGGTCAGATATTTAATGTTTTCGAGTCCTTTTATCGGGATTGCAACTGCCCTTGACCCTGTAGCAATAACAAATTTTCTGCTGGTAATCTTGTGGCCATCGAATTCAAAAGTATGAGGATCGAGAAATCTTCCATTGGCAAAAATGACTTTTACCCCCATATTCTCAAACCTTTTCGGATCGTCGCGTTCGCCAGCCTTTGCTATTACATCTCTCATATGATTCATAACGTTTTTGAAATCAAATGAGACATTTGTCTCATTCAGTCCGTATTCTTTTGATCTTTTTGTGTTAGATACCATTTTGGCAGAATGAATCAATGTCTTCGTAGGAACGCATCCGGTATAAAGACAATCTCCGCCCAGTTTATTTTTCTCAATAAGGGCAACCCTGGCACCCAGTTGAGCAGCGCCACTTGCAACATTTAATCCACCAACCCCGCCCCCAATTACCGTAAGATCATAGTCGGCCATAATCGTTCTCCTTTATTCCAGGGATTTATTCAAATTCCAGTTGTATGGTAAATACCGTATCCTAAAATTATTGATATTCTCCAGGACATAATCTTTTACATGCTCATCAGCAAAGTTGAGTACATAACGTATTACTTGCTGTTGTGTTTTACCAAAATCCGGGGCGTACCATTTGAATATCTGGGAAAGGTAGAGTATGTTACTATTCTTATCAAGCACAATACCCCTGCGGTTAACAAAACTCCTCCCTGCGACATCAAGTTGCTCATGAATACGGGCAGGGTCGTAAAATTCTATAGGAGGACAGGAGCTTGCAGCACAAACGAGGGCAAAGTGAATACGGGGATCCAGTTTTGATACACACAACGCCCTTCTTTTATCAAACCATGAGAATTGTTTTAGCCTAGAAAAAGGGCTAGGACTATTGGTGCGTAGTATCCCATGTTCTATATCATCGGGAGTGAAAAAGAATTCCCCGATAAAATATCCGATGCGCCTAAAGAAGTTAAAAACCTCTTTAACCGAACTCTCTATATCCAGTTCTATAACGCCGTGGATAATAAGGATATTATAAATGTTAATCCAAAAGGCCTTCTTCTCCTCATCGGTCTTAAGCCTGAAAGGATCAAAGGCGTTGAGCTTTCCTGCAAGCATCAGATATTCCTGATAACTTGCGGATCTCCTCATAGCATCATAATTGACCCTGCTTTCAAAGACATCAAAAAACCCGCCCTGCAGGTTATTAAGGGTTATCTTTAACTCTTTCGATATTTCTTCTGTAGTATTGGTATATTTTTTGTCGGTTTTATTGAGAACTATCCTGAATGGTATAATTTTCTCTAACCGTTTTTTCCAGCTTGTATATACAGTATCTTCAGATATTTTATACTGAGCATTCAGAATTGACCATGCTGCGTTGATAAAGCCGATGTGACTGAATGCTTGCGGGAAGTTGCCGAGTAATTCACGATTTTTATAGTCATATTCTTCCGAAAACAGGCCTAAGTGGTTTGCAGCCTTTATGGTCGTATTAAGAAGCGTTTTTGCCTCATCTATTTTATTAGAAAGGGCCAAATATTCTATGAGCCAGAAGTTGCATAGTATGAAGGCCCCTTCTTCCCCCTTTAGACCATCATCACCGGAATACCTTAACAGGAACCCATCTTTCATTAAATTCCTTTTACATGCCTCTATAGTTGCCTGTATACGCTTATCTTCAACAGGCAAAAAATTCAGAAGAGGTAGTAGTATTAGGCTCGCATCCAAATTCTTTGAGCCGTAATGCTGCACAAAACTGCCCAAATCTTTATCATATCCTTTTTCCAGGATGTCTTCTTTGATCCTGTCCCTTTCTTTTTCCCATTTTTCAATGGGTGAATCAAAACCATAACGACTGGCTATCTTAATACCCCTGTCCAGAGCGACCCAGCACATCACTTTTGAATAGACGAAATGGAATGGCCCGTTCCTTACCTCCCAGATCCCAAAATCGGGTTTTTGCCAATTTTGTACAGCCAGATTACAAACGTTCTTAAAAAACGGCCACAAATTTTCATCAATCCTTCCTACATAATCAGAAAGCCGGAGCGCAGAATCCATAATCTCTCCATATATGTCCCATTGATCCTGTTCATAAGCAGCATTACCTATTCTTACCGGTCTCGAATCTTTATATCCCTTTAGGTGGCCGAGTATTTTTTCAGTGAGTCTGCTTTCACCTTTCATCGAATATAGAATCTGTAAATTACGACTGCCGTGTTTTTGATATGTCTCATGAAGCCATCGTATAAAGCCATCCGATTCGTCAATATGTCCGACCGAGAACAATGCCTTCAAGGTAAATGAGGCATCTCTAATCCAGGTAAAACGGTAATCCCAGTTCCTTTCCCCTCCAATGCATTCAGGTAAAGAGGTAGTTGGCGCTGCTGCAATCGCTCCTGTGGGTTTAAAGGTAAGTAATTTCAAAGCCAAGAGTGATCTATTAATCTTTTCGGTATATTCACCCAACTGAAAACATCTTCCTGCCATGCAGTTATGAATCCAATCTGCCCAGAATTTATGGGTTTCTTCAAAACTGCACATCTCCAATTCAACGGGTTGTTTCTCACCATAAACAAAATCAAAATGCGCTGCTTGCTGCTCTTGAAGCGAGAAGTGAATAATAACACCGTGATCGTTATTCTTTATTACCTGATAATTTTCTGTTTTTACAATAAGGGTAAATATTTCCTTTTTGATTCTTATAGTAAAGACATTGTCATTTTCTTCTATATGAGGCAGATCAGTTGCATATTGCGGCCTTGGAAAACACTCTAAGGTAAAATCTATTGCTCCTGAGTTGACTATCAGACATCGATGGATAACATGGTCTTCCTCTTGAAACATCTCTTGTGTGGTTACCCGCATAAAATCGATAAGTTCAGCCTGTCCTGTCTCGGTTTTAAATGTACAGCTTAATACATTAGTATCCTTTATATATGTCTGTTCTGAATTAAATCTTTCACGGGGTTGAATGCGAAAAAACCCTCCCTTTTCGTCATCTAAAAGCGCAGCAAATACCGTAGGAGAATCAATATGGGGCATTGAACAATAATCTATAGACCCGTCTCCCGATATCAACGCTATCGAATTCATATCCCCAACCAATCCGTATTCGTCTATTTTTTTATACATACATTAAAATTCTTATATGATTAAATTAGGTTGGGTTTTAAAAGACAAAACCCAACGACTTTTTACCCACCCC
>CAZPUD010000297.1:0-4781 GCA_964589115.1 uncultured candidatus Brocadiaceae bacterium | reverse complement strand
ATCGTTACATTTTGTGAGGCTCAGGAAGTTTATATACCAATGGATGAAAGACCGGTAATTCCAGAAAATATAACCCATACGGATTACTTTAACCAATTGTTAAAGGATAGGGTAAACAAGTCTTCTATTCCCAAAATATCTGATCTTAACATCGTTATCCGGTTTGAAATATCAGATAATGGAAACGGGATATGGGACGTCGTGATAGAAAACGGTCTTGTAAGGGAAGTTACAGGAAAGGTAAATGAAAAACCTACATGTACCTTCACCCTGGACAGTACTACATTTCTATCCATTATCAAACGTAAGATAACACCTCAACAGGCTTTTTTTCAGGGAAAGGTCGATATAAGAGGCGATCTTCTCCTGGCGTTAAAGATGAATATCCTGGTTAATTATCTGTAACCATAACAAGAAATTCAAGGGTTTAATTTTGAAAAATTACATTCGAATCCTATTCAAATACAGAGTAAAAATTTTAGTCTGTATAGCCATAATAACGGTATTTTTTGGTTATTTTGCCGCTGAAATGAAGACAGATAACTCCATAGAAATCTGGCTTTCTAAACATGATAACGACCTGAACTACTACAGGGCTTTTTTAAAAAAATTCGGAGACGAGGAGTTCCTGGTCGTTGCCTTTAGTGCAGCGAATTTGTTTACAAAGGACCGTATCCGGCAAATCAACACCCTGGCAGAAAAGCTGAAAAGGATAGACGGTATTGTGAGCGTTGCGTCGTTAGCAGATGCATTTAAACACAAAATTGCATCCCCGCTTTTTCAGGAAGCAATTCGGTCCCATCAAAAACGGCCGCTTATGGCTGTCTTTAAGAGGCAAACACTTAAAGATACGGTATATCAAAATACCATTATTTCCAAAAATGGTAAAACTACAGCTATTATAGCAACGGTAAAATGCGCAGGCCCGGAGTCAAGAAAGCTATTGGTATCAGGGGTAAGGAAGATTCTCGAAGAGATCACTGCAACTGACATGGACACATTGAAAAGAAAAAGCAGGTACCACCTTGCGGGACCTTCCGTAGTAAATACCGAACTCGATCGAATGTCAAAACATGATATGGCCAGGTTTACGCCGTATATGTTCATAGTTTCAATACTTGTACTGGGATGTCTGTTCAGAAGGATATCCGGAGTCGTTATTCCGGTTTCAATGGTTGGAGTTTGCATCATATGGATCACCGGCTGCTTTGTACTCTGCGGCCAGACGATGAATATGATCTCAAATATGCTTCTTCCTCTTACCTTCATTATTTCCCTTTCTACCTCAATCCACTTTATGAACCACTACTACCAGGAACGTAATTTCTCCCTAAATAACGAAGATGCTATTTGCCGTACCATACGGCACGTCGGCATACCTATTCTTATGACCACTATAACTACAATAATTGGGTTCATTTCACTCGCCACCAGCAGCATCCCGCCTGTTTTCATTACAGGTTTGTTTATGAGTGGATGTGCAGCGCTTACCTTTCTTATCAGCGTGATACTTATACCCATACTCCTTTCCTTTGTACCATTTCAGATACCAATTTACTCTGGAGAGGCTTTAAAGACAGGAGAGGAAAATACTGTACTGTTTAAGAAAAATAATTTAAAGAGAAGAGGGCGTAAGGAAAATGATTTTGGTGCCTGTTTTTTCTGGTTGAGCCGTTTTGTCATAAAATATAAAAATTTCATTCTTATATGCGGATTTATCGTTGGTGTAATCTCCATATGGGGGATCTTAAAAATCCAAATAGAATCCGATATTATGGCCTCTTTTCAGAGAAATAGCCGAATAGCAAAGGATAATCATTATATTGAGAGAAACTTAATGGGATTACTGCCTATCGAGATTGTTGCTGAAACAACTAACGGCATCAGTGTATTTCAGCCGGATATTATGAATAGCATAAACAACCTTCAAAGATATCTTCACTGTATACCCGAGGTAACCACATTACTTTCGGCAGTAAATTACATCCAGAATCTGCACCAGAACATGAAGGGTAACAGGGCATCATATTACCCTATTCCATCTACTGAGAAAGAGGCTACGGATTATGTAAGATTGGCTTCCCTCTACGGTGATAAATCTGTTGACCGCTTGTACACTGAGGATCTTACCAATGCACGCATATCGGTACGCATGAAACAGGTGGGTTCAAACCGTTATCAAGCGATTATGAACTCAATAAAAGAATATATTCACAAGCACCTCAACACAACTGTCTTATCATGGCACTTTACAGGAATTGTCCCGCTTTTGATTAACGTTCAGGAAAATATCCTTTGGAGCGAGATATGGTCATTCTCCCTGGCTTTTTTACTAACATTTCTTTCAACAGCAATCGTTATGAAATCGGTAAAGATTGGACTTATCAGTATTATTCCCAATTTGCTGCCAATTACGATAACGCTGGGATTGATGGGTTTCAAAGGTATGAGACTTGATGCGGCCACTATTATGATAGCCAGCATCGCCCTGGGAATTTCAGTTGATAACACTATCCATATATTTTACCGCTTTAAAAGGGAATTGTCCGTTGACGGGGATTATTCAGAAACGATACACCGGACATTACAGGGAGTAGGGAAAACGGCCTTGTTTACTTCCCTGTCGGCTGCATGCGGGTTTATAATCTTCTCTTTCTCAAGTTTTAAGCCTGTACAATATTTTGGCATACTAACAAGTGTTACATTGGTAAATGCGATTATATCCGATCTGTTTATATCGCCCAGTTGCTTGATGCTCTTTAAACCAAAATTTTAAGAGGCGACCCGCCGGGTCGCCTCTACAAGGGTTGGTTCAATCGTCTACGATTGAACCGAAACGTTTCGCATGTCTCATGTGCTTGTTACCAATCAAAAACGTACAGGCCCATGCTAAACATATGGTTTAATCTAAAAGATTGAACCAACCCCCTGAGATTAAGCAAAAGGATGAATTTCTTATATTGAGTGGATTTTATGAGACATAACTACGAAAAAAACAATAACGATAGTACTTTAATGGACAGAAATTTTTTCGCAACACACGAGTACACCACATTAGAGCGATATCCGGCTTTGCCAAAACTTCATGGTGCAAGGTGGTTTGGTATCTCTGTTGATTCGTGGCTGCAGCAGGTAATATCAATTCACTTTGACCCGGTACTTGGTTCTCAATATTGGCTTCAAAAGGAAAAAGAGCTTGGAATCAATGCGAGGAAAGACATATCTTCTCTGGACGAACTCCACATCCTTGGTCCAATGGCGGAAGAAGACCTTCGGCAATATCCCATAGAACACCTTATTCCGAAAATTTATCTGGCGAATAAGGAAGATTTGATATTAGGAGAAACTGCAGGAACAACAGGACTTCCAAAGGTCACTGCTTATTTGAAAAGCGAGTTCCTTATCTCCTTCGTAGAATGGTTCCGGTATATTGCTGTACACAGAAGTTTCCCCAAAGGGGCAAATTGGCTGTGGGTAGGTCCGGGTGGTCCCCATATTATTGGTAAAGCAGTAGGCCCTGTGGCGAGGAGTATGGGCAGTATGGACCCGTTTTCTATTGATATGGACCCAAGATGGATAAAAAAGCTTAAGCCGGATTCTATTGGATATAAGAGGTATCTCAGCCATATTGTTGAACAGGCACTGGATGTACTAAAGCATCAGCATATTGAAGTAATTTTCTCTACACCACCCCTCCTTATGAAACTGGCAGAGGAAATGGGTGTTGAACAAAGAATGCAAATCCTGGGAATTCATTACGGCGGAGTTGCCATTGGAAAAGAACAGTTGAAAAGGTTTAAGAGCGACCTTTTCCCTAATGCAATCCACATTGCAGGCTACGGAAATACCTTGTTTGGTCTCTGTATGGAGATCGATGAATCTAAGGATTTTGATCTTGATTACTATCCGCCGGGTCCACGTATGGTACTGCAAATTATTTCGACTAAAGATGGGATCCAACCAGATAAATATCGTTTATCACAAGTAGTTGAATACGGGGAAAAGGGACAAGTTGTATGCCACAGGCTTGACGAGTCCTTCTTTATTCCAAATATGTTTGAGAGGGACGAGGCTGTCCGGATAGCGCCAACGAAAAAGGCTCAATTTCTTGGTATATACCAGGATGGCATTAGGAATCCATTGTTGTTACAGGAATTGGGGGAAAGAGTAAGACAGGGTGTTTATTAAACTCATGGGCTCAGGTTACAGACCTGAACCCGCCTAGGAAACCAGGATTGAAACTCCTACATAATGTACTTAACCCTGAAAGGGGTGATATGATTATAGCAAAAGAATAAACAACAGACTAACAACCCCGAAGGGGTGACATAATTATTGAAAAAAAAATAAAACATCGGTTAACCCGGGATGCCGACAAAAATATAGCTTTCTAATGTCACCCCTTCGGGGTTTAAAATCTTTCTTATGTCTTTTGCTATAATCATAACATCCCTTCGGGATTAAAAAACAATTTAAATTAGGTTGGGTTTTAAAAGACAAAACCCAACGGCTTTTCCTTTTACCCACCCCTAAATCCCCTCCCGAGAGGGGACTTCTTGATTCCCCTCTTGAGAGGGGTTATGGGTGTGTTAAAGGCATAATGAAAAACTTTGAAATTCCTATACGTTAAATTAGGCTGCCTTTGGCAGCGACTAAGGTTGGTTCAATCTTGCAGATTGAACCATTCGTTTAGCATAGGCCTGTACGTTTTGGTTTATTCCAGGCGTTATGAAACATGCTAAACGTTTCGGTTCAATCGTGGACGATTGAACCAACTCTGA
>CAZPUD010000296.1:0-4840 GCA_964589115.1 uncultured candidatus Brocadiaceae bacterium | reverse complement strand
TTTCTATTTTATCAGCTTTTCCCGTTTGGCTGTCCACGACTATCTTTACGCCGTTTATCCGGACGTCTCCTTCTGCTACCTCGAACCGGGCTGGCATTTGTGTTATAATCGCCCTTAGTACAGGCTCAATCTTCCTTCCCAGAACAGATTCATGCGGGCCTGTCATCCCCAGGTCACTGATAAAGGCAGTTCCTTTGGGTAATATCGTCTCATCGGCGGTAGGTACATGAGTATGGGTGCCAACTACGGCACTTACCCTGCCATCTAAATACCATCCCATTGCAATTTTTTCAGAAGTTGCTTCTGCATGCATGTCTACAAAAATTATCTTTGTTTCTCTTGAAATACTTTTAAGTATTTCATCTACTACTCTGAAAGGGCAATCTACGGGTTTCATGAATACCCGTCCCAGTAAATTAATTACACCAATAGGATAGCCCATAGCAGATTTTTTCACAACATATCCTTTTCCAACCGCTAAAGGCGAATAGTTGCCCGGCCTCAGAATGTCACGGTTTGTTTCCAGGAAATGCAATATTTCCCTTTTATCCCATATATGGTCCCCTGTAGTTATTACATCGATACCGTAAGAGAATAACTCTGTCGCTATTTCTCCTGTAATGCCAGCTCCTCCAGCTGCGTTTTCTCCATTTGCTATGCAGAAATGTATATCTTCTTTGTTAATAAGTACTTTTAATTTGTTCTTTAGTATGTTACGCCCGGGTTTTCCTACGATGTCACCAATGGCCAGGACGTTAATTTTCATTTAGTATTCTTTCCATAAACATGTTTAAATTTCTCCTTTAAACGCCTTTCAACTTCGGACGGGACGAATTGGCTCACATCGCCGCCGAGACTAACAGCTTCCTTAATTAATGTAGAATTTAAGAATGAATACTGTTCGCTGGTCATGACAAATACTGTCTCAACCTTCCTGTTTAAAGCCCGGTTTGTCAGTGCCCTTTGAAATTCACTCTCAAAGTCAGAGACGGTACGTATACCCCGCAGGATAATATTCGTTTTGCGTTTTTTAAGATAGTCAACCAGCATACCTTCAAAATAGTCTACCTCAACATTCTTTAACTCCTTAATGTGCTTTTGAATCATTTCCATTCTTTCCCGGACTGAAAACAAGGCGTCTTTCATTGGATTACATCCTACGGAGACAATGAGTTTATCAAAGATAATACTGCCCCTCTTGATCACATCAAGATGCCCATTCGTTATTGGATCAAAAGTTCCCGGATAGACTGCTTTCTTCATAAGATTATAACTTTAAATATCATCCTTTAAAACCAAAAACGCCTTGGTCTTTCCATTCCTCTTGGTATTATATCAAACCGGAATGAGCTATCATTCCTTACCGGGTTCAATTCAAGGGTAAGAGTGCCTATCCAGTCATGAAAATATCGTGATAGTACAAGATCTGTCTTAAGGTTTCTGGATTCGCTATCCCTCTCCCCGTCTTCATCATCCTCTACAACAAAAGACTTTAGATCGTATTTTTCTACAAACTCTACACCCCATTTTTCACTAATCCGGTAATTTGCTGCTAAAATGATGGCAGAGCTGATATCTCTGATAAATCTGTGCCCTATGAAGTACTGCCAGCTAGGAGGGTTATAGACTTCAAGACCAGCGGTAAGAACATCAAAACGGAACTTTTCTGTATTGAATTCGTTACGTTCGGATACAAAGCTGACAACATCTGTTAGCTGGCTTCGGAAATCTATATGGATAAAATCATCTTCTCTTATGGTGATTCCGTTTATACCCTCATTGGTAATACCGGCGTTTGTAGGAAATATGTAATAATCTATATCGAAATAAACAAAATCAACCGTTTTTTCATAACCAGGTTGCCCACGTTTTGTCTGTAACCTGTTTTCTACGCCTACTACAAGGACTTGAGATGAGTCTAGTGCATCAATCTCATCATGCTGATACAAATCATTTGGATCTTTTGTAACAAGCGGGCTGTATGTATAGCGCAATTCAGGAATAAAGATGTGCCGTAACCGGTTTATCCTGAAAAAATCATTATAGACGCTGTATGTCCTCCAGTGTGTTGAACTCCAGTCGAGCCCGAATGAACCGATAAAACGTCCTGTGGCAGGACCGTTAGCCTCAGCAACGAGATCCGAGGTATCGACGCTTTCTGTATACCCGGTAGCCCTTCCTTCTATAAAGGGTATTATATGAAAAAAACCGGGCTTGAATGGTATATCTATACGATTTACCGTATCAATCCTAACAACAGGTTGAGGTTCAACTGTTTCTTCTATAAGATCAATATTATCATCAAAATACGTAACAGCAGACTCGGAAGTATAGATAAAGCGATTATCCCAAACAGGTTCTCCAAGGATCCGATAAGCCGCTTCCGGCAGGCGTTCTGCATATTTTCTCTCCCTTAGAGAATCCACGGTTGTATCGAATCCATTTATCTGTTCATTAGCCAGGAATGTCACTGCTGTAGTATCCTGAATCCTTCTTAAGTACAATAATGTTTCACGGTCTTTTTCTTCCTTGAATGCAATTGGGAAAAACTCCCTTAGGAACCTTGGATCACTTAAATGAGAAAATTCCATATCCAGACGCCAATCGTAAGGCAATTCTTGACGGTGCCTCCAGAGTATTGTGCCGCGGTCCTCTTCCTTAACGGGAATACGATTAATGTCAAACTCCCCGTGGTCTTTTATGTAGTAAGAGTCAAAAAAACCGTACAGGTCTTGACCCCTATATTCAAAACCCAGTCCCGTGCCCAATCCCCTCTTTTGTAAGTAGTCGAGATGGAGGACAAGGTCGCTCCAGTCTTTCTGTTTTCCGCCTGTTATGGCATATATATCCCAGTCTGATTTGAAAAACGAACCAAAACGTGAAGAGCTTCCAAATTCCCAGTCCCTTAATATACGTTCCCTCTTTCTTACATCAAGTGATAAATACGGCAGGTAAGCTACCGGATATTTATCGAGATAAAGCATATTGTGGGTTGAGGACACAATGTTATGTTCTCCCCTTTGAACTAACCGTATCTTTTTGCCTTTAAAGTGGTAATGAGGGTGTCCGAATCCGCAGGTCGTCAGTGTACCATTTTTAATTTCATATTGTCCTTTGCTTACGTGTTTAATTTCTTCTCCGCCGATATATGCGGATATTCCTTCCGGAGGGAGTTTTCCCTTTCTTCTTCGCCGGCGCGAATCCAATTCAGAGACGCTATCTTCTTTATCTTTTTCCTCTTTAAGAAAAGTTGTTTTTATTTCGCCATTAAGCAGGATTCCTTTATCTTCTTTGACATTCTCAAATATCTTATCTGCAATATAAATATCCTCTTCACGGCGTACGGTGACATTCCCCTCTGCATAAATTTCACTAAGTGGCATTTCTGCGTATTGGGAGTTTTCAGATTCATTTTGATCAAACCATAAAATTACATTGTCTGCGTCTATTGTCATATCTTCCTTTTTAATTGCTACATTTCCAAGGGCTACAATAATGCGTCTGTCTCCTTCCTGCCATGAATCAATATTATCTGCAATGATATCAACCATTTCTTCCTTTGGGACACCAGGGACAGGAACTTTTTGCGGTGGTTCAGTGGATAAAAACTCTTCCTCCTTTCTTGTACGAATTTCTTCACCCCGCATAACAACTTCAATCTCTTGTGGCTCTTCAAAGGTTTCGATTGGTTGTTTCTCCGGATCAACCATAATACCTGTTGTTGTTTCAAACCTTAGAAATACACGCTCGTACTTCTCATAATTCTCATCCCGTAAAATAGTTACATTACCCTCAAAATAAACTTCAATTGTTGCTTCTCTGTATTGCATAGCTTCTTCTTCATGGAACCAGCAAACGGCTTTATTTGCAAAAATCTGGAATGGTCCCTGTAGTACCTTTGCATCCTTATCTGCAACAAAAATCCTGATTCCATCCTTTTTCCATGTACTAATGTGTTTTGCTGAAAGTGAAAGAGGGCGTTGTTCGATATTTTTTACCGATAGCAAACTTTCCGCATAACAGTACCCATTGAGGACAAACACAAAGAAAAGAATGAAAAGAATTTGTATTTTTTGCATTGAAAGGTTTAACAATATCGTTTTGAAAAAAAATCCCTTATGTGTGTGATCACGTAATCCTGTTCTTCATGGGTAATTTCAGGAAAAATGGGGAGGGCTAATGTCTCATGCGAGGCTCTTTCTGACTCCGGTAGATTACCTTTTTTATACCCCAGGTACTCAAAACATTTCTGTAAATGGAGGGGGACTGGATAATAAATGACAGTTTCTACCTCGTGGTGCTTAAGATATTCCGTCAGTTCATCTCTCTTCGGAGTAGCTATTACATACTGGTGAAATATGTGAGTGTTATAGGGTGCTGTTTTAGGCAGTTTAATAGGTAACCCTTCCAATTGTTCACTATAATATGAAGCAGCAGACCTGCGTTTTTCTGACCATCCTTCCAGGTATTTTAATTTTACGGAAAGCACAGCGGCCTGGATAGCATCCAGTCTTCCATTAATGCCGATATATGAATGATAGTACTTAGGTTTCGAGCCGTGAACTCTTAAGAGCTTAATAAACTCGGCCAGTTCATCATCATTTGTTGTTACAAGTCCACCATCACCATAACCTCCGAGATTCTTTGATGGGTAAAAAGAAAAACAGCCAATATTTCCCAAAGACCCCGCTCTCTTTCCATTATATATTGAACCAATTGCCTGGGCTGCATCTTCTATAACCATTAAGCCGTTGGCATGTGCAATCTTAAGAATGATATCCATATCGGCACACTGACCATACAGGTGGACAGGCAGGATTGCCTTTGTCCTCTTATTTAC
>CAZPUD010000295.1:0-4845 GCA_964589115.1 uncultured candidatus Brocadiaceae bacterium | reverse complement strand
TTTAGAAAAAAAGTGCTTGACATAGAATGTCTAACCCCTCTCAAGAGGGGAATTGTAGAAGTCCCCTCCTAGGAGGGAACCCACCCCTTACTCCCCTCCCGGGAGGGGATAGGGGTGGGTAAAAAGTCGTTGGGTTTTGTCTTTTAAAACCCAGCCTAATTTAAATTAATGAAAAACACCGGGAAAGGAGTTTTATTTGGTAGATAAAAAAAAGATCAGAGAAGCAATATGCCTGTTTTTGGAAGGCATCGGCGATGATCCAAACCGTGAAGGGATAGCAGAGACGCCGGAAAGGGTTGCCGAAATGTGTGAAGAGATATTTGCAGGTATCGGAAAAGATTCGTGTGCAGAGATAAAAGTGTTAAAGTCAGAGAAATATGATGAAATAGTCCTGCTAAAGGATATTCCTTTTTACTCAATATGCGAACACCACCTCCTTCCATTCAGTGGTGTTGCGCATGTGGCTTATATTCCCCAGGGAAATCGTGTAACAGGAATCAGCAAACTTGCAAGGGTTGTTGAAATAGAGGCAAAGCGTCTTCAAGTCCAGGAAAGGCTTACCACGGATATTGCAGAATCCATCATGAGGGCATTACGTCCCAAGGGGGTGCTTGCTATTATTGAGGCTGAACACTTGTGTATGACGATGAGGGGTATTAAAAAACCAGGAACAAAGGTACAAACATCGGTAGTACGCGGTATTTTCCGTGATAACCCCGCTACCCGTGCAGAGGCAATGGCACTTATTAAAGGATATTAAAGACTTATAGATGTTTCGGTGAGCCTCTCACCGAAGCAAGCCAGTACAAGGGTACATATGGGTCCCGGTATTCTGCACTCATTCCTTTTCAGTCCTCAACCCAAAATAAGTAACCACAGTGAAATGATTTTCATGCTATTTTTTATATTTACGTTGACCACACTTCCAGGCGGTTTCCCTCCGGGTCAAACATGAAAAAGGAACGCCCTCCCCATGGATGGTCCGAGATCTTACCTACATCTATCCCCCTGGACAAGAAACCCTGCCACACATTATCAGCCCGGTCTACTTTAAAGGCCAGCGTCAGACCGGCCCCTTTCGAACTCTTAATAGTCGCCCGCTTTTCGTTTGCCACACTTAAGCGGGCATGGTCATTTACCTTAAACTCTATAAACCAGTCATTCTCGAACGTCACAGGCAACTCAAGGACATCCCGATAAAAGGCAACTGTTTCACGCCAATGGCAGCAATACAGAATTGTGTTAACGATACGAATGGCATCTCTCATGTTCTTTCTATGACCAAATAAGATTGTGATGTTTACTCAATGCTATTTTGATTCCTGAATTACCAGATCATCAAAGAGTGTATAGGAATCTGATTTCGTCCAGAGTCCTACACTTCCACTATCGAATGTATCATCGGATACTTCAAATACCTTTGTATTATCAAAAAAACATTTAATCTTATCGGCATTACAAACAACTTTTAGCAGGTGCCACTCCTTTGCACTTACTTTTGTATTTTTACCCCCGATCTGTATTCTTTTCCCGTTAACAACCCGATATAACCTTACGTTATTTTCAAGGGCATTGGCCCTGAGTACATAATAGTTATTATTATCTTTATATCTGAACACCAGTCCACCGGCCTGATCGATATTGCCGCTCTCTGCCCTGAATCTTGCAAAGACCATAAGATCTTTGTAAGATACACCGTCTAATATCAGGACCGGGAAACGATAATCCGTATCATCCAATCTCGTCTGGGCAACCACATTATCAGGCGAAGTAGCCTTTTCTGTTTTCATAACAATCCAGCGGCCCGATTCACCTTTCCCGGTTAAGCCGTTCTTAAACCCTACAGGTAATTCATCCACTCTGTCGTTATCAAAATAATATTCTCTCCTTTCACCAAGGATCTCCGAGGTAGTAATTTTCTGTCCCTGCTGCGCGAGAACGCAATGGGAAATCGACGAAATTAATGAACAAGCAGTAAATGTTATCAATAACTTTTTCATGAATATAACCCCAATTAATAAATAAATTAACAAGAAAGGTATTATCAAGTATAAATGGCATACAAAAGGCTACTATTTGGTTATCACCTCCTATCACACCTTACTATATCAACAGCAAGAGTTCTAAACTTTTTTTTCAATATCAGAACATATTATTCCCAAGAGATCAATTATATTCAAGAATAAAAATAGAAGTTGAAAATTTCCTGATTTCATGTATTATTCTTGCTAAGTTTTCAGTGTGTAGATTCTTATGCATTTATTTCAAAACAGCTTTAGAATAATATGGGTAAAAGCACAGACGATGAATTAATAAAACAGCGAGATCATCTTGAATATCTTACTAATCAACTTATCCAGGCCAACAAGGAGTTGGAAGCGTTTTGTTACTCTGTCTCTCACGATCTCCGTGCACCTCTAAGGAGTATTGACGGCTTCAGCAAGGTGCTGATGGAAGATTACGCTGACCAGCTGGATGAGAGAGGGAAAAATTATCTCCAGCGCATAATAGCAGCCAGCCAGCGTATGAGACAGATCATTGAAGGTCTGCTGATTTTATCACGTGTAACACATACTGAAATCCGTCAAAAGAGAATTGATTTAACCGCACTTGCAAATAACATTGCTGAAGAATTACGGCAAACACAGCCAGACCGTAACGTTGAGTTTGTAATTGATGAAGGACTGATTGCCCACGGCGACCCTCAGTTGCTGCGCATCACCCTTGAAAACCTTCTCGGTAATGCATGGAAGTTCACCATGAAGCGTCCATATGCAAAAATTGAGTTTGGTATTACACAATATGGTGAAAAGCCTGTGTATTTTGTTCGTGACAATGGAGTTGGTTTTGATATGGCCTTTGTTGGTAAATTATTCGGTGCATTTCAGCGTTTGCATTCAGTAACCGAATTTGATGGCACAGGCCTTGGTCTCGCTATCGTACAGCGCATCATTCATCGTCATGGTGGACAGATATGGGCCGAAGCTGAAGTAGATAAAGGTGCGGTGTTCTATTTTACAATTGCTTCTCTTAAATGAGGCCCCTCCGGGTAGAAGGAATAGTTTATGAGTAAACCGCTTCGGGTATTGTTTGTTGAAGACTCGCTTGATGACGTTGAACTGCTGAGCAGAGAATTGCAGCGCGGCGGCTACGACCTGTTGTTTGAAAGGGTCGAAACGTCATCAGCCATGAAAATAGAACTTGAAAAGCACTCCTGGGATATTATCCTGTCTGATCATTCCATGCCATTTTTTAGTGGAATTGGCGCATTGACGCAGCTGAAAATCAGTGGACTTGATCTGCCATTTATTATTGTATCGGGTGTTGTTCAGGAGAATATTGCGGTTGAGTATATGAAGGCCGGCGCCTATGATTGTGTTATGAAGGATAATCTGGGAAGGCTTATTCCGTCTGTTGAACGAGCACTAAGCGTGGCGGAGGAGCGGCTGCATCGCAGACAGGCGGAAGAAGTGTTACGCATGAATGAATGCAAATACAGAATGCTTCTTGAAAACCTTCCCCAAAGAATATTCTACAAGGATAAGGATTCCGTATTTGTATCCTGCAATGAGAACTTCGCTAAGGATTTACATATTAAATCAGATGAAATTTCAGGGAAAACAGATTATGATTTTTATCCGAAAAAGCTTGCTGAAAAATACAGGGCAGAGGATAAGAAAATTATGGAATCAGGACAAACAGAGGAAATAGAAGAAGAATATATTAAGGACGGGAAAGATCTGATTATTCATATGGTTAAGACCCCTATAAAAGATGAAAATGGCGATGTCATTGGTATCTTGGGAATTTTTTGGGATATTACAGAAAAGGTAGCCTTACAAAAGGAAAAGATATCTTTACAAATGGAGGCTGTACGCTCCCGGCATTTAGCATCACTAGGCGAATTAGCTGCAGGTGTTGCCCATGAGATTAATAACCCGATAAATGGTATTATTAATTGTGCCCAGATATTACTTAATAAAAGCAAGAATGGAAGTAAAGAACGGGATATCGCCAATCGAATTATCAATGATAGTAACCGCATAGCTAATATTGTAAGCTGCCTTCTTTCTTTTGCCAGGTCCGGAAGTGAAGAGAAGGGAAAGAAGAGTGCAGTCGATGTTGGTGAAATGATGAAAGAAACGCTCATTTTGACGGAAACACAACTACAAAAAGAAGGTATTAAAATAAAACTCAATATTCCTCAAAAACTACCAATAATATTTGTATTTCCTTATCAAATCCAGCAGGTTTTTTTAAATATAATAAGTAATGCCCGTTATGCGTTGAATGAAAAATACGAAGGAACCCACGAGAATAAAATACTTGAAATTTCGATTAAGCAGGTAAAAGTGAAAAATCGCCCGCATGTAAAAATCACTTTCCATGATCATGGTGTAGGTGTACCTTCCGGAATAATAGATAAAGTGATGGATCCGTTTTTTACCACAAAACCAAGGAAAATAGGAACAGGATTAGGCTTAAGTATAAGTCATAGTATAATTAAGGAAAACAACGGTGAGCTTACAATCGATAGTGTTGAGGGAGAGTTCACAAAAGTTTCAGTAATCCTTCCAGTAAAATCTCCAGTAAAGAACAGCAAAAGCTCCAAATAAAACAATTAGGCTGCCTTTGGCAGCAACTATGGTTGGTTCAATCTTTTAGATTGAACCATTCATTTAGCATTGGCCTGTACGTTTTAGTTTACTCCAGGCGTATGAAACATGCTAAACGTTTCGGTTCAATCGTGGACGATTGAACCAACTCTGAAACATTGAAATTCCTAAACGTGTACTTAACCCCGAAGGGGTGACATTATGAAGCTGTGTTTTGTCGACACCGTTC
>CAZPUD010000294.1:0-4897 GCA_964589115.1 uncultured candidatus Brocadiaceae bacterium | reverse complement strand
GAAAAACGCCCTCGCAATGACAGATACTATTATTAACAATTATGTTGACTGTGTACTAGTGTGGCATGATAATTGTCGTGAATTATACCAAACGACCGTTATTCATGCAAAAAACTTGATTTTTAGATCGCAAGATTGTTTTAGCCAATGGTTTTTCCGGGGGAGGTGCCAATTATGGTTCTAAAAGAAGAGACTATACAGAGAGAGTTTGTATGCCCTAATTGTCATGGAGGAAACTTTATATTTATTGGTGTACAAAGACAAAAGGGACTATTTAAGGGTCGGGAGTTGTGGAAATGCAGGAGATGTCATGGTACATTTGCAAAAGAAACTATTGATGTGAAAAAAACGACTGAAAATGAATCGTTTAATAAAAGTGCATTCTCATATTACTGCAAGATACAGTTTGCAAAATAATGAATTTACCGGACATAATTCTTGAAACGCTGGCAGTTGGTCCGTTAGCAGTAAATTGTTATATTGTTGGTTCCAAAAAGAACAATACCGCAATAGTAATTGACGCCGGCGGAGAGCCAGAGGAAATCCTTACTGTTTTAAAAAAGCACAAGCTTACCCTGCAGTCTCTTCTGAACACGCATGCCCATTTTGACCATGTAGGTGCTGTGAAGTATTTGCAGGATTTAACTGGTGCAAGGTTTTTCCTTCATCAGGGGGATATACCACTCCTTGATTATTTAGACGATACAGCAAATGCCTTTGGGCTGCCATCCATTCCCAGGCCCGAAGTACATAAACCGCTTGTAGATAATGATGAAATTCCAATTGGAGATGAAATTATACGGATCATACACACTCCAGGACATTCTCCCGGCAGTGTATGCTTCCTCATCGATGATGCAGTATTTGTTGGTGATACACTTTTTGCCGGCTCGATTGGGAGAACAGACCTCTACGGTGGTTCATACACAAAGCTAATCAATTCAATAAAAACACGGCTGTTTACTTTAAAAGACGATGTAGTTGTTTATCCCGGACATGGACAATTTACCACGATAGGCGAGGAAAAGCAGCATAATCCATTCTTTGAATAATCAATAGAAATTATTCAGAGTTCAAACTCCTAAACTCTAAACTTTTAAGATAGTCTCTAAACGAATGGGAGATAATGTCTTGCTATTAACAGAATTCCCCTTTAGAATGAATCATTATTTTAAACTCTGCCACTGAGGAGACTATAATGGGGAATATATCCCTGCAAGAATTTATAATGCTGATATCCAGGTATCTCGATAAAGAAAGATTGATAAAGGAAAATCCTTCTATCACAGGAGAAATGATCGATACGTTCTTTCAGGAGATTTACGGAACCGGAAAAAAGGAAAGGCGGGTTGATAAAGTCTCACCTGGCTGTGTAACCCAACACAAAAAGGGGGAATATCACGAACTTATTATCCATACTGACGGGGCATCAAGGGGGAATCCCGGTAAGGCCGGTATTGGCGTGATTATCTACGATAAGGATTATCATCATATTGAAAAATTGTGCCAGTTTATAGGCGAATCCACAAACAATATTGCTGAATACCAGGCCATGATTCTGGCAGCTCGGGAGGCCCTTGCATATCGGGCTAAAAAAGTGACTTTTAAAACTGATAGTGAACTCCTGGTAAGGCAGCTCAACGGTACGTATAGGGTAAAAAGTCCCGGTATTTTGCCTCTTTACAGCGAACTTATATCCCTTTTGAATAAGATTCCGTCATGGAGAATTTGCCATGTGCGGAGGGAGGAAAATGTCGAGGCCGATGCCCTGGCTAATCAAGGAATAGATGATTCGATCAGGAATGCGATTTAAATGAAATGAATTGAGGGGAGAGGCTTATGGAATATATCGAGTTTATTAGTCTGGTTCAGAAGTACGGCGGTCTTGAAAGCTTTGATGATGCGGTACGATTTACGGAGGCTGTTCTGGAAACATTAGGTGAGCGCCTTTATCGTACAGAAAGTTCTAATTTAGCAGCTCAATTGCCAAAAGGGTTAAAGAAATTTATTTATGAAAAACAACCACCTGAACAGAGCCGTAACGAGGTTAAGCGTTTTTCATTAGAAGAATTCTACAATAGGGTTTGTGCACGGGCAAGGGTTGGATATCCTGATGCTGTTAGACAATCAAGGGCCGTTATGACAGTGCTTCAAGAAGCCGTTTCAGCAGGGGAATTGGAAGATATTAAAAATGAACTCCCTTATGAATTTCATAAACTTTTCCAATAACAACCCGGAATATAGTATTCAGAGCGTATGAAACATGCAAAACGTTTCGGTTCAATCGTGGACGATTGAACCAACACTGGTATTGTTGCAAAGAACACCATTGCTCCAACACTCCAATCCTCCGTCACTCCATCTTAATATCGCAATACAGCAGCCAGCAATGAGGGACTTGGTACTTTTTCAGGTTCAACAGCATAAACACCCCCTCCTTTTAAAAGAGTGAGGACGGCGGCGAGGTCCAATAAATCTTCATCTCCAGCCGCCTCATTTTCATGTAACAGAATCGTGTTCGTATCCGTATCGAAGCGGCCCCACTGATGAATGCCGACAGCGACAAATAATGATTCAACACGTCCCTGATTGGCTGCTGTTAGAATCTCCTTAATATCATTAGATGTATGTCCGGTGTTATCAAACTGCCTGTATTTTGCAGCCGCATCCTCTTGCGCTTTTTGAAAATATGGTCGCACAATATCCCATGCTTGCTTGTGCAGGTCGTTTTCACTTATTCCCTTAGGGCTTCCTGTAATCCCTCTCTCCATTAAATAAGGATATGAATTTTTCTCTTTATAAATTGGTAAAAGATAATCAACACCTGCCAGCACCAATGGTGCTTTCTCGTTACGAAGTAATTCGTGCAGGCCTTTATCAACATTGTTGAAGTACTCCAGGATATTTTTTCTGGCCTGATCGATATCTTCCCTTTGGCCAAAGAACTTACCGGCCCTTTCGGTTACCATAGGTGATTCACCAACAAAGGGTGTTGCACGGGTATGAAATTGCAACTGTTTTTCAATATCAGTATATTTTAGTGCCTCGCTGATGCTTGTTGGAATATTATCTCCTTCGAGGTTGACTTCACTGATACTATAATGAGTTCCCTGAAATAATCTGATGTTGTTTTGACTTAGGGCCAGAATGAAGAAACGACCTTCACTGCTTAACAATGGAAGGAGTGGCTTGATATTGAAACGGTTGGAGACAACGATTAGTTCTTCAAATCTCAGGGGAATACGATAGTATCTGAATACATGAGGAGAAAGGAACATTGCAAGGCCATCACTTTGGTATCTCCAAAAAGATGTATCCGTGAAGAATATTTGAGGAGGTTCTAACAATTTTCTTGCTTCCGGGGCGCGAAGCCCGTTACTGATAAGATATTCTTCTGCAGTCCGGAGAACGTTCTTCAATCGGATAGATTCCTGCTGTGTTTCAGGCCATGTCCGGTGTGTAGGCATAAAAATAGATATGCAGAATCCATTTTGTCTTTCCATCAATGTCTTCAGGTCATTTTTTGTCAATAAATCCATATTTTATTCCTTTCCCTATCGAGTTTTATTCATGATTTCCCCCGGTATAGTTGATATTTACATTTCGTATTTTTGGCAAATTGTGAGGGTATTTTTCCTGTAAGAACCTGATCAACTTTTCCCTGACATAGCAACGCAGGTTCCAGGTTTTTTGGGCGTCTGGAGCGCTCATTAATGCACGCAGCTCAACCGTACGTTCCGAGGTATTTGTTACCTGCAGACCCCAAACCTTGCCGTCCCATATTCCCGAGGATTTCAAAATTTGGTGAAGTTCCTGGCGTACCTCTTCAACAGGAACAGTGTAATCAGTATAAATAAAAATCGTACCAATTAAATCAGGCGATACGCGTGTCCAGTTTTGAAAAGGCCGATCAATAAAATACGAAAGTGGTACAATAAGCCGCCTCAGATCCCATGTGCGTACTACAACATAAGTTGTACGAATCTCTTCAATCCATCCCCATTCTCCCTCAACAATCACGGTGTCATCAATCCTTATCGGCCCGGTCAATACAATCTGTATCCCTGCTATCAAGTTTGATAACATTGGCCTTGCAGCAATACCAACTACCAGACCGGCAATACCTGCAGATGCAAACAGACTGGCACCGATATTTCTGATGCCCGGTATGGTCATCATAATAGCCGCAAGTGTAACGATACCAACAACGACCGAAGAAATACGATGAAGTAGTTGAATTCTCGTGCGTATATTCCGTACCATTATGTCAGCTTTTTCCATATTGTATCTTTGTATGGCAAGTTCATTGAAGGCATTGAGGGTTTCTAAGACCAGCCATCCAATCGATGCAATTAAAACAATTTCAATAGTGTGGCGGATGAGTATCAGTATATCTGAGGGTATAGCCATGAATGGGAGGATAAAAAATACAACCAAAAGCGGAAATATCAAAGTTGTTGGACGCCGCAGGTGTCTGACAAGCGTATCATCTATATTGCTGCCTGTTCTTTTGGCAATTTTTGCAAGAACGGAGAAGAGGGCAATGTTGCTGATGGCGGCAAGAAGAGCTGCTACAGCTATTACGATGCTGAGAAGCATCCAGATCGGTAGACTTGCCAGAAATTGTACCATTTTTCACTCCTTTCACTGGTGATGGTGTGAGGATATAACTCATCATATCTCCTATTTCCCTTCCTGTCAATCAATTCAAAAGGGCTTCCGATATATGAAGGTGCTCCTGAATGCCACTAACTTTTCATGGTATATTTTTATCTGTATCTTGCTATATTGTAATCATAGGATATACTCAAATAAGGTATAGAGCTTTAATACCTGTGGTATACTAGTACACTGTCAACATTATTTGTAACGGTATGTGAATAACCAAAAGAGGTAT
>CAZPUD010000293.1:0-4931 GCA_964589115.1 uncultured candidatus Brocadiaceae bacterium | reverse complement strand
AAAATCTGATAAATTTATGAAATTTTGATGTGGCTTTTTTTTGAAGAGCTGGGTTGAAGGGATTTTTCCATTACCCAGCTCTTCTTGTTTTATGGTTATAGAAGCTATCCAAAAATATCGGTAAATGTCAGAGATACTGGTGCTTTATTTCTTAAAATGTCCTTGACAAGATTTGCCATGAAGGTATAATGGAACAACTTTTTACTATCATAAAATTGATCGTTATTCTAAATGTTATATTGTTGGGGAAAAGGGGAAGGGGGGTGGTTTTGGACAGGAGAAGTAACTCAATGTATATTGTGGTTACCGGTGATTTATTGCAGATATCATGGGTAATACGGATAGGTTTAAAGCACGTGTCATGAAAGAAAGGAGAATACGTAATGCTTGAAATTTTGAAAAGGCCATTAACCAGGGTTGCGGGAGCAGTAGCAGGTGTAACGCTGCTTGCGTGTACAATGGGAAATGGTGTTGTTATGGCTGAAGGGCCCACATTCCAGGATGTAGCATCGCAGGTGTTTGGTCAGCCAGTAGGTCCTGATAATGACGGAACGTTGTATATATTTGGGTTAACAGCAAAATATACCCAGCCTGAATATGTTGAAGGAAGAGGTCCTTATAAATCATTTTTAAAGTTTTTACCTTCAATTCGGTGGTATGACCCGGAACATTATTGGACATCGGGTAGTCAGACCGAAGGTGTTTACAAGAATGAGGAATGCGTTCTTTGTCACACTGTCCAGACTCCAACAATCGTGAAAGACTGGAAACTGAGTGCCCATGCAAAGGCTGATGGTAGAAGGGGTATAGTAACAAAAGATGGAAAACCATACGAAGGTATCGTTGGTTGTGATACCTGTCATGGTAATGATCACCAGAAGCTGTTTATGCCCACTTACAAACATTGCGGTGAGTGCCATCCAAAGGAAACTACAGAGCACAGGTCAGGTGCATTGGGATCACATACTCATGCATTTACCGTAAACACTCTGGAATTTTCCTGGCAGTTAGGGAAACCTGCTGAAGAAGTTGCAGGCTGCGCAGAATGTCATGCTATTGCCGAGAACAGGTGCGATGGTTGTCATACAAGGCATGTATTCAGCCCTGCTGAAGCAAGGAAGCCAACCGCCTGCAGGTACTGTCACATGGGTATCGACCATGATGAATGGGCAATGTACAATACCTCAATCCATGGTTGCTTATATGAGGCAGAATCTTCATCAATGGATTGGAGCAAGCCTGTTAAGAAAGGTAACTACAGGGTGCCAACATGTGCATACTGCCACATGCAGGACGGAAACCACAACCCACAGCAGTTCGGAACAATCTATAGCGATATGGGTATGTTCGAGGTTGATCGTGGTGCACCAAAATACAAGGCAAAGAGAGATGCATGGATAAAGAAATGTCAGGATTGCCATTCTCCAAGATTTGCTGCTGATAAGTTAAAAGAAATGGACGATGGTATCAGGTTGAGCTTTACAAAGTGGAGAGAGGCAGCTGCGGTTATCGTTGGTTGCTTCCTGGATGGTGTTGTTGATCCAATGCCAGAAGGCTCACCTCCTGATTGGTATGGTCACTATACCTTCAGCTTATTGCCTGGTGGTGATCCTAGATTCTATGCAACTTCAAATATCGAGCGTCTCGGTCTCGAAATGATTTGTTATCTGATAGGTAATACATATAAAGCATTGGCCCATATGAGCATGTACAATGCAACATATGGAAATGGTGGTGCTTTTGAAACAGATAGGAAGTTAATCGAAATTAAAACCGAGGCTGCTAAGTTGAGAAGGTTTGCAGCAATTGAGAAGAAGATTGGTCTGGAGCATAAATCTGAGCCATTCTGGCAGCATGGTGAATACTCAGACCTACTTCCTGGATGGAGAAGAAAACCAGGTGATGTAGACGTTGAATGGTTTAAGAGGACTGATATTCCTCACCGTGCAAATGCAGATGCTGGTGTTGAAGTTCATCACTAATCTGTAGAATTTGGTATAAAAGCCAAGTTTGTTGTAGGAACGATGAGGGTAGCAGATATAATTTGCTACCCTCATTTTATTTATGTGTTTTTTAGTAAGGAGGTACCGCTTATGGGAACGACAACATTAAAAACAAAAGTAGTTGAATATGAGAATCCTTCTGAATTAATAAACTTGCCTGATAAGATGGGGCACTTTGGACGTTTTGGCGGAAAGTTTGTTCCGGAAACAATAATGCCTGCACTGGATCAATTAGAAAAGGCTTACTTAGAGGCAAAAAGTGATCCTGCTTTTAATAGAGAATTAGATTATTATCTGAAAGAATATGTAGGACGCCCATCCACTCTGTATTTTGCTGAAAGGTTTACAAAAAAGTTGAGTGGAGCGAAGATATATTTAAAGAGGGAAGATTTAAACCATACAGGAGCCCATAAGATAAATAACACAATAGGCCAGATATTACTCGCTATAAGAATGGGTAAAAAACGTATTATAGCAGAAACCGGGGCCGGACAGCATGGCGTAGCTACTGCGACTGCAGCCGCTATGTTTGGAATAGAGTGTAACGTGTACATGGGCGAAGAAGATATGAGACGTCAAGCACTAAATGTCTTCCGTATGAAATTGTTGGGAACAAAAGTGATACCTGTTGCAAGCGGCTCAAAAACTTTAAAAGATGCAACAAATGAAGCGTTTAGAGACTGGATGGCATCCGTACGAGACACACACTATATTTTGGGGTCAATCGTTGGTCCGCATCCTTATCCTATGATGGTCAGAGATTTCCAGACAGTAATTGGCAGAGAGACTAAGAAACAAATATTGGAAAAAGAGCAAAGGCTGCCCGACTACCTCATTGCTTGTGTTGGAGGAGGCAGTAATTCCATGGGGTTATTCCATCCTTTTATCGCGGATAAAGAGGTAAGGATGATTGGTGTAGAGGCTGGAGGCGTTGGACACGAAGTTGGTCAGCACGCTTCGACATTAACGAGCGGAAAAATTGGCATTCTGCATGGAAGTTCGAGTTACGTGCTGCAGGATGATGATGGTCAGACATTGCCTGTTCATTCAATTTCCGCAGGATTGGATTATCCGGGTGTTGGACCTGAACATAGTTATTTAAAAGATATTGGGAGAGCAGAGTATGTCTCTGTCACCGATGATGAGGCTGTAAATGCCTTTCAGGAGTGTGCACGGCTGGAAGGGATTATTCCTGCACTTGAGGCATCGCATGCCATTGCACATATGATGAAACTGGCTCCAGAATTGGGTAAGGATAAGTTGATCGTTGTATGTCTATCAGGTAGTGGAGATAAGGATTCTTTTGAAGTTGCTAAAAGACTTGGATATAAGATTTGATAGTCATGCTGCTCATGTTACTGAGAAATATATGTGAAGTTATATAATTCTACTACTCTTTGATGCTTATTGTGATGAACAGGATTGATAAAAAATTTCAGGAATTAAAAAGTAAGAAGAAGGCTGCTTTTATCCCTTTTCTTACTGCGGGAGATCCCGATTTAGAAACTACAAAATCTTTAATTTTAGAGTTTGAAAAAAGGGGTGCCGATATTATCGAACTCGGTATCCCTTTTTCAGACCCAATTGCAGATGGTCCAATTATTCAGGCCTCATATTATCGTGCTTTAGTTAAAGGTCTGAAGGTATCACGTGTGTTTGATATGATATCAGAAATTCGTAATGAATCAGAAATTCCCATTGTTGCGATGGTCTCTTATAGTATGGTATATAAAATTGGTTACCAATCATTCATTGAGAGGGCACTGAAGGCTGGACTCGATGGATTAACTATCCCTGACTTACCCGTTGAGGAAAATCAAGAGATTTTTGAGTTAGCCGGAAAAAGCGATTTTAAAATTATTTGCTTTATTGCACCGACTACAACTGACCAGCGTATGGCTTTAATCACGCAAAAAACGCAAGGATTCTTATATTATATTTCAGTTGTTGGTATAACCGGCGTAAGAGATAAATTACCAGAGGATATTATTCAAAATATTCATAAGTTGAAGCAAATGACAAGCATTCCTGTTGCAGTAGGTTTTGGTGTTTCTACACCAGAGCATGCGAGGATGATAGGAAGTGTTGCTGACGGAGTCATTGTTGGTAGTGCTATTGTAAAGGAAATTGAAAAACATACCAATCAACCTCTAGAAAAATTAGTAGTATCTGTTGGAGAATTTATAGAGAAATTAATATCGGGTACAAAAGAATAAATTTCTGTACTTATTAATTATAAATTGGTTGTGTTATGGTAAAGTTAACAACTAGTTTTTCCGTTAGTTTTGGTCAAAAATAATTAACTTTTTATATTGACTTAATTGCTAGATTAAGTATAATGGGTGTTCCAAAAAATGGAGAAATCTTATAGTATATAAGTTCATGACAGATTGTAATTTATATTCTATTGGAGACTAGGAAAGGGGGTGGTCTGTAAGAGTTAGCGGTGAGTTGTTATTATCGTGTAACGCAATCGAATGACGATTGTAGCGTATGGACTATGAGAAAGGAGGAGGTTTAAGGTATCATGCAGAAATTTTTAAGATTAACGTTAGCTTCAGCATTAATTGGTTGTGGAGCCATGGGGATGGTTTCCGGCCTCATGCAGAAGGAAGCAAAAGCTGTAGAAATTATCACCCATTGGGTACCTCATGAAGTCTACGGTGTTCCAGGAGAGCCTGATAACAATGGTAAAGTGTTTTTCTCCGGTTTAGGTGCAAAATATATGGGATATCCAAAACACGAAAACCCACCACCATATCCTGGAAAATACAGTAAGTTTTGGAGAACATTACCAGCATATCGTTATTATATACCAGACTACATGTACAACAGGGATGAGGTAAGGCCTTCTAACCCAATTAAGGGAACATTCCAGAATGAGCAGTGTGTTGCATGTCATTCAGTTATGACCCCAGGTATTGTAAG
>CAZPUD010000292.1:0-4935 GCA_964589115.1 uncultured candidatus Brocadiaceae bacterium | reverse complement strand
TCATATACTTATCCTTTTTTAAGCGCCTGTCTTACCATTTCGTTTACTACCTCACCTTTGTGTGTAATACAGGTGCTTTTGGTAATATCATCTTCAAAATTAATAGTTTTATCATTCGCTTTGTATAAATTCCTGAAGAAATTTGTTATATTGCGTGAATACATATTACTTGCATCAATAGGAAGTGTCGATGGCAGGTTCACAGCACCACAGATACGAATATCATGTTTCACAACGTCCTTTCCAGCTTCAGTAAGCTCGCAGTTTCCTCCTTGTTCGACAGCCAGATCAATAATAATAGAACCCTTCCTCATCCGCTTTACCATCTCACCTGTTATCAAAATAGGGGCCTTTTTGCCAAACGTTTGTGCTGCAGCGATTACTACATCGTTGTGTGCTAGTCTCAGTCCAATAACCTCACGTTCCCTTTTCAACAATTCGTCTGACAGTTCCTTTGCGTATCCACCTTTGGTCTCGGCATCCTTAATAAATTCCAATCCTATGAATTGTGCTCCGAGACTTTCTACCTGTTCCCTGGCTGCCGGACGGACGTCAAACGCTTCAGCGCTTGCACCGAGTCTCCGTGCCGTTGCTACAGCCTGTAGTCCGGCAACCCCTGCTCCCAGAACAAGTACCTTTGCCGGAGGTATAGTCCCTGCAGCCGTCATCATAAATGGGAAAAATTTACCAAGGTGATTTGCAGCAACAAGTACTGCACGGTATCCTGCAATACTTGCCATCGAGCTCAGTGCATCCATACTTTGGGCACGCGCGATACGGGGAATATATTCCATGGCAAAACTTGTGAGACTCCTTTTATTCATCTGCTGTATAATATCTAACTTTCTCATTGGATCCAGGAATCCAATATATGTTGAGCCCTGCTTCATCATCTCTGATTCATGCTTCCCTGTCGCTACATTCTTTTGAGGTGGTTGTACTTTCAAAATAACGTTGGCTTCTGAATAAAGATGCTGGACATCCTGAATGACTTCAGCCCCTGCCTCTTCATACTCGGTATCGGAGAAAAAGGCCAATGCACCGGCATTCATTTCAATGAGTACTTCGTAGCCATCTTTTTTCAACTGTGCAGCCATCTTTGGAACAAGGGCTACACGGGTTTCACCATGATAGATCTCTTTTGGAACTCCAATTTTGTATTTTGTATTCATCTAGATACTTGTTCTTTTAGATGTTTGTTCTTTTAAAAAATATTTCTGAATCTGTAACGAATAAGGGGAGGGCAGCATGGGTCATGGAGTAAGGATAAAACTTGACGTACTATTACACAATCAATTTAATTTGTAACGGTATGGAAATATCCAAAAGAGGCATAGCTTGTCATTGCGAGGGTCTTTTTCCGAAGCAATCTCCTGGGTACTTCAAAAGGATTGCTTCGGGGAAAAACGCCCTTACAATGATAGATACCATATAATCTATTATTAACAAGTATGTTGACCATGTACTATACTAGGGGGAGAAGCGTTAAGGGGAAATTTGATTATGGTTTATCCTTTATAATCTATTGTGCTAACCAATATTCTGCAGAACCTTTCTTACAAACCCTCCATTTGCGTCTAATCTCTTTTTTGATTCTGCATAATCGATACCAAGTTTCTGCATAATAATTGCAACTTTTGCATTACCATAAGCGTTTTCCAGTAACTTTTTTGCATCTTCCCGGCTGATACCGGTAACAGTCATAATAATGCGCTCAGCACGGTCGGTAAGTTTTGCATTTATAGCCCGCAGATCTACCATGAGATTCTCATAGACCTTACCTGCCTTTATCATGGCCGTAGTGGTCAGCGTATTTAAAATAAGCTTGGTAGCCGTACCTGCTTTCATACGGGTAGAGCCGGCTATTACTTCGGGTCCTACAACCGGCCTGATCACGACATCGATATCAAAGTTTGGCATTGTTTCGGGATTACAGCATAAAAATACCGTCTTTGCATTTCGTTTTTTTGCCTCGAACAAGGCGCCCATAACATAAGGGGTTGTGCCTCCCGTGGTGATTCCAACGACTATGTCCCTGTGGTTTACCTCTTTTAGCTGGATATCCCGGACACCTTCTTCGGGGAAATCTTCAACCCCCTCTACAGATTGAAATGCTGCCTTTTCCCCGCCTGCAATGATACCTGTGATCATATTCGGATCAGTACCAAAAGTAGGCGGACATTCCGCTGCATCTAGGATACCCAGTCGCCCGCTGGTTCCTGCACCAATATAGATGAGCCTGCCGCCCTCCTTGATAAAGGTATCGACAATCAGATCGGCTGCCTTTGCAATATTTTCCCGTTCCTTATGAACGGCTGTTATAACCTTGGCATCTTCTGCATTAATAACATCAACGATATCAAGGGTTGTTTTGCAGTCAATGTCAAAGGTGTTTGGATTGCGTTGTTCAGTTAATAGCCTGGAACGGTCTTTAGCCTCTACCATGATAAATTGTACCTCCGGCGACTTTTGTAAAATAATAAGATACTACGCCTTTTCACAGACAGTTCTGCGAAAAGAAATCCGAAATACTAAGCACGAAATACGAAACAATTTCGAAAATACAAAATCTCAATGACAAAAACCTCGTTTCGAACATTTGAAAATTAAGATTTTGGATTTGTTTCGTATTTCGATATTCGAATTTAAATTTAGACGCTTTGACATACCGACAAAATTTTGCCGATGTTGAGGCACTAAATTCCTATGTGCCAAGTTATACTATCACCGGTAATAAAAATTGTCAAAGAATATTTACAAAAGGGGGCATGGCTGTTATAAATTAGGATATGAAGTTAGAGAATAAGTTAAAAAGAATCCCCGTCTCCCCCGGTGTCTATCTGATGAAAGATGCCAAACATGAGGTAATTTACGTAGGTAAGGCCAAAAACTTAAAAAACCGGGTACGGAGCTACTTTCAAAAAAACCCGGATAACAGGCTCTACACGGAACAGTTGGTACAGTGTATAGCTGACATTGATTTTGTTCTTACCGAAACAGAAAAAGAGGCCCTCATCCTTGAAAATAATCTGATCAAACAGTTCAAACCTAAGTTCAATATCGACCTCCGTGATAATAAAACATTTATCAGTATAAAACTCAATGTTAACGATAAATTTCCTTACCCTAAGATAGTGAGGCAGATTGAGGATAACGGAGCCATGTATTTCGGCCCTTATGCCTCCTCCCGGGCTGTAAAAGAAACATTACAATATATTAATGAAACCATTCCCATCCGGAAATGCCCCGATAATGTATTCAAAAAAAGGGTAAAACCCTGCCTTTATTATCAAATCCATAAATGCCTGGGGCCGTGCTGCGGTCTCGTAAGTGAAACAGCATATCGGGATTTAATTGATCAGGTAACTTTAATTTTAAAAGGTAAACACGAAGACCTAATCGGCATGCTGAAGAAGCAGATGTACGAAGAATCCAGTTTGATGCAGTATGAGAGGGCGGCAAAGATACGTGATCGCATCAAGGCCATTGAAGAGACCGTAGAAAAGCAAAAGATCCATTCCATGAAATTTATCGACCGTGATGTTTTCGGTTACTATATGCACGGAAAAGAGGTATATATTCAGGTTATGTTTATTCGTGCAGGCAATATGGAAGATGTATCCTCTTATCATTTTTCCACAAACCACAGTACTATCGAAGAGGTTTTCAGGTCATTTCTAAATCAATTTTACAGCCAGACAAGGTTTATACCTTCTGAAGTGATTATCCCTATAGAATCGCCTGATGCTGAGTTGCTCGAAGAATGGCTGAGTGAAAGGAAGGGCAAGAGAGTGGATGTCATCTGTCCTCAACGTGGGGACAGATGGAGACTCATTGAGATGGCACAGAAGAATGCTGAAAATGCCTACCTTGTATCCCATACCCATGAAGAAGAATTTACAAGGACATTACATGGACTGAAAGACATCCTGAAATTAAGGCAGGTACCGGAGCGTATTGAATGTTTTGATATTTCAAATATTTTTGGGAAACAAGCAGTAGGGTCTATGATTACATTTGAACAGGGAAGGCCAAACAAATCGAGGTACAAAAGGTTTAAGATAAAAACAGTAGGGCAGGCCGATGACTATGCTATGATGTACGAGGTACTGATCCGAAGGTACAAAAGGGCGGTGGAAGAAGTTGATTTGCCCAGCCTGGTTGTGGTAGATGGTGGTAAGGGTCAGTTGAGTGTTGCCTTAAAAGTATTTGAAGAATTAGCTATAGGTAACGTTGATTTAATCGCTCTTGCTAAAGGCAGGACAGAGAGTACGGTAACAGGTAAAAAAATCGGCGAGCAGGTTTTTGTTCCATCTCGATCAGAGCCTATCGTACTTTCTCCATCATCACCGGAGCTTTTATTCCTCGACAAAGTACGTGACGAGGCCCATCGGTTTGCCATTACCTATCATAGGAAACTAAGGAATAAGGAATACTACAAGTCACCACTCGATAATATTCCCGGTATTGGCATTGTGCGGAAAAAGGCCTTAATGAAGTGTTTTGGCAGCATTGAAGGTATACGGAATGCCCCGGTCGAACAACTCATTGAGATTGGTAAACTCTCACCCAAACTGGCAAATGAAATATTTCAGTATTTTCATAGATCTGAAGTATGAGGAATATGGATATGATAAAGGCGGAAATTATTACCGTAGGAACAGAAATTATATTGGGGCAAATTATCGATATCAATGCACCGTATATTGCAAAGGCATTAACCGAAAAGGGGATCCAGGTACTGTTTCAGACATCAGTTAACGACAACAAGGAGTTGTTAAAATCTGCCTTAAAAATCGCTGCAAGCCGTGCAAATCTAGTTATAACGACAGGGGGGTTAGGCCTTACTGCGAATGACATAACACGCGAGGCTGTATCAGAATTTTCTGGCGTACGCCTGATACATAATAAAGAAGCATGTGTCCGTATCCAGAA
>CAZPUD010000291.1:0-4942 GCA_964589115.1 uncultured candidatus Brocadiaceae bacterium | reverse complement strand
TTCACATACCGTTACAAATAATGTTGACAGTATCTCTAAATGATTATAAATACTAAATTGAGGTTTGAGATGATTTCTATGCTCTCTATTGGCATGTGACATGACACACTTATGTGGTGATACACTTCTGTGGCATGTCACACTTTTGGTATACTTAGAGTTTGCCCCTTTTTCATATCAGTCGTCATCTTTTAGGATAAATCACCCCGGTATTAATCTGGAAATTACATAATAAAAATACTTAAAGGATCAAATTCTAAACTGTTTTTCTGATATTCTGATAAATATCCCATAAAAAAATTAAAAATTATATAAATATAACAATTTTGTATTACGCACAGTCTGAAAGTTATTTTCATTTTTAGGTATATTTTTTGATATGTTCTATACGCATAAGAATTCAAATATGGATATGAAGATTTGTTAATTAATCCTGTTTCTCAAAATTTGCAATAGAGCATAATGATTAAAGCATTGTATTTTAAACAATAATCTATGTCCAACCTCAAAGACCAAATTGCAGTTGTAACAGGAGCAAGCAGCGGTATTGGTAAAGCGATCGCATTGAAACTTGCTGCGGAGGGT
Source organism: uncultured candidatus Brocadiaceae bacterium (assembly GCA_964589115.1). Lineage (GTDB taxonomy): Bacteria > Planctomycetota > Brocadiia > Brocadiales > Brocadiaceae > JBDIVL01. Next base: position 4,357 of record CAZPUD010000291.1, on the reverse strand, counting down.
ACAGCAATTTGCCTGGTTGGCCGTAATTTGGCATCTCTTAAGCTCGTTGAAGAGGGTGCCAGGATGCTGTCTCCATACATAGAAAGTTACCAGGCTGATCTTACTGTGGATGACGATATCTATAAGTTAAAGTTACATCTTCAGCAGAATTTCGGACACGTCGATGTCCTTATCCATAGTGCAGGTGTTTTTTTCATGGGGAAGATTGAACATGCTTCAGTTGAGAGTTTTGACAAACAGTATAAAATAAATGTCCGGGCCCCATATCTCATTACACAAACACTGCTCCCTATGATCAAATCACATAGTGGACAAATAGTGTTTATTAACTCTAGTGCAGGCCTGAATACCAGGGCAAATCTAAGCCAGTATTCAGCGACTAAACATGCACTAAAGGCCATCGCTGACGCTTTGAGAGATGAAGTCAATGAATATGGTATTCGTGTCCTTAGTATCTATCCCGGACGAACAGCTACCCCTATGCAGGCAATAGTCCATGAAATGGAGGGAAGGGATTATTGCCCCACACATTTTATGCAGACAGACGATGTTGCTGACGTAATAATAAATATGCTTGCAATGCCCCGGAATATGGAAGTTACCAATGTCAATATAAGACCATTTAATAAGATTAAATAAATATTTTCATCTGAGATAATGAAAGGTAAAAATGGATATATCTCTTCTGGGTAAAATATATATTGATATATATATATGCAGTAATAAGGTTTTAAACAGTATCAGAAAGTTATATAGAAAATACGTATACCTTCCCTTAAAGATAGTTAATAATGGATTCTGGCTAGGGGTTCTTAACAGAAAGGATTTCCATGACCTGGATCATTACTACTTTTCGAAAATGCAGAAAGGTTATCATGTAAGCGAATGGAACCTTCAGGGATTGTTAGACTGGGAGAAAAAGGTAATTGATCTTTGGTTTCAGGATTGTCACTCTATCATGCTGACGGGTGCCGGAGCCGGGAGGGAGGTAATAGCCCTGGAGAAGATGGGTTATAATGTAGACGGATTTGAGTGTAATCCGGACCTTGTGAAAAGTGGCAATATAATTTTAAAGAAAATTGGCGCGCGTGCAGAACTACAGCTTATGGAACGGGATAAGTACCCGGAGGTTTTAAAACAATACGATGGTGCCATTGTTGGGTGGGGTATGTATATGCTTATACGGGGCAGAAACACAAGAATACATTTTCTTAGGGGTCTACATACTAAGATCAGAAATAACGGTCCTTTGCTGGTCTCTTTTTTTCCGCGTCAGGATAGGAAGTATTATCATGTTACAGCCAGATTAGCAAATCTGATAAAAGCATTACTGGGAAGAGAAACAATGGAAATAGGCGATGACTTAATTGAATGCTTTTATGCCCATCTTTTTACGAAAGAGGAGATAACATCAGAGTTTCGCGAGGCTGGATTTGAGTTAGCTCATTATGGCATAAGGGAGAGATACAGTTTTTTGCCGGAATACGGTTATGCTGTTGGCTGCAGGGTATCGAACTAAAAGATAAATTATATTGTGTAGTAGAGACGAACCTTGATTGATGGAGTGTTGGAGTGCTGGAGTGTTGGAGTAAAGGATTTTTTACAACAATACTGGGTTGGTTCAATCGTCCACGATTGAACCGGAACGTTTTGTATGTCTCATATGCCTATAACAATCAAGAACGTACAGACCCATTAAAAACACATGGTTCAATCTACAAGATTGAACCAACTCTGATGATTTTTTTACAGCAATACTCCATTACTCCCGTACTCCATTACTCCAATATTTCATGCAACTTTTCCATGTATCTTATTGACTAAAATAACCGCTAAAGAACCAGTTTAAATTTCCCATGCACGTTAGTGTTATTGATGATATTAAACAGTTTGAGAAATTAAAAGAAGACTGGAATACTATTTACTCCAAAGATCCCCATACTACAATTTTCGTATCCTGGGGGTGGATACGCGGCTGGATAGATACGAGGTCATATGACTGGTCAGTATTAGCACTGCAAACCGATCCAGATTCACCATATATTGCATTCATGCCTGTTGGTATGAGGATTTCTCAAAGGGGAAGATTTAGGTCTTTGAGAAAATTGGTTATTGGAGGAGATCCATGGTCGGATAATACAGGGTTTGTCTGTTTGCCGGAATGCGCTGAAAAAGCGATCCCGGCCTTCGTAACCTTTTTACAAAATCATACAAAATGGAATTATTTTGACATGAGAAACGTAGCCGATCCCCGGTTAGAACTGTTCTTGAAATATTTTCCTGAAAAAAAGTATGAGATTAAAGAAATAAAATATACTTCTTGTCCTTATGTTAATTTACCTGATACCTGGGATCAATATTTAAAAGACTTTCTTAGTTGTAATACCCGTAAGAATTTAAAATATTATTCCAACAAGGTAACGCGCCTTAAGGGATTTCATGTAACCCACGTTCAATCTGACAATCTGGATATACAAACAGAGGTATTACTCACACTTTGGCAGTCACGATGGGGAAAAAAGCCAGAAGATGTCCTCAATAGTTATCGCATACTCTTTCGCCGCTGTTTTGAAAACAACAGCTTATTTTTAACTACCATGTGGGATGGGACTATACCAATTGCAGCAGAAGCGGCTTTCTTAGACCAGAAAAATAAGGTTATCATAAGTTACACAAAAGCTTTTAATAGTATATTCGCCGACCTTAGACCCGGAAATGTAATGACGGGATATATTATTCGATATGCAATTGAGAATGGATATAAGATATATGACTTCGGTGCAGGCAGCGAGAATTATAAATACATTTTCGGCACTGTAGAACGCCTCAACAGAAATGTTTGCATTGTAAGCAGGACTCTCGTCGGGAGAATAAAGAACAGAATACCTGCAAAACTGAAAAATTTAGGGAAGTCTTTAATATCCTGATGAGTGCTGACATAGTATATGGGTAGATGAGTGAATGGGGAAATGAGTATTTAACCCATCTACGCAGGCGGGTTCAGGTTTGTAACCTGAACCCACGAGTTTATTCAAATAATAACGCCATGTACAGTTGATGGCGAAATTAACCATATAAAATGAAGGGTTCAAGTTACAAATTTGAACCCGCATAAGGTATTTAACCTATTTACTCATCTACTCATTTACCCATCTACTCATCCACTCATCCACTCATTCACTCACTTCATTACTGCATATTCCCAAACTCTATTTTGGAACACAAGATCAGTACGAAACTCTGTTTCGCGAGTATCACATTAACTCCTTAAAGTTACAATATTCTGCGTTTCTGCCGGCGGGTTCAGGTTTGTAACCTGAACCCGTTAGTTTAATGTTTAGGAATTTCAAAGTTTCAGAGTTGGTTCAATCGTCCATGATTGAACCGAAACGTTTAGCATGTTTCATACGTCTGGAGCAAACCAAAACGTACAGGCCAATGCTAAACGCATGGTTCAATCTACAAGATTGAACCAACCATAGCCGCTGCCAAAGGCAGCTAATTTATTAGACAACAATACAATTTTCCATGAGACATGTCACACTTTTGTAATGACACACTTCTGTGGCATGTCACACTTCTTTTGTTTTTTATTTAAAACGATAATTTCCTTTTTTTCTTATAGAAATAACGTAATTCTCACATAGCAAAATATTATTAATATTTCATACAACTGTTTTGCAATGGTATCTAAAAACTCCGGTTACTGGTGTATTTTAAGGTCTTTAAATTAGTTTCATGAGCCAATGAAACAGGACATATGTATCATAAACGTTATCTTCATCTCTATTTTTATGTATTAAATCTCATAATTATTTATTCCTTTAGGTACATTTTTTGATAGACATACCTCCATAACAGTGACGGCTTTTCTGTTCACGAAGGTAAAAAGAAAAACAAAACAGGAGTACTAACGGTAATGATAAATATGGTAAATACAGAAAATAAGTGTCGTTTTTGTGGAGCATCCCTGAATCATACCTTTATTGATTTGGGCGTATCACCATTAGCAAATTCATATTTAAGAAATGAACAACTTCAACGGATGGAACCATTTTACCCTTTATGTGTCTATGTATGTAATGCTTGCTACCTTGTTCAGTTACCGTTAGTTCAGTCACCCGAAGACATCTTCAGCGATTATGCATACTTTTCATCATATTCAAATACCTGGTTGAAGCATGCATGTGAGTATACGAAACTCATGATTGGCCGTTTCGGTTTTGATCATCAAAGCAAGGTTGTTGAAATAGCCAGTAATGACGGTTATCTCCTCCAGTATTTCAAAGAGAGAGGTATTCCTGTATTAGGTATTGAACCGGCAAGGAACGTAGCTGAAGCAGCACGGAGGGCAGGT
>CAZPUD010000290.1:2355-4989 GCA_964589115.1 uncultured candidatus Brocadiaceae bacterium | reverse complement strand
TTATCAATACACAGGAACCATTCAATACAGATATTGACACTACGCTGTTTGCCGGACTCAATTCACCTGACTATTACACGATTTATCCTCCAGTGTCACAATTCGTTTTTGCCATAGCGGCAAAAATTTCACCGCAAAGTATTTTAGGAAGTATCATCGCAATGCGGTTTTTTATTATTCTTGCCGATGTAGGTACAATGTATCTCATCATCAAACTCCTCAAAGAATTTCATCTGGCTGAAAAATATGTTCTCCTCTACGCAAGTAATCCACTTGTTATTGTAGAACTCTCTGGGAACCTGCATTTTGAGGCAATACTCATTTTCTGGCTCCTCTTATCTCTCTATCTGCTCGTAAAATCACGTTTTGTATTATCTGCTGTCTGCTTTGCACTTGCTGTAGGAACGAAATTAGTCCCTTTAATCTTTTTGCCACTCCTCATAAAACGATTGGGATTACGGAGAAGCCTTCTCTATTATCTTGTAACAGGAATTACCATCGCAATCCTGTTTATCCCGTTCTTCAATAAACAGTTATTTCAACACCTTTTCTCCAGTATAAATTTATATTTTCAACACTTTGAGTTTAACTCCAGCACATACAGGTTCACCTGCTGGATAAGCCAACAAATCGCAGAGTATAACATAATTCCATACATTGGCACTGCCTTATCTATCATCACCCTTCTTTCTATCCTCATCATTGCCTATCGGGAAGAGGGTACCGGTTGGCCTTCTTTATTCAGGACAATGTTATTAACGACAGCAATCTATTACCTATTGGCAACTACCGTACATCCATGGTACCTAACGGTGGCAATAATGTTGTCTGTGTATACTCATTACCGGTCCATCATTATCTGGTCGGCATTGCTGCCATTATCATACATTGCTTATCAAACGATTCCTTATCAGAAAAATCTCCAGACAATTTTTATGACCTTTGAGTATCTTATAGTTATTGGATTTGTAATCTATGAATTCATCATATGCAGGAGAATTAAACATTCCGTGGCTTTCAATTGAATAAAAATAAAATTATAGTGTATAGTAGGGACACGGTGCTCCGTGTCCCTACCTCAATAACAGATAAACGTGAAACGATTATAGACCCTGAGGAACCTGCAATTTTTCAATTTCGGTAATTGTGTATGGATAAAATACTCATCATAATCATTCTTGTTTTCTATTGTCCGGCCGCACTCTGGCTATTTCTTTATGGTATCAATACCTATTACATGATTTACCTTTTTCTCAAGAAGGAAAAAAGAGAGGGCTCTCAGAATACAGAATTTCTGAAACAATTCTGGTTAACCCATGGTAAGGATGCACTGCCAAGGATCACCACACAGTTACCGGTTTATAATGAGAAACATGTCGTAGAGCGTTTAATTAAGGCAGTTGCAAATATCGATTATCCACAGAAGCTCCACGATATCCAGATACTTGATGATTCTACTGACGAGACGAGGGATATCGTAGCCCGTCTCGTAGACGAATACAGGGCAATGGGATTTAATATAAAACAGATTATCAGAGATACCAGGAATGGATTTAAGGCAGGTGCGTTACATGAAGGCCTCCAAAAGGCAGAAGGGGAATTTTTAGCAATATTTGATGCAGATTTTATACCTGATAAAGATTTTTTCTACAGAACTATCCCATTCTTTTATGAGAGAGAAAAAGTTGCTCTGGTCCAAACACGATGGGGGCATGCAAACAAAAATTACTCTCTTTTAACGATAGTACAGAGTATTGGTATAGACGGTCATTTTATTATCGAGCAAGGTGCCAGGACATGGAATGGGCTTTACATGAACTTTAATGGAACAGCAGGTATTTGGAAAAAAGAAGCAATTATAGATGCCGGGGGCTGGCACTGTGACACGTTAACTGAGGATTTAGACTTATCATACAGAGCCCAGCTAAAAGGATGGCAGACAAAATTCCTTCTTGATGTCGTCACTCCTGCAGAGCTGCCTATTGATATAAATGCATACAAAACACAGCAGCACAGATGGGCAAAAGGTTCGATACAAACCGCAAAAAAAATCCTTCCGCACATAGGTAAGTCGCAGGACAGTCCCATAAAGAAAATAGAGGCATTTCTACACCTCACCCAGTATATGGTTCATCCTATGATGATTATCCTCGCACTGCTGTCTTATCCACTGGTAATTCTATCAAAACCATTGGTAAACACCATACCAACCGCCGCTACCACACAAATCCTGTGGTGCTTTATCTTATTAGGAACCTCTGCTCCATCGCTTCTTTATATAATTTCTCAAAAAATAGGTTACAAAGATTGGTGGAAGAGGTGCTTGTTTATACCAGTACTCATGCTTCTCGGATGCGGTATTGCCGTCAATAACACCAAAGCAGTAGTAGAGGCATTATTCAATTTGAAGAGTGATTTTATTAGAACACCTAAGTTTGGAGTAATTAAACAGGGCAAGAATATTATGGTAAAAAATTATCTTTCACAAGTGAAGTTTGTCTTTATAAGTGAAATCCTCTTAAGTTTCTATTGTTATGCAGGATTTATGAACTATAATGAATTCTTGTTAGGATATTTTATACTAATGTACGCATTAGGTTTTTTTTATGTAGGAACACTCTCTCTTTTGCAAGG
>CAZPUD010000290.1:0-2273 GCA_964589115.1 uncultured candidatus Brocadiaceae bacterium | reverse complement strand
GCAAGGATTTCAAGAGAAAATCAAGTGCTGAATAAGACTTTGTAATTCAGAAATTATTAAATCAGTTTCGTTGGTTTAGATCATATATGAAAATATTGCTTGTTGAGGATGAGAAAAAGTTAGCTGCTTATATTAAAAAAGGGCTTGAAGAAAATCACTTTGCTGTTGACGTGTGTTTTGATGGAGAAGAAGGTCTTTACATGCTCAATACCGGTGAGTATGATCTTATTATTCTCGACATCCTACTTCCCAAGGAAAACGGCTTAGAAATCTTAACGAAGGCAAGAAAAAACGGCAAGAATATGCCAATCCTTCTTCTAACGGCAAAGGATGCTGTTGAGGACAAAGCACATGGACTAGATTTGGGTGCGGATGATTACCTCGTAAAACCCTTTTCTTTTATTGAATTAATAGCACGGATACGGGCTTTGATCAGAAGAGGAAAGGTACATTATCAAACACGATTAACGGTTGCAGACCTTTCTTTAGACTTAGCTGCACACCGCTTTTATCGAAATGAGCAGCCAATAGATCTCACTAATAAAGAATTCGCCCTGTTAGAATTTTTCATGAGAAATCTCAATACCGTATTAACCCGTACCCAAATTGCTGAACATGTGTGGGATTACAATTTTGACAGCTTAACCAATGTGATCGATGTCTTTGTAAACCGCTTAAGAAATAAAATAGACAAGGACCGTACCCATAAACTGATTCACACGATTAAGGGTGTAGGATACATCATGAAGGAAGAAAAACCATGAACTCGTGGACGATCCGTACGAAGCTCACCTTCTGGTATACCAACATTTTTGGAGGGACGCTCGTTCTTTTCGGTTTACTAACATATGTTGCATTCTCTTATGCTAATAATAAAAGTATCGATGTAAGAATCGAAGAAGAGGCCGAAGGCATTACCTATTGTGCAGAAATCAATAAAGATTTCCTCAAGAACTATGTGTCATATATATCGAACGAAAAGGATGAACAATCTCTGGAGAAGTATATTGCAATATTTGATCAATCAGGGAACATCCAATTCCAATCAGGAAATTTAGAAAACAACTACCTGCCTTTAAACAACCTTCAAATAAGAGAAATCCTTTCAGGAAAGATGCATTTTAAAACGGTAAAGACTTTAAAGGGACACTCTTTACGCACCGTCACGATGCCCACTAGAGACAGTCATCAATTGGTTCAGGTTGGAATTTTAATGAAAAACGATACAACCCAGAAAATCTTTTTGTTTGCACTTACAACATTAGGATGCCTTGCAATTATTGGTAGTTGGTTTGGTGGTCGTTTCATGGCAAAAAAGGCTTTGAAACCTATAGGTTGCATGATAAAAGAACTCCAGAAGATAGAAACAGAACAACTGGAGAAAAGATTAACGATATATACTGCAAAAGATGAAATTAACGAACTTTCATGCGTAATAAACGAAATGCTTTCCCGTCTTGAAAATTCCTTTAACCAGACTCGTCAATTCACAACGGATGCCTCACATGAACTACGCACACCGATAGCCATTATGAAGACAGGTATAGAAGTCTCCTTATCCATGGAAAGGGATTCTCGTGGTTATCAGCAAGTTCTTGCCAACACTCTAGAAGATCTCGGGAGGCTTTCAAAAATTGTAGAAAATTTGTTCATATTGGCAAAAGCTGATGCTGGACGATATGAGATACATAAGGAACGGATAAATCTCTGTTTTATTCTTACTGATATTACCGAACAACTAAAGATTATTGCTGAACCGAAAAATATCCTCGTATCGATAGTGAAAATGGAAGATACACACATCGAGGGGGATGAGTTGTTGATCCGAATGCTCCTCCTAAATCTCGTAGATAACGCCGTAAAATATACCCCTCCCCATGGGATAATCAGATTGTCTCTTGACAAAAACAATCCTTGCGCAAAAATCATCATTCAGGATAACGGCATTGGCATTTCCCAAGAAGACATTCCTTATATTTTCAACCGTTTTTATCGGGCTAACAAGGCACGCACATCAAATTATGCTGGTGGTGGACTTGGCCTCAGCATCTGTCAATGGATCGTTAAAGCTCATCGAGGCACAATAGCAGTTGAAAGTGAGTTGCATAAGGGAAGTACCTTCACCGTTACCTTACCAACCTGTTAAACTCCTCAAAATTACAAAAAATTAATTTTGTGTTCATCCCCCGTTCATATTCTGCATGGTATAATTTCGTTTTGGAAATGGGAGAAATTATAGATCATTTTGATGTGGTTAACATAACGTTGCATTA
>CAZPUD010000289.1:0-5073 GCA_964589115.1 uncultured candidatus Brocadiaceae bacterium | reverse complement strand
CCTGAAATTGCGGTACAGAACAGAATTCACAACTAAATGGGCACCCTGCTGTAGTTATTATACCTGAGTATCTGTATTTATATTTGTCCTTTAAATATTTCCTGTCAGGCCTCAGTCCATGATAAAGTTCCATGGGTGTGAGGGTACCGTCATATCTTTTTTGAAGACAACCATTCTCAAAATCCGAGATAATTTTTTCCCAGGTTGTTACTGCCTCACGTGTCACGACACAATCTACATACCTTGCGGCTTCTTCGGGATAGCTTGTGGCATGTATTCCACCCATAATTACAGGTATACCACGTTTCCTACATGCTGTTGCTATCTGATAGGCCCTATGCGCCTGGTAGCTTACTGACGTAATACCCACTAAATCTGCCCCACCGAACGTAATATCCCCCGTGATTTCATCGACTGCGTGCTCCTGGGTTTCATCGATGATATCAACCTGCCAGTTTTTTGGAGTCAGCACTTTCAGATAGCCAAGGTTTACCGGCATTTGATTCAATACAGAAACATTTTCCTCTCCGACGTTTCCAATCGGATGTGGATTGATCAGTACAAGTTTTTTCATGAATATTCCTCTTTTTTGGGTACCAAGAGAACCTGAGCAACGGCGTAATCCTGACAATGAGACAATGATACAGAAATACTATCTATACACTTTTTTTCTGCCAGCTCTTTTACACTTCCATAGAGATTCAAATATGGTTTACCCATTTCATCATTTAGCAGCTCAATATCTGTCCATTTCATGTTACCAATCCATCCTGTGCCCAATGCCTTGAATACAGCCTCTTTTGTGGCAAAACGAGCTGCAAGATGTTGGTATTTATTCTTCTTCGGTTTACAATACTCTACCTCTTTATTAGTGTAAATCTTCTTTAAAAAACCCTCGTTGGCAGAGAATAATCTTTCGATACGTTTTATCTCAATAATATCAATACCAATGTACATACTTATCTGCTATTTTATCCTAACTACTGTAACTTCTTATAATACAAGCATATGATACCGACAAAAAAGGCATTTTACAGCTTTACAAAATTAATGTCAATGACAATTTCCCGTGCTTAAATTACCTCAATATCCAGGAAATGGGATTTGATGATGAAGGCAGGATACAAAATTATAGGTAGAAAGTATAGAATCAGGAAAAGTACCAGGAAAAGCGTTATTTTTCCTTTTACTGAAAAGATAGTTCGGACTCCTTTAAACAGGTTTAGCAATTACCAATGATCATCATAGTGATGACCACATCCACCTCTACTACAAGTGTAGCTTGATCCCTGAAATCCCGGGCAACTACATTTTGAGCATTGTCCATATACTACTCTTATGCTATTATCATGCGTAAGCCCTAATATGGTTAAACTAATTGTCTTTGCTGTGTTTGTATATGGCAACAAACTCTGTTTCTTCCTGATTGCTTTGCTCTGTAGAGGGCTTTATCCGCTTGATATACTATTTCATTTTTATCATGGTTATGTTCCTCAAAAGAACTGACACCAATACTAATGCTTATAGCAATATTTATATTTTCCCCTTTATTCTCAATCCTGCATTTAGATATACCATCCCTCAATCTTTCCGCAAAGTCCCTGGCACCGTGGACATTAACATCGGGAAGAATGACAAGAAACTCTTCGCCACCGTAACGGGAAACTATATCAGTAGACCTTGTCATTGCAAGTAAAAAACGGGAAAAATAAACCAGGACTTTATCTCCGAATGGATGTCCGTAAAGATCATTTATTTTCTTAAAATAGTCAATATCGATCAGCAGGCAAGAGAGAGGGTTTTTATATCTTTTAGCACGGTTAAATTCAATCTCTAATACCTTGTCGGCATGACGCCGGTTATAGAGATTCGTCAAACCATCCCTGGTTGAAAGCTCTTCCAGTTTTTTATTAGCCTCCAATAAATTTTGCTCGATTCGTTTCCTTTCCGTAATATCACGAATAATACCGGTAAAATGATATTGTCCGTCGTTCCATACCGATAATGATATTTCTATAGGAAATTCTGTGCCACATTTCTTTAAACCACTAAGCTCAACAGTCTTCCCTATAATCTTGGGTATCCCTGTACTCAGGTACCTATTCATTCCGGTTTGATATACATCTCTATATCGTTCTGGCATTAACAGCATAATGGACATACCGATAATATCGTCCTCGTATCCAAACATTGCTTTTGCTGCGTGGTTACAAAAAATGATACGTCCGTTTTCATCTGTTAATATTATCGCATCGATAAATGTCTCTGCAATAGCATAGTGTTTCTCTTCGATCTTTACCTGTCTTGACATTACTTCCTGCATCCCATTCAAAGTTCTGATCTATTCCCTGTAAGTAATCATTGCCTGTTCTCAATCAATATAGCATTGAACTTGCACCAATAAAAATTTCACATAAAATAGTCCTTTGGTAATTGACATTTCTTTATAGGCAGAAATTCTATACTCTTTATAAAACTGCTTCTGTCATTTCCGCCTTTTGCGGAAACAACAGAAGCTAGTGTCAAAATATTTATGGGTCACCTATATACAACAAGGCTAACGTCAAAGCAGTTTTTATGAGAGACTCTGGTGTTATTCCTTTTAACACTTAACAATTACTATCCATGGAACATATTCACCATTCTAAATCTCTCGATTGCCTTGAAATATTTTTGACATATTTCTCACCAAGATCTATCGCCTTGTCATACTCCGATTTTTTAAAACACAACTGACATTCAACATAGTTGTCAATCTGTTTCAAATTAGGCAAAACACCGCTTTCATCCATGCGTATCCCCAATTCAGGGGATTGTATAATAATTTGAAAATTACTGGTGAATACCTTAAACTTTTTAACATTGCCGCAGTTTGGACATACAAAGAATTTATTTGTCTTCATTTACAATACCCTCAATTTATAACAATGAAAATGTTAAATTAATTGTTTTAGTGACAATACCAATACAAACATTTACTATACTCCTTATAGAAAATTGGAATATTTCTTAAATGATCACCTCCCACAATTAATTTTTTCTGCAGTAATCTCATTTATCACACCTTCTCTCAATAACGCTCAAATCGGAATCCCTTTTCACGAAAAACAGTCATACAGGCATGTACCACGTTGAAATCATAAAGGATGTCTCTGTTTCTGTATATCTCATCTAATGCCTTATCGGGCCTGAAAAAAGTCCTATAAAGCCTGGGAAAAAACATGGCCTCTACCACATCGGCCACCCCAAGAATTCTTGCTTCCAGGAGGATATCGTTTCCTGCTAGACCTAAAGGGTAACCGGAACCGTTCATTCTCTCATGATGTTGGAGTATTATCTGGGCTACCGGCCATGGAAATTCTATCCCTTTGAGAACATTGTATCCAACAGAGGTATGGTCTTTGATCATTTCAAATTCAATTTCAGTTATCAAATCCGCCTTACAAAAAATCTCTGCCGGTATGGAGACTTTGCCAATATCATGTATTGCTGCTGCCAAACATATCCCTTCAACCTTGTCGTTCGAAAGTCCCATCTCTTCAGCAATGCAGCGGGCAAGTTGTGATACCCGCCTTTGATGTCCGGCTGCATAAGGGTCCTTCGATTCAACAATCAATGCCATACTCTGGATCACACCTTGCAAAGATTTCTGCAGCTTCTCAACGTTCCACCTAAATGTCTTTTCCAGATACTTACGATCCTTGATCTCTTCCATGAGCTCCTCGTTCACTTCTATCAATCTCTCAGCATGCTCTTTCGACCTTTTTTCCAGTGATTCATTCAACACCTTTAAACTCTCTTCCCTTTGTTTACGTTCAGTAATATCTCTGGCAATCCCGGCAATTCCGACAATGTTTCCCAGCTCATCTCTCAAAGGAAAACTTCTATATTCACATGCTATCGCAGTATTCTTAAAAGTAAGCTCATACAGAAGGCTTTCTCCTTGTAATGTCCTTTTATAGGCATCCACTGCTTTTTCCAAACTTGATTTGTCAAAAAATGGTGAAAAAGGTTTTCCATAAGATTCCTCCGGCCTATATCCGGTAAACTTCTCAAGCATCTTGTTTACAAATAAAATATTTCCTTCTGTATCACAAATGTAAACAAGATCAATCATTTCTGATAGTAGCAAACCTGTTATTTCATCCTCTGTTAACCTGCAAATGACTTTTGACATTTCAAATCCCTGTTATCCTATGATTCAAATACCAGACGTTGAATTAGTTCATACGCAAAATGCAGACCGTTATGGCGGGGATGATAAAATATGAAATAATATATAGAGGGATAGGGAAGAACCTTATTAAGGAATGCTTTTATATGGTTAAACACAACAATAATTCAGTGATGTTCTAGAATAATCTTACCTAATGTGCAGCCCAATATCAGTCTAAACAAAGGTAGGGTAAAAGATAACGCCCTGTACTGCAACACAGCTCGACTTAGTAACAAACTATTAGTTATCTTTTACGCTTGATATCTTAAGATTCCCGATCGGGATGAGATGTGGTGTGTAACATACACAGAAGTGTTTCGTCACAAAAATGTGACATGGCACGCCGTATGATAAATGAAAAACCATGAAGTATACAAACTAAAAAATTATACTGAATTTCCATTCTATTCATGTATTTATATTATTTTATATTCTTTGATTTTTCTATAAATTGTGCGGCGACTCATGCCTAACAAACGCGCAGCTCTCGCCTTGTTCCATGCAGTTTTTTTCAGTGCCTGAATAATTGCCTGAGGCTCATCAACTTTTATATCTTCAAGTAAAGAACTCTTGGTTCCGATGAATTCTTTAAATACTTGCGGCAGGTGATTAACCGTAATGGTTTTCTGCCGGCACAGGATAAACGCATGCTCCATGGTATGCTCCAGCTCTCTTACATTACCAGGCCACGGATAGTCCATAAATATCTTTTGTGCGTCTGAAGAAACTGCTACAATCTCCTTATTCAATTTCTTATTGAATTTATTGATGAAATGACTTATCAGGAGCGGCATATCTTCTCTTCGCTCTCTGAGTGCCGGCAGGTTGATTTCTACTACCTTAAGACGGTAATAAAG
>CAZPUD010000288.1:0-5125 GCA_964589115.1 uncultured candidatus Brocadiaceae bacterium | reverse complement strand
CCAGGCTGGCCATCCAGGCATAACCTGGCCTACTTCAGGAGTAATAAAGGGAACACCAATCCGAAAGGCAACTATAAATGCAATAAAGGCAAGAGCGGCATTTAATGCCACACCTGCAACGAGCACAGAGGCGCGTTGTCCTGCGGTTTTTGATGAGAATTCCCATTTGGCACCGGTTTTTTCTTCTTCCGGACCTTCCCCGGCCAGTTTGACGTAGCCACCGAGCGGGAACAGGGAAAGCCGGTACTCAGTCTCTCCCCACTGTTTTTTAAATATGGCTGGACCAAAGCCCAGGGAGAATGCATATACCCTGACGCCGATCTTTTTTGCCATAAGGAAGTGGCCAAGCTCATGGATAAAGATAAGCAAACCAATACCTAAAATCACTAGAAGAACATTAGTCGATACATTTACAAAAGGCATTTCTTAATCTCCTGTCTTGCCCAGACGTCTGCTGCTATAACATCCTCCAGGCAAGGATCTTTGATAAAATGATGATTATTTATCACTTTCTCTACATAGGATACAATCTCAGTAAACCGAATTTGACCATTCAAAAAGGCCTGAACTGCAACTTCGTTAGCAGCATTAAGAGTTGCCCCCACTGTACCGCCTTCATGGGCAGCATAATAACCTAATCTCAAAGCGGGAAATTTTTCCATATCGGGCTTCTTGAACGTAAGATTTCCTATATCTGATAAATTAAATGTTTTTACTTTAAGATCTCTTCTTTCCGGGTAAGTTAAAGCGTACTGGATGGGTACTTTCATATCCGGAAATCCCATCTGTGCGATAACAGAACCATCACAAAATTCCACCATGGAATGAATGATTGACTGCGGATGTATTACCACATCGATCTGTTCAACGTTTAAATTAAAGAGCCATTTGGCTTCTATAATCTCCAGCGCCTTATTCATAAGAGTTGCAGAATCTATCGTTATCTTCTGTCCCATCTGCCATGTAGGATGCTTGAGTGCCTGCCGGGGACTAACATCAGGAAGTTTATCGATAGGGTAGTCGTAAAAAGGACCGCCTGATGCCGTAATAATTACCCGCTTAACCTCATCCCGCCTGCCTGATTGAAGAGACTGAAATATTGCACTATGCTCACTGTCTACCGGCAGCACCTTATTTTTTTCAGCCAGTGACATAACGATGTGTCCGGCCATAACAAGCGCCTCTTTGTTGGCTAATGCAAGAGTTTTTCCCTGCTTCAGTGTTGAAATAGCTGCCGGTAAACCAACGGCACCAACGACTGCTGAAACTACAATATCTGCTTCATCGATGAGGACAATCTCTTCCAGGCACTTGTTTCCGGTAAATATCTTCATCTGACTGCATGAGACATTGCCCTTCAACTTTTCTGCCAGTTTACCGTCATTTATGGCAACGCAGGCTGGTCTGAATTCTTTTATCTGATCAGCCAGTAATTCCCACTGCGAATTTGATGAAAGACCTATAACTCTGAATTCATCTTTTAAGTTTCTGACAACTTCAAGGGTGTTTCTGCCAATAGAGCCTGTAGAGCCGAGAACAATAATATTTTTCATTACTATTAATGTTTTTTATTAAATACTTTATAAGTGATTTATCTTTACAAATGAGTCAAATTTTGGGGATGGTGAATGAGTAAATGGGTATTTAACTCATTCACCCATCTGCCCATTTACTCATCTACAAAATCTATATTACAAATCCCATATCTTTATCACATATGCTCAATTTCTTCCAAAAGCTCGTCAACCATCCGGTCTTCCGGTATTTTCCGTATCTTCTCACCTTTTTTGAAAAGAAACCCAAATCCTTTGCCGCCTGCAACACCAATATCTACCTCTCTCGCCTCTCCAGGGCCGTTCACTACACACCCCATTATGGCAATCTGCAGATGTTTTTTATCGTTTGGCAGGCGCTGCCTGACCTTTTCTACTATATTTACCAAATCAATCTCACACCGTCCGCATGTAGGGCAGGAAATAAGTTCGGTACCCTGACGTTTATGCAACCCTAACGCCTCAAGGATTTCATATCCTGCCTTTACTTCCAGTTCCGGGGCACCGGTATAAGAAACACGCAGTGTATCGCCTATCCCTTCTGAAAGTAAACCACCTATGCCGATAGCAGATTTTATCGCTGCCAGGCCCGGTGGACCTGCAGCCGTAACGCCTAAATGTAATGGATAATCGCATTGGGCTGCTATTGACCGGTAGGCTGCAAGAGTAGAAGGGACATCAGATGCCTTAAGGGATAATACAATATCTTTAAACGACAATGACTCAAAATGTTCACAATAATTCAAAACTGTCTTTACCATAAGGGCAGTCAGTTCCTCGTGGCTGTCATCCGCACCTCGTACAGAGCCTGAATTAACACCGATACGGATAGGAATACCTTTATCTTTAGCTGCATTTATAACTTCTTCAAGCTTTTTCTTGTCCTTCATATTCCCCGGGTTAATTCTTATTTTATCTACACCCTGAGCAATAGCTTCCAGAGCAAGATGATGCCCAAAATGAATATCAGCAACCAATGGAATGCATATTTGTCTCTTAATAACTCCCAGACATTTAGCTGTAACAACGGTAGGTACAGCAACGCGGACAATATGGCACCCAATAGCCTCTAGTTCTTTGATTTGGCGGACTGTGGCATCAATATCCTCGGTATGGGTCTTGGTCATTGTCTGTACAGAAACCGGATTTTCTCCACCAATCAGTACACCTCCCACATTGACCACCCGTGTTTTACGTCGTTGAATTATCATTTTTTCCTCATACAAGCTTATAAAGACCCCCGTCAATATCCTTATAAGGGAAAGTAAAGTGAGGATTCATTATTTAAGGGGGATAAGGAAAGGATTGTTTTAAAGACTATCGTATATAGTTTTATACAACCAATACTTAAGATAATTTATTATATGAATATTTTGATGATTTTTCAAATATAAATATTCTCACATTTTATTTGTAACAGTTTATACGTTATTTTTTATATTTCACCAGTTCTCTGAGACAATACAGAGCGCCAGCTCGTTGAAAGAAGAGGACAGGAGGCAAGCTGGGTAGCAGCGTGTGGATCCTCGTGCCGACGAAGCATAATTTCATAGGCATGAGCAACACTCCAATATGGAAATGGCCGATCGAGAAGGATCAAAGGCAGTCCTGATTTGATATATCCCTCCTTAAGGACTCGAAAATACCATCCGGTACGGCCTGTAATCTTAACCCTTGCTTCAAGGTCATCAATCCCCCAACGGCGTGAGATCTTCCAACAGGGCTGTCGCGGTTGAGAAATTTGAAGATGTGCCTCTCCAACAGCATATGTATCGCCAATACAGACAGTTTCTTCTGTAAGCCAGGAAACAGTAAAATTCTCTCCAAATGCCCCATAAGGAAGTTCGAGGTTGCCAAGCTCAATAGACCAGGAAGGATAATGGTCTGCCGAATACGCAAGAACGGCCTTTTCCAGACCTCCGTGATACTTTAAATCAGCCTGACCGTCTCCAGAAAGATTATATTTTCCTAGCCAGATCAAACCTTCTACAGGCTTCTTAAAAAACCCTGTAGTCCATTGAGAATTCAGATGATTTTGAGCATCTTTTAATACGAAAGAAGACGGCATGCCAACCTGAATTGAAAGTAAATACGGTGTATCCATTTTCACCTTAAAAGAAAGCGGTT
Source organism: uncultured candidatus Brocadiaceae bacterium (assembly GCA_964589115.1). GTDB lineage: Bacteria > Planctomycetota > Brocadiia > Brocadiales > Brocadiaceae > JBDIVL01. Next base: position 1,445 of record CAZPUD010000288.1, on the reverse strand, counting down.
ATGCCAACTATTTCAAAAAAAATTCCAGTGAGGGGATTACCCTCACTGGAATTTCTATAAACTGTTATCAAGTACCATAAGGTTTAAAACTTTAACTCACCAATTATCTTCTTCTCTTTAATTCAAAATTCGCAGTGGCAGCCTTGCCTGGTTCTACAGTAACTTCCTGTGATGCTTCTTTAAGCTTCTCATGCCATGTTTTTACCGTATACTTTCCTGGCGGAACACCTTCAATGGTATAGTTACCATCTTTATCAGTAACAGCAAAATAAGGGTTTTCAAAAGATACAACATACCCTGCCATTTCTGCGTGAACGTTACAAAGTAGAGGAGTTTCACCTGTAACATCAAAAGGCACCTCTTTTACAACACCTGTTGGGTACGTACCAAGGTTAAACTGTAAAGCTGCCGTTGGAGGTGAGAATACATTATGACGTACAGCATCACTGTTGGGAAAATCTACAACCGTTCCCTTCTGCAGCGCAACAACTCTAGGTACATAAGTAAGATTAAGCTGGTCTACAACTGCATGTTCTGAGGGAGGATCAAATTTATTATCACCAACCTTCTCAATAAATACAATGGCATCGGCATTCGTCCTCATTTTTTTGCAAGTAACAACACCGGTAATTGAACCAGCGTTATCTACTTTTGGTACATTTTTAACTGCCCTCTTTAATTTTTGCTGGGCCTCTTCTAGTTTTCTCTGTGCTTCTGCAGCCTCTTCTGCCGTTAACGCCTTTTTCTCTTCCTCTTGTGCCCATACGAATGAGTTATACGAAAATGCAACTAAAGACAAAGAAAGCATCCCAGAAATCAAATATTTTTTCATAAATTTTTCCCCTCCATCGGTTAATGAGAATATAAATTGAGTTCATCTTGCTTAAATTAAACGAGCTAACAAACGTCTACTACCATTTGTTAGCTCGTCATGATAGATATAAAAAGGAATTAAGCCTTTTCTACCTGTACTAATTCACCGCAGAGATACCTCTTCATGAAGTCATTTTCATTTCCTGCGGTGTATCCTGTCTTTGCCGGATCCCATAATCCCTTACCACCCATACCACCATCCTCAGCCTTGGTAATTTTAACCAATGTCTCTTTAGGTACGGTGTTAATACCATGGTTATCAGCCTCAAAACCAAAGACAAATTTCATACCGATCTTCGCCTTATGGAATAAACTATCTAACTGGTGCATCGGCATGGACCAATCCCTGGTGATACTCTGCTGAGACCCATAACGGAAACTAGATTGATATCCTGTACCTGCTGATAATGCCCTTCCGTCCGGTCTTGTCTCATGAGCCTTCACGGTTCTTTCTGTAGATATCCAGCTGGAATGCTTCATCATTGTGACACCATATGGATAGGCCGGATTATACTTACACCTCAACATGAGCCTTGAGACCTTGTAGAATGGATCATTTGGCTTCCATCCCT
>CAZPUD010000287.1:0-5153 GCA_964589115.1 uncultured candidatus Brocadiaceae bacterium | reverse complement strand
TCTCAGAACGTTCAGGAGGCAATGGATTTTGCACTCATAGCGCAGGCCGCAACGCTTGAATCAAGGGTGCCATTCCTCCACTTTTTTGACGGCTTCAGGACATCTCATGAGGTCAGGAAGATCGAGGAACTGACTTTTGATGATATGAGGGCGATGATTGATGACGACCTTGTTATAGCCCACCGCAAGAGAGGGCTTACCCCTGATCGTCCAAACATACGGGGCACGGCACAGAATCCGGATGTATATTTCCAGGGAAGAGAAACGGTTAATAAGTACTATAATGCAGCCCCCGGCATTGTGCAGAAGGCAATGGATAAATTTGCCAAAATCGTCGGCAGGCAATATAAACTTTTTGAATACTTCGGGGATCCAAATGCAGAACGCGTTATTGTGACAATGGGATCATCAGGAGAAACGGTGCTGGATACGATCAATGCTTTAAATGCAAGAGGAGAAAAACTGGGACTCATTCAGGTAAGACTTTTCCGGCCTTTCGATATAGACGCCTTTACCGGTTGCTTGCCAGGGAGCGTAAAAGCGATTGCTGTTCTCGACCGCACAAAGGAACCCGGTGCGATTGGTGAACCGCTTTACCTTGACGTCAGAACCGCCGTAGGGGAGGCAATGGGGAAAGGGACTGCGAGGTTTACCGGATACCCGACAATTGTTGGAGGCCGCTACGGACTCGGTTCGAAAGATTTTACTCCTGCTATGGTCAAGGCAGTATTTGATAATCTTTCAGAGGACAGACCTAAAAACCACTTTACTATAGGCATCAACGATGACGTTACCCATACCAGCCTGGAGTATGATGAATCCTTTACTGTAGAGGGAAGTGGTGTCTTTCACGCCTTATTTTACGGGCTGGGCTCGGATGGTACGGTAAGCGCTAATAAGAATACTATTAAGATTATAGGGACGGAAACAGATAATTATGCGCAAGGCTACTTCCTTTATGACTCAAAAAAATCCGGGGCAATGACCATTTCACATCTCCGTTTTGGAAAGGAAGAGGTGCGCCGTCCGTATCTTGTACCGAAAGCAAATTTCATTGCCTGCCATAATACTACATTCCTGGAGAGAATCGATATGCTGTCCAACGCCGAAACAGGCGCAACGTTTCTCCTTACCACTTCGGCAAGTAAAGATAAGGTGTGGGATACCTTGCCTGTTGAAGTGCAAGAACAACTCATCTCAAAGAAAATGAAGTTCTATATAATAGATGCCTTTGCGATTGCCGATGAACTTGCGCTGGGTGGAAAGATCAACACGATCATGCAAACCGCTTTTTTTATTATATCAGGAATCATACCAATGGAAGATGCCGTTAGATCCATTAAAGACGAGATTAAAAAGACCTATATAAGAAAGGGTGAAGAAGTCGTTAAATTAAATTATAATGCGGTAGACAAAGCGGTGCAGAGCATTACTGAGATACCGGTACCCGGCAAGGTTACCAGCAAGATAAGAATGCACCTGCCCGTGCCTGAGGACGCACCGGAGTTTGTTCAACAGGTAACCGCAAAGATGATCGCCAACAGGGGCGATTACATACCTGTCTCAGGAATGCCTGATGATGGTACCTGGCCAACAGGGACAACGCAATATGAGAAGAGGAATATCGCAATAGAAATACCGATCTGGGAACCCGATATCTGCATACAGTGCGGTCAGTGTTCATTTGTTTGCCCACATGCAACGATCAGGATAAAGGCATACGATCCGTCGCTCCTGAAGGATGCGCCTTCCACCTTTAAATCCGTCGATGCGGCAGGCAAAGATCTTAAAGGACTGAAATTTACCGTTCAGGTGGCGCCTGAGGATTGTACTGGCTGCGGCTCATGCGTTTTTACATGTCCTGCATATAAGAAGGACGCTGAAGGGAAAAAGATACCGGATTTTAAGGCAATCAATATGAGGCCCCAGGGACCGCTGAGACACCGCGAAGCAGAAAATTACCGCTTTTTCCTCAGTCTGCCAGAACTCGACCATTCCCGGTACAAGGCCACAACCGTTAAAGGGAGTCAATTCTCACGTCCTCTTTTCGAGTATCACAGCGCATGCGCCGGATGCGGAGAAACACCGTATATAAAACTGCTTACCCAGTTGCTGGGCGACCGGTTAATCATTGCCAATTCAACAGGCTGCTCCTCCATTTACGGTGGAAATTTACCAACAACCCCTTATACTACAAGGGATGACGGCAGAGGACCCGCATGGTCGAACTCGCTGTTTGAAGATAATGCAGAGTTCGGTCTTGGCATGAGACAGACGGTGGATAAATTTAATGCCCAGGCACGGGAATTACTTGAAAGATTTGCGGCAAATCCCTCATACGCAGACGCAAAGGAGTTATTTGATTCAATCAAAAATGCCGATCAATCTACCCGGGAAGGTATTGAATCCCAGAGGGCCCGTATTGATGAGATGAAAAAGAGATTATCACGGGATAACTCAGTTGAAGCAAGGCACCTTCTTTCTCTTGCCGATTACCTTGTCAAGAAATCGGTATGGGCAATTGGGGGAGACGGCTGGGCATATGATATTGGTTACGGCGGGCTTGATCACGTACTGGCTTCAGGCGAAAATATAAAAATTCTGATCCTGGATACTGAAGTTTATTCAAATACCGGCGGTCAGATGTCCAAGGCAACCCCATTGGCAGCCATGGCACAGTTTGCAGCAGGGGGGAAGAGGACACCTAAAAAGAACATTGGTATGATCATGGCTACGTATGGAAATATCTATATAGCGCAGGTGGCATTTGGGGCCAATCAGGCTCAGACTGTAAGGGCATTTGACGAGGCAGAAGCGTATGATGGACCCGCACTTATCATTGCCTATTCGACGTGCATAGCGCAGGGTATCGAAATGAGTAAAGGTGTTGAAGCGATGAAAAAAGCAGTTGCCTGCGGCCACTGGCCCCTGTACCGTTATAATCCAATGCTGGAAAAGGAGGGTAAGAGTCCGCTCGTTATTGACAGCAGCGAACCAACGATTTCATTCGCAGAATACGCATATAATGAAAACCGTTATCGGGCACTGAGGGCAAGCAGCCCGGAAATAGCAGCAGCCCTTATGGAAGAGGCAGAGGCAGATGTAAAGAGGCGGTGGAAACTTTTGAAGCATATGGCAAAGTGGTCACCTGAAGGGGTATAAAACTTAATATAAGATGAAGATTCTTAATTCCGAACAGGAAGAGAAATGTAGGGCGAGGCTTTAGCCTGGCGTTTATTCTTAACCCTGCATTTATTGCAGGGAGGCAAACCCTTGGGTTGGTTTGGGTTGGTTCAATCGTCCACGATTGAACCGAACGTTTAGCATGTTTCATATGCCTGGAGTAAACCAAACGTACTGGCCAATGCTAAACACATGGTTCAAACTACAAGATTGAACCAACCATAAAAGATATTATTTCACGAAGAGGGTAAAAGTATGTACAAAGCATCAAATAAATTACGCATTTTTACATGGCACATACATGGGAGTTACTTGCTTTACCTGACCCAGGCAAACTGCGACTTTTTTTTGCCCTATCTTCCCGGAGAACCGGGATATGGGGGGAAGACGAGCGGATTTCCGTTTGGAGACAATGTACATCAAATCCCTGCAGAAGAAGTAAAAAATTATGATTTCGATTGTATAGTCTTTCAGTCGAAAAAAAATTATCTGGAAGATCAGTACAAAATTTTATCAGAAAAGCAGAGAAACCTTCCCCGTATCTATCTTGAACACGATCCGCCCCGTGAGCATCCGACTGAAACAAAACATGTTGTTGATGATCCTGAAATACTGCTGGTACATGTAATCCACTTTAATAATCTAATGTGGGACAGTGGCCGGACGCCTACAAAAGTAATCGAACATGGCGTTTACATTCCTTATCCTGGCATTGAATATACCGGCGAACTGGAAAAAGGCATTGTTGTAATCAACAAACTGGCAGCGAGGGGAAGAAGAATGGGTTTTGATATTTTCCAAAAAACCCGTGAAGTGGTACCTTTGGATCTTATAGGCATGGAATATGATATGGCAGGGGGGTTGGGTGAGATACGATTAGCCGAACTGCCCTCATTTTTACCAAGGTACCGCTTTTTCTTTTATCCAGTTCGTTACACAAGTTTTGGACTGGCAGTATGTGAAGCCATGATGCTTGGACTGCCTGTCATTGCGCTTGCTACAACAGAAATGGCAACTGTTGTAAGAAATGGTGAGACAGGTTTTATTGATACAAATATTGATTCCCTGACCGATAAGATGCAGCTTTTACTAAGGGATAAAGCGTTAGCTAAAAGACTCGGGAGAAATGCGAGAGAGTATGCGGAGCAGCGATTCGGCATAAAGCGCTTCGCAGAGGAATGGGAAGAAATATTTACATTAATGGCAATGAAGAAAAATGTATAACCTTGGGTAGGGGCTGAAAATCTTCAGCCCCTACCTTTTGTATGGTTTGTGAACTTTTTGGACAACCCCTTTGAAGGACTTTTCAGACAATCTCTTAGTAAAAGCAGGCTTTTGGATAATACGGCAAGGAAACATTTTGGGTTAATGTTAGTAAAGCGATTGTGTTACCCCCCGGCTGTTACAAATTCAACCTCAAAAACTTCATTGTTTTTATAACAGTGTACTACAGTACCAATGTCGCCCTTTTTCAAATTATGTTCATAAGGCGTTTTGTTTATTGTGATTTCGCATGAATTAAGTATAATATGGCCTTAGCTTTTGAGATAACAGTATGAGTGAATATAAATTTTCCGAGCATGCTTTTGATATGTTAAAGGAGCGAAACATCCGGGAAGATTGGGTTAAGATGACAATAACGGATCCTGAGAGGAAGGAATTTAATAATGACGGAACAATTCATTACATTCGTGCTATCGAACATTTTGGAGGAAGGTATCTACGTGTAGTAGTAAATCCAAATGTTAATCCACAGAGAATAGTGACAGTGTTTTTTGACCGTAGAATAAGGAGTCTGTAATGAGGTTAAAAATAGATCATAAAAATGATGCCTTATATTTTAGGCTTGATGAGTCAGCTATTGTTGATTCAGAAGAGATAAAACCAGGAGTAATTCTTGATTATGATACTAACGATAATGTGGTTGGGATTGAGATATTAGGCTTAAGCAAGCGCGTTCCTGTAGAAAT
>CAZPUD010000286.1:0-5181 GCA_964589115.1 uncultured candidatus Brocadiaceae bacterium | reverse complement strand
ATCCGCCTGTACGGTTCGGAGGGAGGGGAGGCAAAAGCCTTCCCTACCCCTATCACAGGTCTTATAAAAAAGTTACCGAAGGCTTAATTTTGGGTAATTATTTTCAATTATTTTGAATCGTTTAATTAAAAACGCATGATAAAAATAAAGAAAAATAAAATTAAAAAATACAAAAAACGATTTATCCTCTTTTTTAAGAATCAGTTAGCCACTGTAAATAAAACTCCTGTTATTGTATTGGGGAACCAAAAATCAGGAACATCTGCCATAGCCCATCTCCTTGCAGATTTCGGGGGATTGTCAAAGACCGTTGATATTCCTCCGCTCTGGGATTCTACTGTTATTGAAATCATAAAAGGGCATATTGAATTTTTACACATAGTTAATCACCATAAATTCTATTTCTCAAAAGAACTCATCAAAGAACCCAATATGACCTTTTTTGCCCCTCAGGTAATGGAAGTATTTCCAGAGTCAAGATGTGTATTCGTCATCCGGGATCCTCGTGATAACATCCGTAGTTTGTTGAATCGCATAAAAATCCCGGGCCATCTAAAAGAAATTGATAAATTACTGCTTCAGGGAATCAGAGAAGGATATAAATTAATTTTGAATGCTAAAAGATGGGAAATAGATCAGGCTGAAAATTATATCGGGGTTCTATCACACAGATGGAACAAGGCCGTTGATAATTACCTGCTTTGTAAAGATCGCATGATTCTCATAAAATACGAAGATTTTTTAGTGGATAAATACAGGTTTATAGCTGATTTAGCAAATCAGCTTGGTATAAGGCAGAAGGCTGACATTGCTGATAAGCTCGATATACAATATCAACCACGCGGAATCCATAATGTTTCATGGCAGGAATTTTTTGGTCAGGAAAATTTGGCACGTATAGAGCGGATTTGCGGAAGCCGTATGAAGGAGTTTGGTTATAGTAATAAGACAAGCGTTTAGAAATTTTTAAATTGTATCCATAAAAATTTAATCGTAAGAATATGAATCATAAAAGTTCCCCTTTATTAAGGGGGATTAACTAGATAAAAATGCAAAAAATGAACTTTATCTTTTTATGGAGGGAGAACGACTGGGGACTATACAGAAGGAGAAATGAATGCCTGTTGTACGAATTCTCTAAAAAGGATTTTGTCCAGTCAATACTTCATGTTGAAGCCCTGACACTGAAGAGCCTTGTAGGACTTATCGTAAGATGGTGGCAGGCAAAAGATCCTAATGTCAGGCAAACATATAGACTTCATTTTAGAAAGACCTTTTCTCTTAAACCGGTATCAATTTGCAAAAAGAGTAAAATTTATATCTATAATTTAATTATTACAGAGTATAGTGAAAATTTTTTACTGAAAGCGATAAACAGCTTTTTAATAAGGCAGCAGACAAAAATTATAAATAAGAAATTCCTTCAGTCAAAAAAAAATGTTGTTCTCATTGCATATCCGCCCGCTGTCTATCTGCCAGAAACGATAAATAAAATCAGACATGATGTTTTGATTGCAGATTTAGTTGATGATGTAATTGTAAGAACGAAAAATCCGGCAATTAAAAGAAAGTATATAGAAGTTTGCAAAGATGTTCTTCCGAGGTGTGATTGGATATTTTCGACATCTCCTTCGTTAAAGGAATACAAATGTTATACTGATCGGGAAATTGAATTTTTACCTAATGGGGTTGATCAACGCGAATTCTCTCATGCTTTTCCAAAAAAGGTACTTAAAAATAATAATCAAAAAACGGTTGGTTACGTAGGGGGCCTCAATCATCTCTTGGATTTGGATGTGATGGAATATGTCATTGCCTGTTATCCGCAAATAAACTTTGTACTTATCGGACGTATCCAACGCGAATTCTCAAGAATGATTTATAAGATCATTAATCGATATAAAAATTGTTATTATCTTGGTGAACGTAAATACTCAGACATTCCTGCTTATCTGTTAAGTTTTGATGTGCTTGTTAGCTTCAAAAAAGATGATTTTAGTACCCGCGGCAACGACTCAATGAAGGTATATCAATACCTGTTATCTGGTAAACCGGTAATAACATTACCGCTTACCCCTGCTGACCGTTTTGCAGATTTTGTATACATTGCAAAAGATAAATACCGATTCGTTAAATATTTAAAACAAGCCCTTGATGAGAATGACTCTGAACTTAGAGCGAAAAGGATAAAGGCCGCATCAGAAAATGCATGGGAAAAAAGGGCAGATGTTATGTTATCCAGGATATCAGCATTATTACCTGTTAATCCGTAGTTATGTAGGTAAAAAGTGAAAATTGCAATTATTCACGACTGGCTTACTGGAATGCGTGGTGGAGAGAAGGTGCTTGAGATCTTCTGTGAGATCTTTCCTGAAGCGGATATTTTCACCCTGGTCCATATTAACGGTTCCGTTTCCAGGATAATAGAAAGCCGGAATATACGAACCTCCTTCCTTCAAAAGGTTCCATTGGCAAAAAAATATTATCGTTCCTTTTTACCATTCTTTCCATTAGCAATAGAGGGTTTCGATATGAGTGCATACAATATACTCCTGTCCAGCAGCCATTGTGTAGCAAAGGGTGTGCTCACACCTCCATCCGCTCTCCATATCTGTTACTGTCATACGCCGATGCGCTATATCTGGAATTATTACTTCACCTATTTTGGTAATACCAACAAAGGACTTTTCTCAAGGTTTATAATGCCTGTTATAGCACATTATTTGAGGATGTGGGATGTTACCTCCAGTAATCGTGTGGATCATTTCATTGCAAATTCCTATAATGTTGCAAACCGTATAAAAAAATATTATAAAAGATCCGCTGAGGTTATTCATCCTCCTGTTGATTGTTCTTTCTATACGCCGTCAGATACTCACAAAGAAGGTGACTACTATCTTATTGTATCTGCATTCGCCCCGTATAAGAGGATTGATGTTGCAGTAGAGGCGTTTGAGAGGCTCGGTTTGCCTCTTATAGTCATCGGAGGGGGGCAGGAGGAGGTACGTATCAGGAATATGGCTAAAAAACATGTACGGTGTATAGGATGGCAATACGATGAATCTTTAAAAAAGTATTACAGAGGATGCCGGGCACTGATTTTTCCCGGAGAAGAAGACTTCGGAATTGTGCCTTTAGAGGCCCAGGCATGCGGGAAACCGGTAATTGCTTTTGCTAAAGGTGGTGTACTTGAAACGGTACATGGGATATATTCCCGTCCTGAATCTAACACAGAAACGATACCGGAACATCATACAGCGCCTACAGGGGTGTTTTTTACCAACCAAACGCCTGAATCTTTAATAGAGGCTGTGAGATTCTTCGAACACCATATAAATCTATTTGATCCTTCATTGATCAGGAAACATGCTGAAGGTTTTGATCGTTCTTTATTTAAAGAAAGATTCAAACAGTATGTTGAAAGAGCTATTTGTGATAAAGAAAGCAGAAATAAGAGAAATAGAAAAAATCTATACCTATGTTAAAAAAACACAGTAAATTTTTTGAATCGCTATTACTCCTTCTCGATTGGATAATCTTATCAATCTCATGGGTATCCTCTTATTACATGCGTTTTTATTCTGATATAGTTCCTGTTTATAAAGGGATCCCTCCTTTCAAAACTTATTTAACCCTTCTTATTTTTATGATCCCCTTGTGGGGTGTAGTATTTAAGATGTTTGGCTTGTATCGTCCCAGGAGGGTTTCAACCAGGATTTCTGAGCTTATAGATATTGGCAAGGCCTCTACTTTTGCAACCTTGATACTTATCTCACTGACTTTTCTTTTCCGTCAGTATGAATTTTCCCGGTTAACGTTCTTTTATTTTTGGCTCATCAACATTATATCCCTCAGCCTGACACGGATTGTGTTTCGTGAATTCCTTCGTCTGCTCAGAAAAAAAGGATATAATCAAAGGTATGCCTTAATTATCGGTACTGAAAAACTGGGACAGGATTTGGTAAAAAGATTACGTAAACATCCCGAACTCGGAATTCAGATATCGGGTTTCTTAACAAGTGATTCAACTAACCTTGAGGAAAGAGTACAGGAAGTAAAGGTGCTGGGTACGTATTCGAGTGTCCGTGAATTAATTGACAAGCATGGAATTGACATTGTTTTTATTGCCTTGCCTTTCTATGCCCAACACCAATTAAAGGAAATCCTGGATTGGATTGGAGACGAAGCAGTTAGCATCATGGTACTGCCTGACTTCTTTGATTTCGTTACCCTGCGGGGCAGCGTATGTGAGTTTGAGGGGATGCCACTTATCAGCCTTCGCGATACGCCCCTTTATGGATGGAATATTATTGTAAAAAGGCTGCTGGATATTATCTTCTCTTCTTTTGTATTAATTTTTACCAGTCCTGTTATGGCAATCATTGCAGTGCTTGTCAAAATCACTTCCAGAGGACCTATCTTATTTAAGCAGGAAAGAATGGGGATGGATGGTAAAATATTTAACATAATCAAATTCCGGACAATGTACGTAAATGCAGAACGGGATACGGGACCGGTCTGGACAAAAAAGAATGATCCACGGTGTACAAAAATAGGCAAAATTCTCAGAATAATAAGTCTGGATGAGCTTCCGCAATTTTATAACGTGTTGAAAGGGGATATGAGTATCGTCGGACCACGCCCTGAACGGCCTATCTTTATAAAAAGCTTTAGAAACACCATCCCAAAATATATGCTTAGGCACAAGATGAAAGCCGGGATTACCGGATGGGCACAGGTTTGCGGTCTCCGTGGAAATACATCACTGGAAAAACGGATTGAATATGATCTATATTACATTGAGAACTGGTCACTTAATTTTGATTTAAAAATCATTTGGCTTACCATATGGAATGGATTAATAAACAAGCATGCTTACTAACAAAATATTTCTCCATATATTATTCATTTTCTTCATAACATCAAATTTGTTTGCTGATGATGTAAAGTTAAGCCCTGTCTGGGAAATAGATACCCGCCGGGAAGCAGTTATTGCAAAAACAGCCCTTGAGATTGCCCGGGAATCCTACCCTGAGATAGATATAGAACAATACCTGAAAAAATTGGATGATATCGCCAAAAGTATCGAAATAAGACTTGGTGGAGAAAAAGGGCCGGAACAGATTATCAATGCCATCAATGCGGTGCTTTTTTATGAACTTAAATTTAAGTACGTCCAGA
>CAZPUD010000285.1:0-5212 GCA_964589115.1 uncultured candidatus Brocadiaceae bacterium | reverse complement strand
AAAATATAAATGCTTGTTCGCGTGGAGAAACATCAAGTGCTTTTACCGTATTAAACGAATACAGAACACCAAATACGGCAATTGTACTTAAAATAAAAATCTTTTTACCAAATGAAAAGTATCCCATTATTCATTTCCCTCTTTCTTCTTCATGTGGTCTACCAAAAACCCTGTTAAAACTTTCAACTCATCATCAGACAAGCCAAAATTTGGTTCAACAAACAAAGGATTTACCTCCTGAGGATTTTTTAGATGATGGAAAATATATCCGGATTGGAGCCGGTCGCCAACATTTCCCAGGTTAGGACCAACTACTCCACCACCTTTTACTCCGTCAGCATGACACGCATTGCACCCCTTCTCATAAAATAGCTTTTCACCCGCAGAGACAACTTCCTGAGAGGGTTTTTCGTTCTCAAAAGGATTAAGGAAAGGTTCTTTTACATGAAGATTCTTTTCAAGGAATTCAACTGCTACTTTCGCGTCTTCCTCTGTTAAGTTAAACTTAGGCATTTGCTGGCTCAGCGGACGAATGATGTCAGGTGCCTGCAAAAATTCTTGCTCCCACCCCATATTAATCTTACTGCCAGCTATGGTCAGATTCGGGGCATAGGATCCTCCTTTGTCCTGTATACGATGACAGGTTAAACAACGAATTTCATATGCAAGTTTCTCAAATCCGGCCAGTCCGTCACGTTTTTTCTCATCGACCGGCATTATTTCAGAAATGCCTTTTATATCATGGCAAACGAAACATCTTGCCCTTTCAATAATATCTTTACCTTGTTCAACCAGGGCATTATCTTTACGAATACCTGCAAATTCCTTTTCTGTTAAAACCTGGATTTCAGGTTCTGCTGGTTTTGATCCCTGAGCTTCACCGTCAGATTCTTCTGGCTCTTCTTCATCTGCCTCTTCAGGAATAAACTGTGTATCGCGCATAATAAACTCAACAAGCCCGCGTATATCACTATCCGTAAACCGGTACTGGGCCATCATTGTGTTTGGAAAATGGCCTTTCGTATTGTTCAACCAGTCATACAACCAGTTTCTATTAATTTTTGTGGTGATTTCACCAAGATCAGGCCCTACCCCTACATTGCCACCTAAGCCTTTAATTGGATGGCAAATTGTACAACGTGCGCGTCCCCAGACACCTTTCCCGTTGTTGTAGACCTTATCCATCATATCATATTCATCATCTGAAAGGTCATCTTCGCTTTTTAACAGGAATTCGTCCCAGGCTACCCTGGGAAAATCTTTATCGGCGATACTGCCCAGGTATGCGATTACAGCCTTAATTTCATCAAAATTCAAATCAAGATTTGGCATCTTTGCATTTGGCACAGCCTTTTTAGGATTTGCGATCCAGCGAGAAATCCACTCTACATTAGCTTTATGGATGACATTTGCTAAAGGAGGACCATTTTTCACCCTGTGATAGGGATCTTCAAGTTCAAAAGGAAGTGACGTCCACTGTTCAGGAATGCGATATTTTTTGTCCAGTTCCAGATAAAGCGCATCAATCTTTCTTTCCTGTCCGGTTGAAATGCCGGGAAAAACCGCCAATGAAAGACCAGCTAATGTTGTTAAAATCAAAATCGTTTTTTTATATGGATACGCCAACGATCTTAACCTCATAAAAACTCCTTAACAAGAAATTATTAACCCTGATATTTTTTGTTTAACTATAAATAATCTTTTTGTACATTACTCTTCGAACTTTGGTGGAAGTCTGCGCAGCCTTGCTAAAAACCACACTTCAACGCTGGCACCAATAATAATCGCAACTAGTACATATGCGAAAATAGTCTTTGGTACAGGTTTTTCCAGCAGAACATAATACCACGAGGAGACAGATTTTAGACCACCCACATCACTGTTAGAGCCATCCCATACAGCAAAAGCCAATGGAATCAACTTTCCAACTTCAAATTGGATATCAGTCTTTGTATCATCGGTTTTCAAACTCCTTTTCAGCATAACCTTCCAGCGTCCGTTCTGATAAACAGCCTTACCTGTTACGTTCTGACTTTCGGGAGGCTGATTTTTGATATTATTGAAACCTTTCGCATTCAATTCCGTAATTTCACCTGGTTCTGTCTCTGGTGCCTCGATAACTCCACCAAATCCTTCATTCCAGAAGGCCTTCCAACTCCAGATGTTCACAGCTCCACTGGAGTCACCCATCGCAAAATATGGTTTTTTCAATGAATCGGGTATTTTTGTAGGAAATTGCAGTGAAGCTGCATCACGAAAAATTTCTTCCTGCTTATTGGTAGAATCATCCCACTCCATTAAAAAGACAATTTCGTCATTATTATATACACCCCTAACCATAATTGCATCCACCGAAGGCGTCCACTGTCTTGGACTGGCGATAATTTGTCCCCCTAAAGGTACTTCCATAGCAGGAGCTTTGCTCCAACTTTCGTCCAGCGGGTCTGCCGGCAGCTCATCAGTCTCGAACAGCTTTACCTTTAATACAACGTCCGAAGCCATATCTTTAGCCAGGCTTTTCACATAATGTGCTACATGCCAGCGATCTTCATCTGATAGTTTTTCTAAATATGAGCCCATCGGCGTTTCATTAAATCCGGTCGAAATGGTACGGTAGATGTCTTCAATAGTATTACCACCTTTAAAGTTCCATGACTTTGACAAATCCCTCGCACGATACGGCATATTCCATTCCGTTTGTAATGCAACCGTTAAAGGCCCGTTACCTCTTCCATCTTCACCATGACATTCAAAGCACTTTGTTTCCTTAAATAATTCTTCCCCTCTTTTGATACTTTCAGGGGTAGAGGCAACACTTCCAACCGGCACAACTTTAGGATTAGAATTCTGTTTAAACTGATCATTGAAGGTCTTGATATAATATATTACCTGCCAGCGTTCCTTTTCGCTGATAGTGCTCCAGAATGGCATTGCGGTACCTTCAATACCGCTGGTAATAATCCTAAACAAGTCCTCATCCGTTGGAACCGATCCTGCGGCAGTAGAACGAACCTTATATTCATTTCTTGTAAAATTCCTGGGCTTTGGAAACATAGTTTTCGCAGCAGGACCATCACCTTTTCCCTCAATCCCGTGGCAGTACCAACATCTTTTTTCATAAACCTTCTGACCTTCAGATACAGCATCCGGTGTTTCGCCTATTTTTTGAGGTACTTCACGTTTATATGTCCTAAACAAATGTGACGACTGAGCAAATACTTCTGCAGCGCAAGAAACAAAAATACCGGAACACAATATTCCACTTAATCCAATACTTATCAATCCTTTTTTAGACACTTTTATCATAGTTTTACTTGCTCTTCTTCCATTGCCGTTCATAATTTAATACCAAAATCTTTAAGATGAAAGTCTTTCTATTTCATTACAAAATTATATAACACTACTCAAGTAATACTACTCAAGCTTCTCTCTCTGACGCGGCATAACACCTGCGGTATCATATTCACCCATGATAATTTTCCAGATTTCATCATCGGTTAAATCACCTTTCCAGGAAGGCATTGCAGAGTCCCATGGAGTAGATTCAGAGGGTAGGCCCGGTGCACCGTCTTTTATACGCCAAAAGAGATAGTTATCTACCACAGTTGCAATAGTTCCCGGATCCTGGAAATTAATAGGCCTTAGACGAAACGAGTTTGCAAAAGGGCCATTACCGTCAGCTTTTGAGCCATGACAGGGGCGGCAATTCGTTTGAAAAAGTATCTTTCCTTCTTCAATACACCTCCGCTGCGTTGCGGCATCAGTCTGCCGAAAAGGATTCTCAAGCTTTTCATACTCTTGAGGCAAAGTCGGATGTTGAATTCTTAATTCAACAGGTGAAGCAGCACCCGGTATTGACCATGTATAAACAAACCATCCAACAACAAGCGGGAACGAAACAAATAATAACTTTTGAAGTACATATTTCATCTTAGGACCGGTGCCCGGAAGCAAAAATCCTAAGAAATCAGCAAATTTCTGGTTACTTGTAGTTGCATACACCAAACCAGCAAGTACCCCCATGATCATATACCACATCATCAAAGTGCTGGGTGTTGGCATAGGGTGGCCTTTAGCCATGAGCACCTGGAAGATTTTTGGCGATCCATATCTAAGGAATAAAAATAAACAGATAACAGCTGCAATCACCCTTATCATCAAAAACGTACCGCGCTTATTAGCCATTAATTAACTCCTGTCAATTGATTCAGTCACTTATACGACATCTCAACTTATTTTAAACTTTGCAAAAACGATACAATTCCGTAAAAGTCTCTAACACTTAACAGCTCACCAATATTTCCCGGCATAATAGAAACTTCCTGCTTTTTCATATCTTCAATTTCATCCTTCGGAATTACGATCTCCTCAATCTCGCCGCTCTCCTCTTTAAGCAGTACAATCTCTTCATCCGACTCACTTTTAATCAATCCGTTATAAGGTATACCATCCGTAGTAATCACGTACATCGTCTCATAACCTTTTACAATCTTTGCGCTTGGCGAGAGAATTGATTCTAAAAAATATTCAGGGGTTTGTATAGCGCCGATACCGGTTAGTTCAGGTCCAACCTTTTTTCCCCTCCCATTCACCACATGACACTTTCCACATGTAACCGGCCGTGTTTCGTCAAAAAAGACCTTCTCACCCTCTTTTGCGTCTACAACGATTGGTGGTACCCAAGGCTTTACCTTTTTCTTTGAGGCCTCAGGGATCTTATCTTTATACTTCATCACTGCATTCAGATCAACTTCTCCGCCCAATGTCTGAAGATAAGCTAATACGGCCAGTATTTTTTCACGTGATAACATAATCGGAGGGTCAAAAACCTTGGGCATAATTTTATCATACCCTTTGACTATATACTTATCTGGCTCTACTATAGACTCAACAAGATAATCAAGTCCTGAAGAAAGACCTAATTCTTTTGCCCGTTCCTCCGCCCTAGACGCCAAACCTTCCTGATCCGGTCCCCTAGTTGCGCTTCCACTAGTTCCAATTTTATGGCAGGTGCTGCACTGTCCGTCACCCCAGAAGATCTTTTCACCTGCCTCAGGGCTTACTCCTCCGGCGGATTCACCACCACCGGTACCGGAAAGCCCAGCTACATAAACCGTAATATAGATATAAAATCCTATAACAGCAACACCAAAAGCCGTAATTTTTAACATGCTTTTATTCATAAGTTCTCTCTATGTCTTCATTTTACCAT
>CAZPUD010000284.1:0-5244 GCA_964589115.1 uncultured candidatus Brocadiaceae bacterium | reverse complement strand
AGGGTCTTTATAATGTCATTGCGAGGGTCTTTTCCGAAGCAATCTCTTAGAGTTTAGAGTTTAGAGTTTAAACTCGAAACTCTAAATAAAGGGATTGCGGATTGAGGAATTAAAAACCAAAGTGTAAGATCCAAAATCCGACATCTAAAATCCGAAATCCAAATTCCCGCTTTGAGATTGCTTCGGGGAAAAACGCCCTCGCAATGACAGATACTTGGGCGGGTTCAAGTTTATAACTTGATAATCATATAGAAGGCACCTCCGAGTGCGTCCTTCATGGTAAAATGGAGGATACTGTGAAGGATTAGTAGATAATAAAAAATAAGGAGGGGGTGCGTAATGGGATATTTTGTAGGGATAGATTTACACGGGGATAATAATTATATAGGGATACTCGATGAGGAGGATCGGAAGGTATTCAAGAGGAGAAATCGTAACGACATAAATGAGGTAAAGAGGGTATTAGAGCCGTATAAGGAAGAAATAGAGGGGATAGTGGTAGAATCGACATTTAACTGGTATTGGATAGTGGATGGGCTGGTGGAGGCAGGGTACAGAGTACATTTGGCAAATACGACGGCGATGCAGCAGTATGAGTGATTAAAGTATATAGATGACACGAGAGATTCATTTTGGTTGGCGCATATGTTACGGTTAGAGATATTACCAGAGGGATATATTTATCCGAAAGAGACACGCTCAGTGAGGGATTTACTGAGGAAGCGGATGATGTTGGTACAGCAGAGGACAGCGCATATACTAAGCATGCAAACGATGGTAAACCGTAACAAAGGTATACCGATAAGCAGCGATAAGATAAAGAAGATGAGTAAAGAAGAAGTAGAGGAGATGTTCAGTGACGAGCATTTGACAATGTCTGCCCAGTGTGACCATGAGGTAATAGAAGTATTAAATAAGCAGATAGAGAAGATAGAGAAAGCGGTGCTCAAGGAGGTGAAACTGAAGAAGCCGTACAAGAAATTGCTGACAGTGCCGGGTATAGGAGAGATACTGGCGATGACAATAATGCTGGAGACAGGAGACATAGAGCGATTTAGTGAAGTAGGGAAGTATTCATCATACTGTAGATGCGTATCGGCAAAAAAGGTATCGAATGGGAAGAATAAGGGGAAGGGTAATCGTAAGAACGGGAATAAATATCTTGCATGGGCATATATTGAGGCAGCGCATTTTCATGTAAGATTTAGCGAAAAGGCAAGGAAGTGGCATCAGAGGAAGGCATCCAAGAGCAATACAATCCTGGCAACGAAGGCACTCAGTAACAAGCTGGCGAGGGCATGTTATTACATTATAAAGGAGCAGATAAGCTACGACGAAAAAAGAATGTATGGATAGAAGATAGATAAGGTGGAACAAGGAACCGATTGCGGGTTAGGTAAACAATCCATGAAACTTGATTGGAAGTTGTTCCACCTTTGAATATAAGTTCTGACTGGTAAAGGAATCATCGAAAAGTACTATTACCAACTGATCTGCCCATAAGGTGAGCCGTGAGGTTTTGGCCATAGAGCCGTATATTTTGTGAAATAAGAATTGGACACCGATATGGAACCGATGGTTTTCTGGGACAGAAGAGTAGTCAGGGGCAGAGAGATTTTCTCCAGAGGGGATAATCTCTCATAGAGCCTTGATCCCGATGGGTGAATGGTGCGGATTAGAACGATACCAAAATAGAGTGAAATACCACGGGTGCAGAAAACAGGTGGTAAAGTATTTTCGTGAACAGTGAAAATGATACTTTGCTAGTTATTAAGTTAATTGTAACGTAAAAGATTTAAAATATTTTTGCGGGGGGAGATATTTTATCATTGACAAAAGCCTTCTAATGAGTGAACCCTATGTTTTATGTTGCCGATCGCGCTTTCGATTACACATAGCGTCGTTATCCACATAAACTCGTGGGTTCAGATTACAAACCTGAACCCGCAGGGAGTTTTTTAACAACAACTATCCATTACTCCATCACTCCATTACTCCATGTCTATGATTTTAGTTGGCTACGCTGCACCGGGTGTTTCTTTAAAACATATCCGTATCGAAAGAAAAGACTTCGAACTGTTGAATTTACTTTGTCAGTAATGCCCGTCATACCTGACTATAGTTCGCTTACTGCATGCGGCCTGCCAATATAGTACCCCTGTGCATAATCTACCCCAAGCTTCTGCAATATATGTAATGTTTTTTCGTTTTCGACAAATTCGGCAATGGTCTTTTTACCAAGCCCGCATGCTACTTCTACCATCGCCTTAACCAGGTGCTGATCTACAGGATCAATCGGCAGATTATGAACGAAACTGCCGTCTATTTTAATATAATCTACAGGTAATTGTTTAAGATAATTAAATGAAGAAAATCCTATACCAAAATCATCAAGGGCAAAACGACAGCCCATAGATTTAAGGGCTGCAATAAAATTTCTGGCGGCATTCATATTTTCAATCGTGGAAGTTTCAGTAATTTCAAATACAAGGCTCACAGGATCAACATCTGTATCTTGCAATTCTTTTTCAATTAAAGACAATAATTCTGCGTCAATAAACGACTTGCCGGATAAATTAACTGCAAGGTATGAAGTTTTATCGTTTCTTTTGAGTTTTTCAATCAGGCGGATTGCCTCACGGGCAACCCAACGATCGATATCGTGAATAAGTCCGAATTGTTCTGCAATATAGAGAAATTGAGATGGATAGATGAGTTTTCCGTTCTTATCTGCCATGCGCAGTAGTACCTCATGTCCGGTAATACATTTTTGATGCAAGTCAAAAATTGGCTGTGCATGCAATATAAAACGGTTTTGTTTTAATGCATCACGTATGCACTTTTCCCAGTTTATACGGGATTCAATTTGTGTTTTCTGTTCGGGTGTATAGATACAAACACAGTTACGGCCTTCTTCCTTTGCTTTATACATGGCAAGATCGGCGTAAGTAAGGAGTTCTTCTCCCGTATCACTGTGTTCAGGAAACAAAGCAATACCGATACTTACTGTAATGTTGAAGCAACCTTCTTTTCCAAGGAACTCCTGCTGTATTAATTTTTGTATCCTATTTGCTATAGACTTTACCTTATTTTCATCAACATGAGACAGAATAATGGCAAACTCATCTCCACCCAGTCTGGCTACAACATCAGTCTCGCGGGATCTTTTTTTTAACAATCTGGCTAAAGTTATAAGGACATTGTCTCCTGACAGATGACCAAGTGAATCATTAACATACTTGAAATTATCAACATCTAAAAATAGAACGGCACCTTTCGTGCCAAACCTCCGTACATGAGCAATCTGGCTTTCCAGTTCCTCCAGAAAACGGCGGCGGTTAAAGAGATCGGTAAGCGGATCACGGTTTGCCATATATACAATTTGCGATTCAAAGCGTTTTCGCTCCGTAATATCGCGTGCAATTGCAGAAAGATATCTAACGGAACCATCAGGGTCTTTATGTGCTATAATTACCTGTGAGAATGGTATCTCACGTCCGTCGTAGCTCAAAAATGCCGTTTCTCCGGTCCAGGCGCCTTCACGAATTGCGGTTGGTATCCCAATTTTGATTACAAGATCGTTTACCCACTTCGGATGATATCTAAAGATGTATACATGAGAAATATCTTCATTCTCATAGATCCCTAACATTTTCTGTCCGGCCTTGTTGATATAAAGCATACGCCCATCTACATTAGTAGTTACAACAATATCTGTTGTCACTTCGACAATTGCAGACAACCGTGTCCTGATCTCCTCTATCCGCTTGCGTTCAGTAATGTTAGCAGAGATACTACTGATCGCATATATAATCCTTTTTAAGAAGCCAAGGATCGGAGAGGAAACGGCAAAAATACCAATTAGTGCCTTTTTCGTAAGATCGTGAATAGTAGTTAGAGAATGGTTGATATGAATTTTCATTTTATATGCCATTTGTAGAGCGAAGAAGCGGGTTGGTTCAATCGTCCACGATTGAACCGAAACGTTTAGCATATTTCATACGCCTGAAGTAAACCAAAACGTACAGGCCCATGCCAAACATATGGAGCTGTCCAAAAAGTTTTATGGATGTACAGTATGTAGGGGCTGAAGATTTTCAGCCCCTACCTTTTATATGGTTTACGGACTTTTTGGACAGCCCCAACTCCGGATTCGTCCGTACAAGGGTATTCTGCTCCGATTTGTGAGCAAGTATAAGTTTGTTAATAGGGACTAACTTAAAGCAGCTTTCCTATGGGGCCAAGGTCGATATTGAGATCCTCAGACTTTAAACCAAACTGAGACTTGAGTTCTTCCATTTTCTCTGCTAGTTTCATAAAAGTAATACCAAGATTGTTTACTTCTTCTCTGCTTAATGTTCCGCTGTCAATACGTCTGAGTGCCTGGCGTTCCAAAAGTTCACGCAGGAGCTCTATTACCGTTAAAATCAATTTCGCAAGTCCTTTGCTTACATCCTCCTGGTTAATGTCAATATGCTTTGGTAAAATATCTTTTTTTTCAGATACCAAATTACTAAATATATCTGATGCATTTGTCTCGATGGCAGGCATACATGTCTCCTTCTTATTATCTTAAAACGTATTTCTAACATTTTCGGTAAGAATTTACGAATTACGATTTCAGATTTACGATTTTTTAAATCCTAAATTCCAAATTGTAAATCGCAAATCAAAAATCGCAAATCCCAATGAGCTGTCTCTTCCGATTCATCCGGGGTAGGAACTATACCTTACTCCTGGATTCGAGTATTTCTATTCGCTCTTTTAACGCATCCAATTCGTCTGTGTTATATACCGCCTCAGCATTTGAATTGAAGTCTTTGTTATTCACCCACCAATCCATACCGAGTTCTTTTGCTTTTTCCACAGAAGCAATCATAAGACGTATCTGGATTGTCAGGAGTTCTATATCGACGAGTTTGATTTTTATATCTCCTGCAATAACAAGTCCTTTATCAAGGATCCGTTCCAGCACATCTGCAAGTGTTGCAGAATTGGTTGATTGTGCAATTATGTTTTCATTTTTCATAGTATATCTCTTTTCTATTAAATAAGGCCTCCGGCGACCGGCTGCGGGTTCGGGTTTGTAACCCGAACCCTACGTTTATATTGTCGATTTCGTAGTCACCTGTACATGGAGTATGATCCAAATAAACTAATTGGTTCAGGTCACAGACCTGAACCCGCCGAAAGGTTGGTTCAATCTTGTAGATTGAACCATGCGTTTAGCATAGGCCTGTACGT
>CAZPUD010000283.1:0-5278 GCA_964589115.1 uncultured candidatus Brocadiaceae bacterium | reverse complement strand
CCAAAAGAGATAGACCAGTGGGTAGCGACGTTAAAATTAAAGTCTATGAGAATTACCATAGACGACCTTACTGAAGAACAAAAGAAATATCTTGCCTCATGGGAAGAAGGTACTTAATCAAATATGGCTATTATAAAACCATTTCGGGGTTTAAGGTATAATCAAGATATCATAAGGGACGTTTCATTAGTTGTAACTCCGCCTTATGATGTAATTTCACCCCAGGATCAAGAGCGGTATTATCAAATCCATCCAAACAATATTATTCGTTTGGATTTTGGGAAGGGTTTTCCCGAAGATAATGAAGAGGTTAATAAATATACCCGCGCTGCAGAACTCTTCCAAAGCTGGAGGAAAAACGGGATACTCAAACAAGAGGATTTCCCGGCGATTTATATTTACGATCAGGAGTTTTCCTGTAGTGC
This sequence comes from uncultured candidatus Brocadiaceae bacterium, assembly GCA_964589115.1. GTDB lineage: Bacteria > Planctomycetota > Brocadiia > Brocadiales > Brocadiaceae > JBDIVL01. Next base: position 4,853 of record CAZPUD010000283.1, on the reverse strand, counting down.
CGGAAAGTTAATTCGTAGGGGTTTTATTTCGTTAGTAAAACTTGAGCCTTTTGATAAGGGATATATCTATCCACACGAGCAGACACTCTCAGGCCCAAAGGTTGACCGCCTAAAGCTTACACAATCATGCCGTGCAAATCTAAGTTCAATTTTTGCACTTTTCCCGGATGAGAACAGCGTGATAGATAACTATCTGTCAACAATAACGGCAGCAAAACCAGAGGTAGATTTTGTAGACAATAACGGTGTAAGAAATAAGATTTGGGTAATAAAAGAAAAGCAAGTTATTGATAAATTGGTTTCCCTTATGAAAGAAAAACCCCTCTTTATTGCTGACGGGCATCACCGTTATGAGACTTCATTGGCTTACCAGGAACAGATGCGTAAGGAAAATGGTAGGCTTACAGGTGATTTGCCTTTGGATTATGTAATGATGACATGCGTCTCTATGAGCAATCCCGGTTTGAAAATTCTACCGGCACACCGGCTAATACGTAATATAAAAGGATATCAGCCGGATCAAATTCTCCGTTCTTTAAGAGAATCTTTTGAGGTTGAATTGCTTGGTAAAGGTTGCCAGATGAATGATTTTATGTCAAAACTTTATCATGATGCGAGAGACAATACCTTTATCATGTTCATCGGACAAGAAGACAGTTTTTATAAGCTGTGGTTACGCGGAGAGGCATCATTAGACGCTGTATTTGCTAACGACCATCCTGAATGGATGCATCTGGATACAGGTATCCTTCATGGTATGATCATCAATAAGATATTAGGTATTAATTCGTTCGACGTAACTGTGAAGGATTACGTAAAGTATGTGAAGGATGAATCGGAGGCAGTATCGCTGGTACGGTCAAATCAGTACCAATTGGCATTTTTTCTTAAGCCAACTCGTATTGAGCAAGTAAAAGAAATTGCAATGGCACGAAAAGTTATGCCACCGAAATCGACGTATTTCTACCCAAAATTAATTACCGGTATCGTTATAAATAGTTTACACGATTCTTGACTATGGCATAAAGGGTTTGAAAATAGAATTAACGATTGACATGTCATCTATTTTCAGTTACAATTTCATGGATTTTTAAGATTTTGTTCGTCTTATCTAGAGTGGTTGAGGGACTGGCCCTATGAAGCCACAGCAACCGGTCCTTTCAGCAAATAAGCTGAATGGGATGCTGGTGCTAATTCCTGTCTCATTATTTGGGAAAAGATAAGATAGGAACATGAGAAAGCCTCTTCCTATCTTATTGAATAGAAAGAGGCTTTTTTATTTCCTGGAGTGAATGGAGGCAAAGATGGGATTTGTAAAAGGTTTAAAGTGTCGGGAGTGTGGAAAAGGATATCCAAAAGATCCGTTACACGTCTGTAGTTTTTGTTTTGGTCCTTTAGAGGTTGATTATGATTACGATGGGATAAAGAATGTTCTCACAAGGAAGGTTATTGAATCCCGGAGCAATACGATGTGGCGTTACCGGGAATTACTTCCGGTTGATGGTGAGCCAACGGTAGGTTTTCAGGTTGGTTTTACACCTCTCGTCAGGGCAAATAATCTTGCAAAGGTCCTTGGGGTAAAAGAACTGTATGTGAAAAACGATTCTGTGAATTATCCTACATTTTCGTTTAAGGACAGGGTTGTCTCGACGGCCCTGACAAAGGCAAAGGAATTTGGCTATAAGACCGTAGGATGCGCCACAACTGGAAATTTAGGAAATGCTGTTGCCGCCCAGGCAGTCCAGGCCGGACTGGAAAGTTACATCATCATGCCTGCCGACCTTGAACAGGGCAAAATTATTGGAACTCTTATATATGGTACCAATGTGATAAAGGTTAAGGGAAATTATGATAATGTAAATAGGTTATGCTCAGAAATTGCTGACAAGTACGGATGGGCCATTGTGAATGTGAATCTCAGACCATATTATGGAGAAGGTTCAAAGACTTATGGGTATGAGATCCTTGAGCAGCTAGGATGGAAGGCGCCTAAACATATTGTTGTTCCCATGGCTGGTGGTTCACTGATTACGAAGATAGATAAGGCCATAAGGGAATTTGTCAAATTAGGGCTTATTGATAAAGCAGATACCAAACTACATGGTGCTCAGGCCAGTGGTAGTGCACCTATTACTACGGCGGTTAAGGGTGCAACTACGCTAATAAAACCTGTAAAACCTAACACGATTGCCCAATCGATTGCAATCGGAAATCCCGCCGATGGCTTTTATTCCATTAACAGCATTAATGTATCAGGGGGATGGGCAGAGGATGTGACCGATGATGAGCTTGTGGAAGGTATTAAACTACTTGCCAGAACGGAAGGTATTTTCACGGAAACGGCCGGAGGTGTGACTACTGCCGTTACGAAGAAACTTATTGAGCAGGGTAAAATCCCAAGGGATGAGTCTATAGTAATTAGTGTTACAGGGAATGGATTAAAGACTCAGGAAGCGGTTCTGGACAGGCTGGAAACACCCAGAATTATCAACCCCTCCCTTGCCGAATTTGATGCCATCATGGAAGAGAAGATGGCCGTTGTGCATTAAAAGTAATATTTTAAAAGATTTGAAAGGAGATTAAGTATTTATGCCAGTAACTGTACGCATCCCAACACCTTTGAGAACTTTTACGAAAGGTATTGATGAGGTAAAGGTAGAAGGAAAAGATATCAAGGAGATTATAGAAAGCCTTGAGACTAATTATACGGGTATTAAAGAGAGGATTTGTGATAATGACGGTCAAATTAGGAGATTTGTTAATTTTTATCTCAATGATGAAGATATCCGGTTCATCGGCAACTTAAACACACCGGTAAAAGACGGCGACCATATTTCCATTGTCCCTGCCATTGCCGGTGGTAATATTGCTGTTATATGAACTTGTTGGGAAGGATAAGAGGATTAGGGAATCTGCTAAAATGAGAAAATTCATAATGACGTCGCAGTCATTATAAGCAAAAAGAGAATCAAAATTACTCGTTTTATACCATAATAATAGAGGGTTACATATTTCTAGTTTTGGCAGTGTAAGATAACGTTATATGGTATTATACTCGTACAGTAAATTACTTGGCTATTGATGTCGCAATATTAGGACTGTTTGGATTTACATCTATCGTTCTGGTTCTGGGGACAACAACCAGATCCATATCTTCCATGGGTATTGCTCCGAATAGCACCTGGTCTCCCATAACCAGTGCTCCGGCAAATCCGATTCGATGCTTAAACCGTAATTCAATTGGACCAACGTAAGGAACCAATTTCCTGCTTCCGTCAGCTAAAGTTACTTCTTTTTTATCGATCTCCTCTAATCCAAATTGTATTTTGACATGCTCTGGAATGCATAAGTGTATCGACTCCGTATCTACCAGCGCTTCGGTTTCAACTGGTTCTAATTCAGGCCTTCTTGGGTTTTTTAAGATTACCTTCGCGTTTACTACACCCATAACTTATTCACTCCTTAAATAATTTATGTGTGATGACCTTTACAAATGAATCAGGTTTAGAAATAACCAGTTAGTTGCTATTTATAATATGTCTAAGATTTCAATGACTTTATTTTATCTCTTAATAACAGAAACCGCATTTGTTTTTTCATTCATAAATAGATAATATACCCTTTTTCGCATAAAGTCTTTTCTTCATATATATCATAAATACAAGCGGGCAAAAGATACATATCAGTAACACCAATATAACTGCTTTATTCATAAGTAAGAGAAAGTAATGTTGATATACTGTGTATTGGATTCTCCAATTGTGAAATTTATTATATCAAAAAGAAATCTCTGCCCCTTTGTCCTCTGGATTCAGAGTCATCGGTTATAACAGGCAGATTCATATCTTTTGCAAGTTCTATACAGATTTCTTGTCTTTAAGATGGGCGGACACGATCCCTTCGCCTATACCGGCATAATCCTGCCACTTATTGGCTTTAAATCTCCTGATTGGCTTTAAGACAATGGTCTCTCTGACAACCTCAACCTCCAACCCATCACCTTTGCCGATATGGATTGTTTTCCGTATCTTTTTTGGAATAACCACTTGCCCTCGATCACTTACTGATGTCTTCATTGTCTTGCCTTAATATTTATATATGATTTATTAGTCTCCTTCTGCTTCCGGCTGATGAATCCTGATTCGATTAGCCTCAACAATCCAAAGCTTCTTCTCAACGGGTATTTGAGTGAGTGCTTGCAGAAGTTGCCGTACCAGTTGTTCCAGTAAAGCAAAACTTGGATTCCGGGGAATACGAATGACAACTATTCCACTTGATGAACTTGGAGGAAAGCGGGTTACATCCGCAAAATCCAGGTCCAGCGTTACCAGACAACGTTTTTCCTTACAACATACCTCATAGAGATTTTGATCCAAACATCCTTGAAGTTTTTGATCACGGACTGTTTGAATGTCGTGTCCTGCTGCACGAAAATTTTCTTGTGTTCGTATTCCAAAGTTCTCATCGAGTTTAAACTTCATCCTGTAGTCTCGGTTGGTATTTCAACATATCGTTCTCGTGTCATTTCAGCACCATATGCGATAGCCGCCCTGACATCTTCCTCCGTCAGTTGTGGATATTCTGCAAGAATCTCCTCAATACTCATCCCATTGGCCAGAAAATCAAGAATCAGTGATACCCAGATACGAGTGCCACGGATACAGGGCTTGCCGAAGCAGATGCCAGGATCGATGGAAATACGATGTAGAAGCGGATTCATATTTGTTCTCCCATTTTAAGATGCTTGAAAAGTATAAACCGGTAAAGATAAGAGGATATTTTGAACATCCTCCAGCAAGTTGAAAAGCAAAAAGTATGTAATCTTTACTACGGAAATCTTTTTCTGCTAATAA
>CAZPUD010000282.1:0-5308 GCA_964589115.1 uncultured candidatus Brocadiaceae bacterium | reverse complement strand
TGTCCGGTAGAATGGAAGCCAGGCAAAAAGACCCTTGGTAAGGCATAAAAGCAAAATATTTTTAAAAATCGCAGTACGTGAATTTCTGTAAATTAGTATCTTCTAAAAATAATTTTGACATTTTTAGCAAAAATTAAGAACAAATTCGAATATCGAAATCCGAAACAAATCCTAAATTCTAATTTCTGAATGACCAAAACACATAGGAACCACAGATTACACAGATTAAACTGTTTAAGCGGATTGAACGGATTAAACAGATAAAAAAATCCTTTCTCTATTAATCAAAATGAGGTTTTTGTCATTGAGATTTTGTATTTTCGAATTTGTTTCGGGTTTCGTATTTCGAATTTCGTATTTTATATCTGTGTCATCTGTGCAATCAGTGGTTTCTCTTTTTTGAATTTTGGTAATACGAATTTGTTTCGTATTTTGTGCTTTGAATTAAAAAGGTTTCACTCTTTCTCAACCTTACACAACAGTCCTCTTAACTGGTATGATCCGAATGCGGGATCATAAGGAGGGTTATTGTTGGTCAGCACATTAGCGTTAGACTCCCACACCCCATAATCAGGACCATGCCTTTCAGGAAACCACCAACCGTGCTCGACATTTATTACTTTAGGGTGAATATCTTCTGTAACTAATGCCTTCATTCTTATACTTCCTCTTGGTGAAGCTACGATAACCCAATCACCATTTTGAATCCCATGCAATCTAGCAATTTCTGGATGCATTTCTACTTGTGGATCGGGCCTACGCCTTCTTAATGACCGTATTTGTCGATGCTCACTCTGAAAAAATTCCTTTCTGCGACTGCCAGTAGTAAGAATATAAGGAAATTTTCTAAAAAGTTCCGGCGTTTGTAACGGGCTTTCTGGAGGTTCTTTAAAGACAGGTAAAGGATCGTAACCCATCCTTTCCAGTGTTTTACAATAAAGTTCAAGTTTTTTTGAAGGTGTTCTGAAACCTTTTTTTTCAAATTTTCTATACTCATGCCTTGGGTGCAGAAACACCTGTTCCTTGAGTTCTTGATACTTTGTACCTATCGGTTCTAACTGGTATTCAATAATGTCCTCCAGGCTATCCTCGCTGCCTGGCAAGCCAAGCCTTTTGGATAGTTCATCCATTATCCATTCATCTTGCCTGCATTCACCGACCTGGGTAATTTTTTGTTGCGCCATAACCATATTCTCTACTACCAGAGGATAACCAATAATCTGTTCTACTTCCGGCCATAAGGCAGCGGGAAGTACATAATCAGCAATCGCAGCAGTTGGGGTCATGAAAAGATCTGTAACCACGAGCAAATCCAGTTTTCGCAAACTTTCATAAACCTCCCTCGAATTTGCAACAGTTGTTAATGGATTATTACCAAATATCAGGAGGGCCCTCACTCTATATGGATCACCTGTCCTCATGGCTTTAAATAACGTAGGAATGTGAGCTGAGGGCATAAAGGCACGCCATCCTCCTAAAAGTTTATAATTTTCAGCCCCAAGGCGCTTCTTTAACATACCTTCCGGTAGTTTATCCTTTAAGGTTGGATAGCTGCGAATTATATTCATCCCGAGGATATCACCTCCAGGGATATCAATATTTCCGGTGATAGCCCGCAAGATGGCAACAGCCCTTACGGTTTGTAAAGAATTGGGGTTTTGTTCAATACCAAGTCCCCATTCCAGTATGGCAGGTTTATTCACTGCATAAGTTCTTGCTGCTTTTATAATATCGTACGAAGGCACCCATGTTGTAGCTTCTGCCCATTCCGGTGTAAATAATTCTACATGTTGTCTCAATTCATGAAAGCCAACAGTCCATTGATTCACAAAATCTTTATCATAAAGGCCTTCTCTTATAATAACATGGATCATTGCAAGAGCCAGAGCGGCATCTGTACCGGGTCTTACAGCTAACCATTGTTCACAACGTTTTGCGGTTTCAGATTTCCTTGGATCAACGGCAATCCCCAAAGCACCTTTATCCAAAGCCCTTTTAACTGAAATTGCTAACTCCCCATCGGGTCCTGATACTAGTGGATTATGTCCCCAAAACAGGATGCATTTAGGAGAAACTTCTCCATAATAATCCCCTACGACAAAACTACCATACATTAGGTTGCTTACGGTGATCCTCGGAATAAAACATTGGGCGAGGCCAGGCTCATACCAATTTGGTGTACCAAGGGCATTTGCAAACCTTACGACGTGCATATAATGATGCCGTCCTGTTCCCTGACCAAGGGCAATAGACTCAGGACCGTATTCTTTACGAAACTTATTCAGTTTAACTGTAATATAATCCAATGCTTCTTCCCAGGAAATACATTCCCATTGTCCACTCCCCCTCTCCCCTTTTCTTCGAAGTGGCTTACTAAGCCGGTCCGGATGATTTGCAATCTCAGGGGTCATGACACCCTTAATACACATCCAACCTCTATTCATTGGTGAAGCAGGATCACCTTTCACCCTCACAACCTTGCCATCCTTAACTACAACAAATACCCCGCATCCACCGTGACATATTCTGCAAACGCTTCTGAAAATTTGTTCGTTATTTTGTGGTTTTGACATCATATACTTTCTGAAAATTTTCTTAAACTTTTATTAAAAAATGCCGATATATAGTATAAGAAAATTTTGATTCATTACATTAGTTTTTTCTGGAGATCTCAATGAATACCATTACAGGAATTGGCAATTATTCGCTTCCTAATCCCGGCCAGCTTAATATGATGACAGTTAACATGATAAAGGATAAAGACAGTGATGGTGATAAAGCCCTAAATGCAAAAGAACTGAATATTCATGAAGATATTTTTGAAAAAATTGATGCAAATGGTGACGGTAAGGCAGACCGAGAAGAACTTAATCTCTACTATCCAAAAAGCAGGATAGATATTCCTACCGTTCACCTTATAAAAAATAAAGACACCGATGGAGATAAAACCCTTAATGAAGAAGAATTAAATATTTCTAAAGATATCTTCACAAAGATAGATACAAATGGCGATGGAAAGGCTGACAGAGATGAACTTAATACCGCTCATCCCCTCAATAAGCTATACAATGTATTGACGTATCAACCACATAAAATAAATAATCCTCTACACAATATCGATACAACGGTATAAATGAAGGATTCTAAATCTTTCTAGAGCTGCCCATACCATATAACATCCCAAATCCTAATGAACCAGCCCTAATAGAAAGAAAAAACGGAGTAAAAATCCCGATAATCGGGTCCTTTTTAATGGCTAACATACAGAAGGGAAGTGATAATATACAGAAAGATATGGTAGTAATAACGGGAAGCCATATTCCTTTAGGAAAAACTATTGCAAATGGAATAACAGCCAATAGAAGAAATAGTAAAAGGATTTGCAGTTTTAAAGTCTGTGGTGTATAAGTATCTTTTAGCATTTTATCCGGAAATTTTTTGTAAACCACCATCCTCCAATAACCCCGCCAAAATTTGAGCCTTATGTACCTTTTAATAGTATCCGGATGATTCAGGTGGTAAACTATGGCTTCGGGATTAAAAACCATCTTATAGCCTAGTTTTGACATCCTGTATGAGAGCTCTGTATCTTCGTTATTGGCTACAGGAAAATTTACATCAAACCCACCCATCTGTAAAAATATATCTTTACGATAGCCAGCGGAATAGGTATCTACCATATCGATAGACCCAGCCTTTTTCAACATCTCAAATCTCTCCTCGAACTCAAGTTGAGCAAACCGTGCAATGATACTTTTCTGATTCGTCTTGTAAGCACCTTTGACTGCCATTATTTCAGTATCATCAAAAGGCTTTACCATTTCTTCAATCCAATTATCAAAAGGAATACAATCAGAATCAGTAAAGAGTATTATTTCTCCTTTCGCTTCTTTTGCTCCAGCATTTCTGGCAGCAGCAGGACCTTTATTTTTTTGGAAAATATACTTCACCGGATAAGTTCTTACAATATCCGACGTCCTGTCGGTAGAGCCATCGTCAATAACAATTATCTCGTAATTTTCACGCTGATATTTTTGGGCTAAAAGGGCTTCAATACACTTGCCGATAAATTTTTGGGCGTTATATGCCGGAACGATGACAGAGACTTTCATAGTTGGAAGTTTCTTTATTGAGTTAAGTTGGGTTTTAAAAGCAAAACCCAACGGGCTTTTCTTTTAACCCACCCCTTACCCCTCCCAAGAGGGGACTTCTAAGATTCCACTCTTGAGAGTAATTATGGGCGCGTAAAAGGCAGTAGATAGTAGATAATGAATAGTAACTAAAAGACTATTAACCATAAAACCATACATGCCAAAGGACCATTATTCTACTACTACCGCTTTTCCAATAACTACCGGAGAAGCCGGAACATCCCGATGCCCGGCTTTTGTTGTGGTAGGTACACTCTCAATAGCACTCACTACATTCATTCCCTCTATTACCTTACCAAACACACAATAACCCCATTCTTCCATATTCTTCCTTTTGTGATCGAGAAAGGCATTATCTACTGTATTGATAAAGAACTGAGCAGTAGCAGAATGGGGACTCATTGTACGTGCCATAGCTACTGTACCACGCCGGTTTTTAAGCCCATTATCGGCTTCGTTAGGAATCGGATCTCTCGTAGGCTTTTGCTGCATGTTTGCGGTGAATCCCCCACCCTGTATCATAAATCCTCTGATCACGCGGTGAAAGATAGTGCCGTCATAAAATCCGTCCTTAACATAATTAAGAAAGTTTTCCACCGTTTTTGGTGCTGCCTCCGAATCAAGCTCAAGGACTATAACACCGAGATTGGTTTCTAACCGAACCCGCGGGCTTGATGAATTTGCCCATGTAGACTCCACAAAACCAAATAAAGCGACAATAATAATACCTATAATTACTCTCAAAATAATCCTCCTTTTTCTGGCAAATCAGAACCCTTAATAAGATACTTAAAAAAAGTCCTGGCAGATTTTAGGGTCCTTCTTATCTCTCTGGGAGAAAGTACCATTTGTCTTGATTTATATATGAGATAAGATGGCCTTAAATAAAATGATCGTCTTGCGTTATCACAAAATTTAACGAGTTCTTCCGATGACAGACTTTCTGTGCTGATGACTGTATTATGGAGTCCTTCTGGGGTAATCCATCTGGTGAAATCGGAAGTATTTATCAGTCCTCTCTCTTTATACCATGCATATGCCTCTGTTCCCGGATAAACCATAACAGGATAAAATTGGGCAGTGTCAGGATTAAGCCTTTTTGCCAGGCTTAGCGTCTCCTGAAGAGTTTCCATGGTTTCACCTGGCAACCCGGCCAT
>CAZPUD010000281.1:0-5313 GCA_964589115.1 uncultured candidatus Brocadiaceae bacterium | reverse complement strand
TGTTTTCTGCGCTTCTATCCCACCGTACTTCCGTGGTTATTCTACTCCAACTTGTTCTGGTTTTAAGAAAGGAAAAATACCATGTTAATAAACTGCCCGGAATGTGAAAAGGAAATCAGCAGCTATGCAAGTACCTGCCCTCATTGTGGTTTTCCAGCAGAAAAGCATAAGATATTTCTCGATTGTCCAAAGTGTGGTGATAAAGAACGCAGCGCTAATATTATTGAGCACAAATCATTTCCCAATTTTATTTATCACTGCGCCCGATGCGGGACATTGCTGCATTATAAAGGCAAGGAAGGATGGGGGGTTGTTGAATAGTTTGGTAGATGGATAGAGGAGTAAATGGGTAAATGAGTAGATGGGTGGATGGGTGGATGAGTAGATGAGAAAATCCCATGCACCCATACACTCATACACCCATCCACCCATTCACCTCTTAACCCCTCATTGACTTTTTGAGAAATTCCAGTAAATCCTCAGGCAGCATTCCCCTTTTTGGCAGCCTTACATGCAGCGTATTTTCATTGATTACCCTTACATATTTTCTCAGATTATTCAGGCCCACCTCTGCCTTTTTTAAATCAACTACACGGATAACCAGGATATTATCCACCCGTACCACGGAACGAATCCCAGACTGCTGGGCAATAACTCTTAGTTCGCATTCTGACAAAAGATTCCTCACCGGACGTGGAATGTCACCAAAACGGTCTTTCATTTCAGATGCAATGGCCCTTATTTCATCAAAAGAAACGGAACGGTTGAGTCTGCGGTAAATGTCCATTTTCAAATTGTCTTCCGGTATATAGCCCTTCGGTATAAATGACTCCAGGTTTAAACTAATTGAAACGTCCGGGGGTTCATGTATCGGCTCATGCTTTGCCTTTCGTACCGCCAGTTCCAGCAGCCTGCAATACATCTCGTAACCCACTGCTGCAATATGACCATGCTGCTCCATACCGAGGATATTTCCGGCACCTCGAATTTCTAAATCGCGCATGGCGATTTTGAATCCTGCACCCAGTTCAGCGAATTCTTCTATGGCCTTTATGCGCCTTTCCGCTTCAGGAGTAACGGGACGGTCAACAGGTAATATCAGGTATGCAAAGGCACGATGTTTGTACCGCCCTACCCTGCCCCGCAACTGATGCAGATCGGCAAGCCCGAAGGTATCGGCACAGTTTATCAATATCGTATTGACGTTCGGAATGTCCAGCCCTGATTCGATGATTGTTGTAGACACCAGTATGTCGGCCTGGCCGTTAACGAACTCACGCATCCTGTATTCCATGAGTTTTTCGTCCATCTGTCCGTGAACGGTGGTGATCCTTGCCTCAGGCACTATCTCTGATATGGTGCCTGCAATCCGTTCAATGTTATACACGCGGTTATGGACAAAATACACCTGCCCTTTCCGGTTCAATTCGAACCTGATTGCCTGCCTGATTTTTTCAGGATTATACCGGATGATCTGTGTATGGATTGACTGCCTTCCCAGCGGAGGCGTATTGAGTGAAGAAATATCCTTAATCCCCATCAGCGACATGTGAAGCGTCCTCGGGATGGGTGTGGCGGTCAGGGTAAGTACGTCCACCATCTGCCGTAATTTCTTCAGACGTTCCTTATGTTCAACGCCAAAACGCTGTTCTTCATCAATAATAACGAGGCCAAGGTCTTTAAAATAGACGTCCTTTTGTAAAAGACGGTGTGTGCCAATGAGGATATCGACAAGACCTGCAGAGGTTTTTTCCAGAGTCTCCTTCTGTTCCTTTCGTACCCTTAACCTGCTTAATACCTCAATCCTGATCGGGTAATCGGCCATGCGTTCCGAAAATGTGCTGTAATGCTGCTGCGCAAGTATGGTCGTAGGTACAAGGACGGCCACCTGCTTCCCGAACATTACCGCCTTGAAGGCCGCACGCATGGCGAGTTCTGTCTTCCCGTATCCTACATCTCCGCAGATAAGCCTGTCCATAGGCGTCTTTGACTCCATATCATGCTTTATATCTTTTATTATCTGAAGCTGGTCAGGGGTTTCATCATAAAGAAATTCCGCTTCAAATTCCTTCTGCCATTCCGTATCCTCAGGGTATGCGATACCTTCTTTTGCGTTCCTCATCGCCTGGATATGCAGCAAATCGCTTGCAACATCAACAACGGCGCTTTCCGTACGTTTTTTTCGTATCTCCCAATATTTTGAACCAATCTTATCCAGTCTTGGCCTATGGTCTGAACTGCCAATATACTTTTGTACCAGCTCGATTTTGGTTGCCGGCACGTATACCTTTGTACCTTCTTCAAATTCGAGAATGAGGTACTCTCTTTTATTTCCTTCATCCTCCAGCGTTTCCATTCCCAGAAAACGCCCGATACCATGGGCAATGTGTACTACGTAATCACCCTTTTTAAGCTCAAGGAAAGAATCAATCGCCCTTGTCTGAATAGGCTTTTTTACATCACGACGCTGCTGATACCGATGGAATATTTCATGGTGCGCAAGGACGGCAACCCGGATATCGGAAAATTGAAACCCTTTGTGGAGATGTCCCAGACGGAGGTCTAATCGGTCGTTTCCATCCGGCAGTTCATCATTGACAATTTCCATGAAACGCTGCTTCTCCGCGCTATTGTTACAGAAAACGATTGTTTTATCGTTCGTTTCAATGATCCTTTTGAATTCAGATACGATGGATTTGATATCCTGCGGGAAATTATCCACCGATTTTACTGAAAAGGTATAATCGTTCCTGTCCGTAAGTAAAGGCAGTTTAGATACGGTTATCTTTACAAAGTCACTTAATTGCCGAGAGATATCATGAAACGTAAACAACATCCCATTACCGGAGGACTTTTGCGGATATACCTGATTATCTTTGTATAATTCACGGACGGAGGTTGATTCAATACTGCCTTCAATACCGGCAGAAATCCTTTTCGCCCAGTCTTCAATGCTCGCAGGTTCTTTAAAAATAACCCACGTATCCTTATTCAGGTAGGTCAGGAGTGAAGTTTTTTTTGACCCTGCCCGGGCGGTATCCGAATTATAAATTTTATCTACAGAAAGTATCTGGCACATATTAAGGTCTTGCTCGGATAATTGAGATTCGACACTGAACTTGCGGATAGAATCGACCTCATCTCCGAAATACTCAATACGATACGGTGTATTTGATGCAAACGGAAATATATCGATAATACCACCACGTAAGGCATATTCCCCAGAATTTTCAACCTGGTATGCCAATTGATAGCGATGTTCCTGCAACCATGCTACGAGTTCTTCACGCGGATATTCCTGGTTTTTTTGAATACTTATGATGTTGCTTGAAATGGATTCAATAGAGGGTACTGGCTGTAATAATGACTGAATAGGGGCAATAAGGATATCGGGATTATCATTGCCATTCTCATCGCGGTAAAGGATCTGATTGATAACATGAAGCCTTTGTGCAAGGGTATCTCCTTTTTCTGAAAGGTCTTCTGAAAAAATGTCCTCAATGACCGGAAACACACTAACGCGCCCGCGCAAAAAGGTATTCAGATCTCCCAGATCATTTTCAGCTTCATCAATATCAGATACTACAATGAGCAATTTGGGTCTTGCACTGACCGCTAACCGGTCATTAACAATAGCAGAGATGAAGAAGTTTGCAGATGACCCCCACAATCCATTGACGGAACAATCAGTGCCGGCACGGAGATGGCGAAGGATTTCTTTGTATTGTTTGTTTTTTTGTAATAGTGTAATAAAATCTTTCATATGGTTTGTATTAGTATACAGGGACGCCTCATCGGGTATACAGAGACCGCCCCACCGGGGACGTCTAAATTGCTACATTAATTTTAATGAATGAGGTCAGATAAAACAAGTGTTTGAATGCATTCTACTTATCTGACAATTCTCATATTTTCTTTTGTGGTGGTATCTGGATGTGATGTTATATGTCGGTAGTTACAGAAATGCTGCTGAAAACCATCCTTATGCTGGAAATGCAGTGAATAGTGGATAGATGGTTAAATGGCTAAGTAGCTATTAATCATACAACCATCGGGGTTGGTTCAATCTTTTAGATTGAACCGTGTGTTTAGCATGTGCCTGTACGTTTTTGATTGGTGCCATACATAAGAAACATGCAAAATATTTCGGTTCAATCGTGGACGATTGAACCAACTCTGGCCAACTCTGAATGTGAAACAAACATAAACGTTTCGAATTGTGCAAGGCACGGGAGAATACAAGTAGGGGCAGGTTTAAAACCTGCCCCTACAACAAACATTGAAATTCTTATACATTATAATTAAAGAAGACGTAAATAAAAAGGGAGGCTATAAAAGCCTCCCTTTTAAAGTATTCATCTGTCGAAGTCTCTTTTAACTATTAATCATCATTATCATCGTCATCGTCATCTTCATCGTCGTCGTCTTTGTCATCATCATCATCATCGTCGTCATCTTCATCGTCGTCATCATCGTCTTCATCTTCATCGTCATCATCTTCATCGTCGTCATCGTCGTGTTTTTTTACTTTTATCCTTACCGTATCACTTCCCTCGAATATTGCACCATCTTCCAGTTCACCGGATACAGTAAATTCAACTTTCTTAAATATTTTCTTAAACCTGCGATCCTTTTTGGTTTTCATTTCATATTCGAAGTCTTTTACTTTGAATGCTGCAATAAACCGCCTTTTATGAGCTTTTCCCCTAATAGCCTTTACCCCGTTGCATTTAACGGTGTCTGCTTCAATATCATAAGCACTGTAAGGCAAAGGAAGCCGAATGAAGGCTATAAACTTACCATTACTATCAGGGTTGATTACCTCCGGTTTTATTTGAACCTTCGCTGAGACGGCTACCGGTGTAATTGTAGGCGTTACAACAGGCGTAGAAGCCGGCGAACCCGTCGGAGCAGGTGTCGGTGTTACCACAGGAGTAGCAGTTGGGGAATTTGTAGGTTCCGGTGAGGGACTCGTTACAGGCGTTGGCGTTGCCGCTGACGACCCGCCAATTTCCAGTTGAGCCGTATAAATATAGTCATCATCGTTTGAACCGTCCCCATTCGCTTCATTGCCGGCTGCATAAAATGTCACCGGGTATGAGACTTCGTAAGAAGGTGCAGTCCAGTTTACATTCCAGCTAGCATTACCAGACTGGTTGCTGCCGTTCAGGGTATGTTTTATATAATTCCCATTAGAGGTTTGGGTATTGCCGTCAACAGTACTAAAAGCACCAACGTGGTTATTATTTGCATCAAGTGCAGAAAGTTCAAAGCCATGTTTTGGGGTGGAAGAATTATTAAATGAAACGGTTA
>CAZPUD010000280.1:0-5318 GCA_964589115.1 uncultured candidatus Brocadiaceae bacterium | reverse complement strand
GGCGCGCCCGGCAGGACTTGAACCTGCAACCGTTGGATTCGAAGTCCACCACTCTGTCCAATTGAGCTACGAGCGCAAAATTTACAACTCTTTAACCTTATCGGCTATTCTTGACGCAGTCAAAAAATGAAACAATTCTAAAATTATAATGAATTTCATAAAAAAGTCAACTGCATTATAACAGAAAATCATCATAATTTTATAAATATCAGGATCGGTTCGATCATCACCGTTGAGCTTAGTCGTTTTGCGCATTTCATATAAATCGGGATGTTATTTTTATATCACGGAGATTAGCTCCCTGATTAATAAGCTCATTCTGAACATCTATGGATGGTATATCTCTTGGCATCCTGTTACGAAGGGATGCAAGTGCCGCGCATGTGCCCGCCGCCTGACCTATTGCCATTGCAGTAGGCATAACACGGTATGAGGAATGGGCTTCATGGGTACCGGAGATACAACGACCTGCCACAATAATATCATCAATCCCACGAGGCAAAAGACAACGCAATGGAATGTCGTATGCTTCTCCCGGCGGTAACCAGTTAAATATTGTACCTTTACCTTTAGGATTATGAATATCAATAGGGTATGCACATCGGGCAATAACATCATCAAATTTACGTGCCTGTAATACATCGTCTGCTGTAAGCAGGTAATCTCCCAAAACCCTTCTCGTTTCACGTACACCCACATTTACACCACTCTGAACAACATAAGACTTCTCAAAACCAGGCACGTATCGACGTAAAAATGAAGTAATCTGACGCATTTGATGACGGCCTTCCCACTCAGCGTACGTTAAATCCCACACGTCGATACCTAACACTTTTGTCACACGAGTGCTATTAAAAGTAACTTCACGCTCATGTGGAGTTCCAAAAAACAAGATATCTTCCCGCTGTAAATCGAGATCCCCGGCAGCACTAGCCCTCCGAACGATATCCCAGAGTCCATGTACCCCATACCACTCACCAGGGTGCTCCTTTACATAAGCCTTAAACGCTTTACGTTCAAACTCCACAATCCGGAACATCAGGGTCATAGGCTGAACCATCCCATCCGGGTCCCGCCCTATTTCGTATTGTGCTCCAGCCCGTGCTGCAATATCTCCATCCCCTGTACAGTCAACGATAACTTTAGCCTTAATCACTAACGGGCCGGATTTCGTTTCAAAAACAACCCCCTTTTTCCCATGGTCGTCCAAGATATCAGTAGCTAAGGCATGGAACAAGATTTGTACGCCGGCATCGTCGAGCATTTCCCATGCAACATATTTAAACACTTCCGGATCAAACGGAACCACATAACCGATTTCCACTGTAGGTGAAATCGCTCCGCCCGCATGTACGAGACGTTCTACGAAACTTGCAAATACACCGGCTACCACCGGCTCACCAGTTCCCTGGTTTGTAGGAAACAATGTTACTGCACCGGCACGCTCCTGCATCGGATTCAGTGTATGAGATGTTGCAATAGGCATAACTAAGGCCGCAGTTGCATGACCACCGAGAAAGCCATAACGCTCGGCCAAAACAACTTTTGCACCTGCAGCCGCGGCTCCTGAAGCAGCACCTAAACCCGCCGGACCACCGCCAACCACAAGTACATCAGTCTCCGCAGCGACGGTTGCGCATCGCACCGGAAGATTAATAGTAACGGATTGTGCAGGACGGGAAAGTACAGGCACCCTTAAACTCCTGTAGAAAACTTATTTAGTGACTTTTTTGGTAAGCCCTTTTTTCGCTTACGACCTTCCTTCAGCAAGCGAACTGCTATAGTGTTATTCTCGAGGGCACGCTTTTTCAATTCAGGAAGTATTCGATTCATTTGATTTCGCAATGTCTGCTGCCTATCCCATGACCGGTCTACATGGGCAATAAGCCGTCCGGCATTCACAAGGTCCATAGGAGGCATTATCACCTGGAGTTCTTCAAGAAAACCACCGACCTTAGATGCATAGGGTAAGGCTACAAACGGTACTTTCTGTATTGCAGAAAAGATAAGGAAATGAAGCCGCATTCCCACGGAAAATTTAAAGTGACTAATAATAGTAAGCAACTGTCCGGATGTATATTCGCCTTTCAGCACGGTAGCCCGGGAGGCAAGAAGCATCCGGGCAACTACTGCATGAGAATGCTGCACATCCTTCATACGCCTCTCCATAGGAACAAATACCACATCAGCATCGAACCGGTCTACCATATAATCGGCGGCGTCTGCTAAAAGGGCATGGTAATGCTCCTCTTTGATGTCAGGCGCAGCAGTCCCTGGCTCGCGAACAGACATGCCTATCAAGCAACGTTCACCTTTCAGGTGTTCCCTCTCAATGGTACCATCCGGTAAAGGTTCTGGTTTGAGAAGAATTCCAGGGTCTGCAGTTACAATTATTTCACGGTTTACTCCAACTTCTTCTAAGATATGTTTGGCACTTCTTTCACGAACGGTAACAACAGTTGCCATGTTTAAACATTCACGTACCATTTCCTGGGCACTTGGGTCTTCTAACGGTCCAGCACCCACAGCATAAACCATTACCGGTATTCCCTTTTCTTGTGCTACCATTACCTCCCGTAAATACATTTTTACTTCTGCATCGAATAAGATTCCTCCTCCGCCGAGAATTATAAGGTCAAGCCCTTCGATCTCAGGAAGTACTTCACTTCTTGTTATTTTTCGAACCGGCACTGCCCGGTCTACCTTATGACGCCGTAACGTATCATCAGGATTTCGAGAAAATACCGTAATTTCTACCGGAATAGAACGTCGTAACTGAGTAATAATACTCTGTAAAATAGCCTCATCACCTAAATTCAACCCCCCATATGACCCTGATATGCCAACACGGAAAGTATTTTTTGGATCTTGTTTCATACAAAATATCCCATTTTTTCCTTTAACCACTCCATTTCAGATACAATAGAATCTACAATAGGTAATTTAAGATCAGGTAAGGTTTCATAAGAATATGTTTCAATTTCTATATGTCTTTTCCCTGTACTAATTATTTGCTTGAAAAAATCATCTTCAATAAGGCCCGCAGTAGAAGAAATCTCATTTCCGGACCATGTTAAAGGAACATGAAAATGGATCCTCCACTCACCACCGGTTGGTCTGTCTAACGCATCCGGCAGGTCTCTATATCTTACAATACCTTGTCTTGATAAAATATGCACCTGATGAAGATGTACCTTATCGTAAAAAGGAATAAGCATTTGGCGGGGATTTTGTAAATCCTCTATTCTGAGAGCCGAGGAGATTTGAATTTTTATAACCTCTATTCCAAAATCCGTAAGTCTTTTAAACCATACAAATGGCGATTCAAATTCCACTGCCGTGTGACAGCAGTCAAGACATACCCCTATGTATCCTCTGGTATACTCATTTATCCCGAAAATTCTCTTAAAAAAATTAATTACGGAATCAAGTGAATCAAGATAACAACCCGGTTCAGGTTCTAAAGAGAGAATAATCCGTTTACCTGTTCTCTTTTCTATTTCTCTTAAAAAAACCACTGACATCAACAAATTAGACACTGCTAGAGGTTCCTCTTTCTTCCCGAAATGTAATGGAACTGTGGATATTGTACCTATTTCACCCTCAGGCAAAATACTCGCAAGGATCTCAGCAAGTTTCAATGTATAATTTAACCGCATGATAGACGTCCAGTCTGGAAGATATACCTTCTCTTTTACCCTTGTTTCATGAAAAGAGCCAAACGGGAAACCATTTATCGTTACTACATACATTTTGTTATTATTGAGAAATTCCAGAAAATCCTTTAATTTAGCAGAAAGTTCTTGTGCTGCTACATAAGAAAGCCGCAGTCCCAATCCAAAACATGCGTCGGGACAAACTCTTTCTTTAACCTTAAGGGCATATTCCTCTATACATGTAAGAATTTCATCCAGATGCTCTCCGGGATGAATATTGAGGCAATACATTACATGATTATTATTTTTCAATCTCATTTAATTAAGCCTTCATTAACTTTTCTGAATAAAACGTTTCTTCTGCGGGTTCAGGTTACAAACCTGAACCCGCCAGAGGTTACCAATGTTCATCGGAAAATAAACATTTTTATAAAGTAAGAAAAAATTTATGTCCAGATACTTATATCCTTCATTTCACTCACAGCCTGTTCTATCTCATCATGTGAAATACTGCTTATCTGACAACTGCTGCCAAGATGGTTTGGCATAATCAAGCTAAGTTTACCGCCCATGTGCTGCCGAAACTCCTCAAGCCCGTTATAAATACTTAGGGATTTACTATCTTCCCTTTTTTCAAGGAAAGGATGCCATAACCGAAAACCGCAGTCCTTAAGGCCATAGTAAACAAGATCATACTCGCCTTTATTAACAAGGTCTCGGTTTTTAGCAATTGTCATATCGAGTATGATGCCAACTGCCACTGCTTCTCCATGGCGGAGATCATATCCTGTCATTGCCTCAAGGTAATGTCCACTCCAATGCCCAAAATCTAAAGGGCGGGAAGACCCGTTTTCAAAAGGGTCATTTCCAGAGACTATATGATTCGTATGCAGTTGAACACAGCGAATTATCAGGGTCTCCATGATATCTTCTTTGCGCGTGTACAGGAATTTCGCATTGCAAACCAGGTATTCTAAAAATAAACGATCTTTAATAATTGCAACCTTGAATGCTTCCGATATTCCTGAGAGCCAATCCCGCATATTCAGTGTTTTTAAAAAATCAAAATCATTAATTACAGCATATGGAGGCGTAAAGGTACCAAAATAGTTTTTTACACCATAAAAATTAACACCATTCTTGACTCCCACACCAGAGTCATTCTGCGAAAGAACCGTTGTCGGTATTCGTATATGGCGTATACCTCTTTGGCTGATAGACGCAATAAACCCTACAGTATCAAGCACTGCGCCACCGCCTATGATGATTACATAAGAATGCCGGTCTAAGCCGTTTTTACGCAGTGCACAGGCAATCTCCTTTTGACATTGAAAATCATTCTTACAGCGTTCTCCACCATCAATGATGATTGCCGGGAAAATAACGTCTCCGCACCTGAAATGAGTATCAAACCATCTTTTCATTCGATACTGAATATCTGGCCAGGAGGATGCTACTCCTGAATCGAGAAAAACAATAATCTTTGATTGCTCTTCCTTCAATACTTCTCCAAACACATTGTTGTCTGTATTAAATATATCATGTGTAAAATGTATCATATACTGAAACTCAACTTTTATACGCTGGTCTATTTTCATTTTTATATATCAAGTTAGGCTGCCTTTGGCAGCAACCATGGTTGGTTCAATCTTGTAGATTGAA
>CAZPUD010000279.1:0-5391 GCA_964589115.1 uncultured candidatus Brocadiaceae bacterium | reverse complement strand
AGTTGAAGAGTTAACTCCCAAACTCCCAAACTCTTAAACTCTAAGAGATTGCTTCAGAAAAGACCTTCGCAATGACAAGCTATGCCTCTTTTGGTTATTCACATACCGTTACAAATAATGTTGACAGTGTACTAGTTAAGATTCCGTAATTGTTACCGCTTATACCATATATATATCCTTTATATTGTGAAAGAATGGCCGGTGACAAGATATATGTTTAAAGTGAACGATTATTTTTTATCCATACAAATTGCGCCATTCCACGACTCATCGAATTGTTTCTCTCTATTCTTTTTACATAATGCTATAAAAAAGAGTGAAGGTCCATCTTCTCCGTATATTCTTATAAGTTTATAAAATTTTTCTGTCGCCTCGTACCATGACTGCCTCTTAAATGCGTCAAGTGCTTCTGAAAAAAACAGGCAAAGATCTCTTTGTTTCCGATTAGATTTTTCTTTCAGGCATATTAATTCATATATTTCAATAGGTTTTGATTTTCCAACAAACAAAAATTTCCCAAGATCTCTTGTAATGAAATCATCAAGTTGTGTGACTACCTCTTCAGAAACCAAAATTCTTGTACCTAAATATTTATTTAATCCCTCTATCCTTGTCGCTGTATTAACTATATCTCCTATAGGGCGATACTCATAGTGGTCAACAGCGCCTACGTTCCCAAGTAATACATGCCCTGAGTGTAACCCTATACGGGTGGGAAGCTGCATAAAGGGAGAAGACTGATTGAAATGGTGAACCCGTTCTTCAATATCGAGTGCCGAGATGCAGGCCTGTTTCTTTCGTGTTTCATCCTGTTGCACTGCGACCCATAAAGCAAGTACAGAATCTCCTACTATATTTGTTATTAATCCATCATGTTGTTTTATAGATTCAAAAATGGTCTCATAATATTTGTTAATAAAAGTTCTCAGTTCTTCAGGATTCATAGTTTCAGATAAAGAGGTGTATCGTTCTGCGTCTGTAGATAAACAAGTTCCGTAAACTAACTGGTTATGCGTTTTCAGGTCTGTAATATTCTTTGACAATTGATCAACAATCTCATCAGGTATGTAATATTTAAATGCCGTCCTGATGTTATTACGCTCTTTGTTCGTATCGGTATACTTAAATACTATGCCGCTAAAGAAAGCCAGAGGTACTTGAAAAAATAAAGGAATAGTCAGCGGATACCACGTGCCTGTAGTCTTAAATTGGTGCAACGCAATAATTAAATATACAGCGCTTATCCCTGTAACACTCGAAGTGGAAATAAGAGAAGGGAACGCATGGCAAAGAATACCTGCTGCTGTCCCCCATATGAAAATAACAATGAGATATTTCCAGGATTTGAGTGGTTGAACCGGCATATCCTCGAGAAGATTTGCAAATGCTGTTGCTGCAATTTCAACTCCACTGAGGTCCAATCCATCCGGCCGTGAGAAAACTGTATAAAAACCGTCTTTTTGTGTTGAACGTAAATTTCCGGAGGTACCAACAAATACAACCTTGCCATTAAAATAATCATTGCTTATTTTTTCTGGGAATTGCAGTATTTGATAATATGGGATTGTTGTAATCGTGCAAGGAGGTCCGTAAAAATTTAAGTAACGGCAATCACAGCCCTGGTAAATCTTTATGAGTGATTTAAGGATATGAATTTTTCCGGTATCTGCAGCCGACATCCGTCTTTTTTCCAAATCTTCTATCATTTTATCAGCAATATGAGGTTTGTTTTTAAAAATATCTCTCAAAATTTGAATGGTATTTATAGCGGATTTTGAACTAATAATTTCATCCTTACTTTGAGGTAATTTATTTGTTCCGGATGGATAAAACTTTTCTAATAATTGGATAAATTCATTGTACTGTGTCAATGCATAGATTTGAAATATAGTAACCGGTAATGTTGGTTTATCCCCTGCAGATGCCTTAAATGTCCAGTATTGACTTATTTTAACAGGTACTTTGGGAAGTGGAAACGGAGCCGAAGCTAAAGCAGATCGCACAAAGAGGGGAATAGGTTGAACCAGCTTTACAACGTAAGCATCGCCACGGGATGAACCTTTATCATCATACAGGGGAATAGTTTCTTTTTTAAGTGATTCACAGAGGACAACATTGGAAGCACTGTCGATTGCTTTTGCAAATGCAGCATCATTTTCTGAAGAGGCAGGTTCTTCAAAAAAGATATCGAAGGCAATCACAGTGGCGCCTAGTTTAACTAAGTTTTTTACAAGAAGGGCATGGAAAGATCGAGGCCATTTCTCAGGATTGTCCGGTAAATTAAGTTTCTCTACGGAAGACTTATCCATGTTAATAATAACAACCTCTTGCGGTGTTTGGCGAGGCCCCCTCAGCTTGAATAACAAACTGAGATCAATATTTTCCTCAAGACCACTCACTAAAGGAATAAAACTGTTTATTATTCCTAACAGGCCAATAAACAGCCCTATGATTACCGTCCTGCGGTTATGGAACATCGTTAAATCCTTCTGTATGGATCTTGCAATTTTTCAGTAAAATAAAAAAGCCTTACTGCAAAGATATTCGTTGTATAACATCTTCGGCAGTAAGGCTGTCTTCTCTAATAAAACATACATGAATGCTTACTTCTTGAGACCCTTTCCTTTGCGTCCCTTAATTGCTTAAGGTTTGCCTTTAACGTGATGTTTTATTCAGGCTGTATAAATATTTTTATGTGATAGATGTTTGTTTATTTTAAATTCCTCAATGTATGTTATTTTATTTCATTAATATTAGAATGCTGCGTATATGACAATATACGGTAATGTTTGAAACCCCATGCTAGTTCTGTAATAGCTACCTTTAAAATACCTGCGAGTAATGCAGCGACAACCATTCCTATAGCCCCCATTAAATAACCACCTATAAAAACGACAACAAAAACCACGATAGGATGCAGGTGGATGTGCTTGAAAACCACCATATGAGAAATAAATAAATAATCTAAGATTTGAATTGTTATAAAAGATACTGCAATTAAAAAGGCCAGAGTAAATGAACCTGTTTCCATCAATGTTATAAAGATTGCAGGGATTGCACCGACAATAGGACCAAAGTGCGGAATGATATTAGCACACCCGGCAAAGGCACCGATAAGAAAAGCATACCGAACGTTTAATAAATAAAGGGTGAAGCTGGAGAGGACGCCAATAATAAATGCGTCGAGAAGTTGCCCGCGAATATAAAATCCCAATTGATGGCAAATCTTGTGAATGAGGATTAGTGTCATTTCGAAATAGCGGTTTGGCACTAATTTTACAAAGACTTTTTTTATACGTTGCCCGTCTTTAAGGAGAAAGAAAGTAAATACAGGAACAGTAAAGACCATGGAGACAATATGGACGAATTCGGAAAGTATATCAATGCTTTCCTTAATCAGGTCCTCTAGTATGTAATGTAGGTATGCGGCTAATTCGCCAGACAGTCCACTTTGTTTCATGAATGGAAAATTTTTTTCAATATTTGTTTTTACCTCATCGGTAAGGGCCGAGGGATGCTTTAACTGGAAATTGGTAGAAATTGATTGTATCTCTGTTGAAAATAATGGAATTATAAAAGCAATGCCAATGGCAGCAACGGCTGTGGCAATGACAAATGTAATGATAATAGCATGTATACGGCTTATATTGTAGGTTTCCATAACTCGCACCATTGGATCCAGAAAAAACGCCAGCAGAATGGATACAACAAGTGTTATCATTAAAATCTTTATGGTGAGAAGAAATACTATAATTAATCCAAATATAAGAAGTACAACGAACCACTTAATTAATCGTATGAAAAACTCATTATTAAGATAGATATTAATGATAATACGATCGTTAGAACTCATAGATATTTTTTATTAAATGACTAACGAAGCCTTAGACCTATAAAAAGGGATTGAAACCACAGATTTCACGGATTGCACAGATAAAAATATCGAATAAGCGAATGAGTAAATGGGTAAATGAGTGAATGAGTACTTAACTCATATACTCATTTACCCGTTTACCTAAATCTGTGCAATCCGTGAAATCTGTGGTTACAGTAATTTCTTCTAAAACTTGACTCATGTGTGAGGTAAAACTCATATAAAGATTTTAGAGTCTGTCACTGGTGATGCGTAAACGGTTCCCGATGATCTGGGCAAGTTTTGTTATTACCTTTAACCCGAGTTTCGGTTTCCTTTCAAAGACATCAAAAAGTTCCGGACGAAACAACCCCAGAATGTGACATGTTTCCATTGCAACCGCTGATGCACTGCGTGGTAATTCATCCAGCAAGGCCAGCTCACCAAAGAAATCACCGCTTTTTAGTATTGCCATCTCTTTACTTTTCATATCAGGCAAAACCTTATAAATTTTTACTGTGCCTTTCTGGATAATATACATTCCTACACCTGGCTCACCTTCCCAGAAAATGTTCTCATTTGGTTTGTAGCATCTTTGGTGAATGATACGTTCAAATTCTTTTAATTCGTTTTTGGAAAGATCACTTAAAATAGGAACAGCCTTAAGCACATCAAGGGTATTGTTCTCAACTTCTTTTGTAGCCTTTTTAAAAACATTTTTCCAAACATTGTAAACCATAACAGGCCTTAGATATTGTTTTATTGTACAACACTATCCGGTATAATCCAAATAGTGTATAGTCACGTTTTCTTGTACTAAATAGTCATATGTTATTAGAAATATACCATTTATATTTTTATACTAAATTTCTGATTTTGTAATATATTCAGAAAGTAATATAGAAAACAACACTTTATAAAATGCATGATAAGCAGGTAATATACTAAAAATCAAGCAATCCTTATTCCAACTATTTATTTTGCAAGAGAAAAGATAAGATATCGGTAACAGTTTAGTTTTTTTGTAAAACCTCTGCACGAATATTATTTATTACAGGGGCAGGTTTGAAACCTGCCCCTGGGCGGCATGCAATAAATTCTTATTTCTGGAAATTTTCAAAAAATAAATTGTTACATATGTTTTACCTTATGGCATGAGGCTTGAAGAGATATTGCATTTGCGGTTTGGAGTAAAGGTTAGCTGTAGAAAATTGAAGAGGTTTACATTATAATGCCCGTATCAATTTGCCCTTTGAAAAAATGGCGACAAACATATCACCTCTAAGGAGTTAAGTTGTTTTTATGCAAGTTTGATTTTAAAAAACTAAAATGCTGCGTTGTTGCTATGTACAAATATTTAATAAAAAGACACAGGATACTTTTTTCAATCGTTTGGTTATTAATAACGGGATGTACCCAGTTTTCCCTTAATCTGGAAGACCGTATCAAACAGGTAAATAATGGATGCCAAATCAGTGTTGTTGACAGCCGGCCCGATAAAAGCGTTTTTTTTGATGGTTTAACTGTTAAGCCCATTC
>CAZPUD010000278.1:1779-5446 GCA_964589115.1 uncultured candidatus Brocadiaceae bacterium | reverse complement strand
CCAGGCTTAGCGTCTCCTGAAGAGTTTCCATGGTTTCACCTGGCAACCCGGCCATAAAGCAGCCATGTATTAATATACCAGCCTTTCTCGCATTTGCCATAAAAAGCTTCATTTCCTCAAGTCTGGCTTTTTTTTTCATATTATCCAGGATCTTTTGGCTTCCACTCTCAAATCCTACACAAAAGGAACGGCATCCGGCTTCTTTCATGACCAGCATTGTTTCGTAATCCAATCCTACTCTGGCGTTTGCTGTCCACGAGATTTTAATCTTTTTCTGGAGTATAAGATTTGCCAATTCTTTGCATCTGTTTTTATTAACCGTCATGGTATCGTCTTCAAAGAAGATGGCCTTTGCCTGAGGAAAATTTTCTACGATATACTGCATCTCTGAGACTACATTCTCTACACTTCTCAACCGGAAGCCCCTGCCCATTAATGTCTGGGGATATACACAGAAGGTACATGGGAATGGACAACCCCTGCTGGTAGTGATTGTAACCATAGGATAAAGGGCATTGGGATTAAAGTAATTCTCAATCTTTAGAAATTTTTTATACACCTTGCTTACAAATGGTATATCGTCCAAATTCTCTGCATATGGTCTTCCCGGATTATGAACAATACTATTATCTTCCCGAAAACTCAAACCCGGTATATTCCTAAAATTCCCTCTAACAGTAAGGGTTTTAGCAAGATCCAATAAGGTATAGTCATATTCATACCTTGCAACGGCATCAATCCGCTTATCTATATCCAGGGTTTCTTCAGGAAGCGCTGATACATGAGTACCTACAAGGGTTATAAAAGAGGATGGAAACATTTCTTTCAACTTGCAGGCAACAGCAACATCATTGTAGATACTCGGCGTACTGGTATCGAGGATAATGAGGGATGGTTGAAAGTTTCTGGTTTTTTCAAATATGTCATTGATTGAATATCCTTCTGCAGGCGCATCTATAAGATTGACATCAAAGCCGTTTTCCATCAATACACCGGCAGCATAGGCCAGCCACATGGGAAAATAAAGTGTCCCGCTCTTGGTAACTGCAGGGCTTCGCTGAGGACGGGAGAATTTTGCAAGGAATGGTGGGTTGAGTAAAAGGATTCTCATTATACTACTCTCTTTTTCTTTAATAATATATGTTTAGCCACTTTTAATCCTTGGCTTACAGCAGAGTGTGATAGACAGAAAAAGTATCCTCCATTGCGACCAACCGAATACAAGTTTTGATAGCGATGTATTACTTCAAGTACCTCCTGGACCTTTGCTTCGTAATCAAGTCCATATACTGGCATGCATTCTTTTAGCCTGAATAGATGCTGTTGCCGAAGTTCTGTTTTCTTAAAGAGCCCCATCTTTTCTATGTCATTTACAGCCCGTGCAATAATTCCTGTATCAGATGTATCCTGTAAACAGGTTATATTGTTTAACTCAAGACAAATACCCTCATGATCGGGCCATCTTTTATCACCATATATATGATCGGGATAGTATATTCGATTAAAAATCAAATCCTCTTGAGGGTGAAAGGTATAAAGAAATGGACGGGAAATACTTTTCTTCCGATTATACGTTAAACAAACAACCATAGTATCTATATATTTAATTGGTGAAATATTGGCATCTAAAAGACCGTTGAGTTCATTTATTGACCCAGTCCAGATGACATCTTTTACTAAGAACGTCCTGTTATTTACTTTTATACTTATAATATGATCTTCGGATTTATCGAAAGATATTGGCCCGCAATTTAATATTGTTTCTCCTCCCAGTAGAGAATATTTTTCCCAAAGGTTTTGGGGAATTATACCAAATCCTTTTGCAGGATAATACCATGATTTTAATGGTCGTCCCCTTTTAGGAGCTTCCTTATGCTGATAGATATCCCGATCAGTTCTAAAAAACCAATCACGATGTACCTTATCACCGGGAATACAAGCCTTTTTTAATATAAATGACGAAAGTAGGTCGTTATAGAAGGAATAGCCTGTTTTTTCTTCAAATGCTTGTCTCAGAGCGAGTTTATCAGAAGATTTATATAAATCCTTACGTAATCGTGTCAAAAGCATCTCTTTTTTATATTTCCACGGGTAAAAAAGCAGATCAAATAAACGAGGAGGAAATCTCCAGTATTTCCTATTAGCATGGATTGCAACATTCCATTTTCTGGAAATCACATCGTTCCCCAATAACTCTAATAGTAATTTATCACCTTCCAGGTCTTGGTTTAGCGATAATACATGAGGGCCCAGATCAAATACGATGTCATCTAATATATAGGTGCGGCAATTTCCTCCAATGAAACCTTCTTTTTCTAAAAGTACGCATTTTTCCCCTCCTCTGGCAAGGGTATATGCTGCCGTTAAGCCCGTCATACCGGCACCCACTATTAGTGTAACTTTCTCTACAGGCGCTTTACCCATTTTATCTGCACTCCTTAAGATTTACCTGATGGTATCATACAAATTTATTCTAACTCCTCTCATACCACAATACATAAACAGACCTGCCATCCTTTAAAAATTTATAGGCATAAACACCTTCGCCCAGATTAAGAGTTATTATATTACTGCTCCCTTTCAGCTTATCAACCATTAGTTTATAGGTATAATATGCAAGTTTTTTATGAGATTTACCACTATTACGGGGATTATGGATAAGGCTTACAGTATCGAAGTAATTATTAACTCCCTGGCCACCGAAATTATGACGATCTACCAACCCGAAAGTCCATAATATCTTTTTTATCCCTAAACCCATAGGGTACACATAGCTTTTCAAAAGTTCCGAGGCATGATCAGCCTCTGATTTCTCTATTAAAAATGAATTTGGATTTAAACCACGAGGCTTCCCACAATAGGTAGACATTTCTGTAATCCAAATAGGGACATCTTTATAACCTATACTATCCAGTTTACTGCGTATATCACTAACGAGCGTTTTCATTGCATGACCCTTAACTGCCCTGTAATCTCCTCCTGTTTCAAGTGACCAGTGAATATCAACAACATCAAAATTCCTCTCATTGGGATTTTCTTTCATTTTTGCCAGTTCTTCCAACATCGGAACATAAAATCTATAAAAACCATCTGGTGTCGCTATCCCGGCTAAAACTACCTTTGCATTCGGATTGGCCTCTTTAATTGTCTTACTGGATATTTTAACTAATTTAGCAAAGTTCTTTGACGTATCTTTCCATCCTATTCCATCTGGTTCATTTTCTATCTGCCAGTAATGTACAACCGGTGACCCCGGCGCATCGTCAATGCCATCGCCATCATATCGTTCTATAACTCTACTTAAAAAAGATTGATATTCTTTTAAGTGTTTGGGTAATTTTGTAACAGGGATACCAGGGTCCTTTAATGTTTTTGTCCCCTGATCCCATTTATTAAAACAAAGAATAGTAACTACCATATTAATATTATGTTTATAAAATAAGGAGATAGATTTATCAATACGGAGCCAGTTATATCTCCCTTTTTCTGGTTCATCTGCATCCCATACAACCCCCGATGGACCGGAGAGCCTCACCCAGCGAACACCGAGGTCATCCAGGCGGATATCATAAGTTTCAAAAGGTGGTTCATGAATACCAAATGAATATGCTTCTTCAGTATCAGCCGCTATTTCTCTGGCTTCTGAGATATCCTCTACAAAAACAGG
>CAZPUD010000278.1:0-1679 GCA_964589115.1 uncultured candidatus Brocadiaceae bacterium | reverse complement strand
CTTCAGTATCAGCCGCTATTTCTCTGGCTTCTGAGATATCCTCTACAAAAACAGGTATGCTACTTAATGTCAACGTGACTTTTCCGTCTTTTACATCTACCGGCTCCGGTGTAAATGGGGGATCCTTTACATTAAGGAACTTTCCGGTAGTAAGGCTAGGTACTGTGCTCGTTATACGTATCTTTGATGCATTAATTGGCAACGTCACGGATATTTGATCTGCAGGCAAACTTTTCATCTTTTCCAACAATGATTGCGCTTCCATTATTAATCTGAGAGATTCTTCATAATTACCCTTGCCAGCCGCTTCCCTGGAAAGTCTGTCAAGTTCTTCAACCTTCGAGGTATTGAATCCCTGTACTTTCCTCTGTTCCATTAATATGTGCATTTGCCGTGCATGCTGAACAATAACTTCCAAATTAATCCCTGGTTCATTCGCCACTGCTTCTCTTTCCATTTTGAAGAAAGGTAGTAAACAGATAAACACGATAAATGTTAATTTCCTATTTTTTCCTATGCACATTTTACTATCCCCTCAATATAGAGTATTTATCGAACTGACTCCTTACAACAGCAAATACCTCATCTATGCTTATTGCTTCCATGCATCCAGGTTTCTTACAGCCTGGAAAAACGCTGTTACAATAACATGGACTGCACAAATACGTGCTCTGGATTGCAACATGTTTTCTATTTTCTTCTATGATTGTCTTTGCCCGGCTTGGACCAAAAAGTGAAATGGTAGGCGTATCCATTGCTATTGCAATATGCAACGGTGCAGAATCATTGGTTATGAAAAGAGAACACTTTTTAATCAATGCGGCAAGTTGTTTTAAATTGGTTTTACCACCGGCATTAATTATCTCTGTTTGAGAGAGTTTTAGAAGTCTGGATACAAGCATTTCCTCATCTGCAGAACCAAAAACAATTACCTTTACACTATAATTAGCGGATATCATATCAGCTATGGCTGCATATTTTTCTATCCCCCAGCGTTTTTGAAAAACGATGTCTCTGGTATTTTTACCACCACCCGGGAATATACCTACCAGAACGTCTTTATCTGTTACCCGATTGGATTCTAAAAAATCTTTTGCAAATTTTATATCATTTTCAGAAATATGTATCCTGAGCCGTTTATCAGTTATCTTAGCTCCTACCAGCCTCACAATATCTAAAAAAACATCCCCTGCCCATCTCTCTCCGGAAACATCCCACGGCATACTGCGGGTAAGCGAAAAACCCGACCCGTCTTTATCAAAACCTATTCTAATTGGAATACCAAATGCTTTAACAAGCAGATGGATAAATGACGAGTACTGGAAAATAAATGCCATATCAAATTTCATTCTCCTTACCTTTAGGATCAATTTTATCATCTCTATCGGTTTAGGGGTAAAGAGTGCAGATTCATCCATAGCTATTAATTCATCAATATCCGCGTTGCCCTGGATAATCCTCATTGATGATAAACCAGTGAGTAACCCGATATACGCATTCGGATACCTGTCACGTAATGCCTTTATCGCCGGTGTAATCATTATCGTATCACCAACAGCATGTGTTTTAACAAGCAAAATTCTTCCTGGTGAATCTGGAAACTGCGAATCGGTCTCTCTCTGTAATTTTGTGACAGTATGAATATACGTACCTATTTTAATGATACTTCTTTTTAATCC
>CAZPUD010000277.1:0-5472 GCA_964589115.1 uncultured candidatus Brocadiaceae bacterium | reverse complement strand
TGGTAGATATTGATTATTTTAAAAAGATAAATGATACCTATGGACATACGGCAGGGGACCATGTATTAAAAGCAGTTGCTGGTTTATTAAAACAGGGGTTGAGACGTTCTGACATACTTTGCAGGTGGGGTGGAGAAGAATTTTTGATCTTGTTGAGAGGTACGCTCATTTGTGAAGGAGAATTGATTGCAGAGCGGATAAGACAAAAAGTTGAGTCGCAGGTATTTCCATACTTTCAACGAAGTGGGTCAGTAACCGTAAGTATTGGCGGCGCAGAGCTTCTCCCCCGCACTCAAATGGCACAATTGATTGAAAGAGCCGACGCCAATCTTTATATAGCAAAAAACCATGGGAGAAACAGGGTAGTGGTCTGTTAGCCCTTCCTTTCTGATTTAAAAGTATTTGTAAAAGATGATTATTTCTGTTAGTATTTTTACCTTTATGAATAGAAATAAATTATTAAATGTCTGGGCTGTTGTTATTACAGTGTATATCACCCTTTTTACTCTCCTCTTGTCAGGGTGTGCTACTTCTGGCTTTACGCAGCGAAATATGGCAGTAGTCTCTCGTTATTTCGAGATGGACGCAGACACTGTGTGGAATGCTGTAATTCAGGCTGTAGAAGGAATTCCGATTGATACTGTAGATAAGGATAGAGGGACTTTAAGGACGAAGTGGGTTAAAGGTTGGTCATCGAGGAAAACAACCGGCCTGCTTTTGGAAGGGCGATGGCAGGAACGTTATCGCTTATTTATCAGGGTACTTGATGAACAGGACAGGACATATGTTTCAATTAGTACTCTGATGGAGGAAAAGGCACCCGGTGGTAGCCAGGCATACCGCTGGAGCCGGGTTGCATCGGATGGCACTATTGAACGGGATTTTCTGAAAAAATTGGAAAGTATCATAAATAGCCAGGGATTTTAAGGAGTAAAAAATGTTTAATAAACTGATAAAATTTCGTGCGACAAGCATGCTAATTATTTTTAGATATAGTCTGTTATTTCCGGTTTTTTCAGCTTTGTTTATTTCGAGTACAGTGAATGCTCAGGAAGAACTGGAACCACCCGATAATTTTCAAATAGAAACATATTATACGAAAGAAGAGGCGCTTGCCCTTATTTTTCCTAAGTGCGATGAGATAGTAACCGACGAATTTATCATGACGCAGGAAGAAAAACGTAACATCGAGAAACTCCTTCACAGAAGATTATATGAAGATGGATTCCGTGTTTATATTGGAAAGAGTAAAGGTATTATTCAGGGGTATGCAATTATTACAGAGGAAATTGGCAAATTTCATCCTTTTACATTTATTGTGGGTGTAAATCCCGATGGGAAAATTTATGAAACGGCCGTCCTTGTTTATCGTGAGAGCCGGGGTGGAGATATAGCAAGAAAGCGTTTTCTGTATCAATTTATAGGAAAGTCGTTAAAAAATCCGATTAGAATAAATAAGGATATAATCAATATAACCGGGGCTACGATGTCGGTGCAGTGTATGTGTACCGGGGTAAGAAAGGTACTTGTAGTCATTAACGAGTATTATTTGAGTGGCAAACGGGATGTAAGTAATTTAAAAGGGGTAAATAACGGTGTAACAGCACAGGAGAAAGAGAGAAGTACAAAGAGAACGGGTAAGGCTCAAGATAAAAAAGACCGGAAAAATGCTGCTGAAGGTCAAAAGCAAGCCCCCAGGCATGGTAAGAAATCCAATAAAAATGAGAGTAGTTCGCTGTTGGATGTAAAGCATCTTAAACAAACCCGTTTAATTATGGGTACCTTTGCTGAAATATCAGTGTACTCTAACGATGAGAAAACAGCAGGCAGGGCCATCGAAGAGGCGTTGGATGAAATGGAGCGCATGGACCGCATCATGAGTAATTACAAGGAGGACAGTCAGCTTTCACGGTTAAACAGAACAGCGGGAAAATCGCCCGTTCCATGTGATGGAGAGCTTCTTGATGTGATTGAACAGTCGCAATATTTTAGTGAGATGAGCCGGGGAGCCTTTGATATTACGGTATCTCCTGTTGTTGCCCTTTGGGGGTTTTTTCACCAGAAAGAACATATTCCATCCAGGGAAGAAATGTCGGAAATCTTGCCTGCCGTTTCTTACAAAAATGTGGTGGTGAATAAAAGTAACGACCCGGAAAAGCCGGATACAGTATTTTTCAAAAATACCAGGACGCAAATTGACTTGGGTGCCATTGGTAAGGGTTATGCAGTAGATAAAGCATTGAAGGTTGTAAAGAAATATGATATCGACAATGCATGTATAAATCTCGGTGGAAATATTTATGTACTCGGCACACCGCCTGACAAAAATGCATGGAAGGTAGGTGTTCAGCATCCACGGGAAAATGGTGAAATCCTGGGTTATTTAGAGCTTAAAGACGAAGCTACCGCTACGTCCGGTGATTATGAACGGTTTTTTGAGATTGATGGGAAGCGGTATTCTCATATTATAGATCCAAGAACAGGGAGACCCGTGAGAGGTACCATTGCAGTAACCGTTGTTGCCCCTACAGGGACAGAGGTGGATGCGTTATCTACTAGCATTTTCGTCTTAGGTCCTGAAAAGGGTTTTGAGTTAATTAAAAAAATTTCCGGCGCTGATGCCTTAATCGTATACGAAGGGGAGAATGGTAAAATAAGACTGGATATGACAGAGGGTTTCAAAGGAAAATTCAGGAGAATTCATAGAGAAGGAGAGGATAATGTTAGGTGGCATGTGGTCGCTTCCAAAGAGCAATAAAATCTTTTTTACTTTTTTCCTGTCTATCACAGCTATAGCCATCGGTATTGGCTTTTTGAATTATTACGAGAGAACGGGGTTTTCTCCGCAAAAAACCATACGCTACTATTGTGGCGATGAGGAGGAAGATTTTGACGCATCTCTATCGGATGAAGAAATTGAGTCGAAACTGGAAGAGGGGATGTTTTTTCCCAAATCTTATCGGGAACTCCTTGAGGTGACTCACACACATATTTTCTCGATCCCTATTGTTGTATTCATCCTTTCACGCATCCTTTCAATGACACATGCGCGTGAGAAATTAAAGATAGCTATCTATAGTGTTTCTTATGCAGGTGTTATATTAAACCTGGCGGCACCGTGGCTCATCAGCTACGTTTGTCATCATTTTGTTGCTGCTTTTATCATTTCAAATATCCTCCTTGTATTGAGTTTTGGGGCATACATCTTTATTCCCATTTATGAGATGTGGTTTAGAAAAGATCATGGTGTTTCAGCAAGATAATGGTCATTAAATTGATAAGACTTAGGTATGGAGTAGTGGAGTGATGGAGTAATGGAGTTTTTTCCCACAACAATCCAATGCTCCACCACTCCATGTAGAAAATTTTGACTGCAGCTCTACGCCTCGCTAGGTATCCTCCTGTAATTCCGGAGACCGGTTCAAGAGAAGCCAGTAAATTCCTATTTGCCGTATAGTTTCAGAGAACTGGGTAAAGTCAACTGGCTTTAGAACGTGGCTATTTGCACCTGCCCGGTAACTTTCAATTATATCCTGTTCCTCGTCCGATGAGGTAAGAACAACCACAGGAATAAGTCTTGTCCGGTCATCGGCACGTAGTCTTTTTAAGACCTCCAGACCATTTAATTTAGGCAATTTCAAATCGAGCAGAATGATACACGGCAAATTATCTGTATCGTATCCGGTAAAGGAACCTCTAAAGAAAAGATAGTCCAATGCTTCAATTCCATCCCGTGCTACCACCACTTCATTCTTTATGTGATATTTCCTGAAAACATGCAGGGTCAACTCTACATCATCTGGGTCATCTTCTACCAGGAGAACCCTTTTTGTTTGAGATTTTGTGATTTTAGATTGGTGATTTATCATAATCTGTACACTAACTTCTAAATATAAATAGTCAACTTACCTCTGTGCCCCCAGCGTTCTCTGCGGTGTAATATGTTTTATGTAAGTGAAAAATATGTGCCAATGGATACAAAATAATAAAATTTGTAACAATTTATCTTTTTGAAAATCCAATAATAAATAAAATACCATATAATCCAGTTAGGGGTGGCCTGTTTGTAGCTCAATAAAATTCGCCAGGGTAAAATAGCTCCATAGGAATGGCCTGTATATGATTCATAGAGAAACAGGCTGCCCCTGACGGAGCTAAACCTGTACGGTACTTCTTATCTACAAACAAGTCGCTCCTATGGAGCCTATAGATAATACGTTTTTCAAAAAACTAAATTGTTACGAAATACGAAAAAGCGTATCATGACACAGATGTGTGACGTGAGACAGGGTGTGACATGACACAGTTTCAGGCACTTATCACCTCAACATCGGCAAAATATTGAAATTGTTTAAAGTTTAGAGTTTAAAGTTTAGAGTTCAAACTCCCAAACTCCCAAACTCTAAACTCCAAACTCGTATTTGATCTTTTCTGGCTCGTTTGGGCTAGATAAACATAAAATAAAGTACACAGAACCTTGCAATTTTGCTATCACACAGTACAATAACCGCAAAATTCATTGTGTAGGAAATTCAAAGTTGTGGGACGAAACGATTGCTTCGTCACGAGCGAAGTGGCACTTCGCTCTACATTGAGAAAGCTGCCGAAGACCTAACCCAAACGAGTCGGAAGAGTAACTAATATGGGATTTACGATTTTAGATTTACGATTTGGGATTTAAAAAATCGTAAATCTGAAATCGTAATTCGTAAGTTTTTGCCGAAAATGTTAAAAAAAATTATAAGTGCTTAATTTAATTATTAATGTCTTACAACTTAAAGAATTCATATAGGAGGCATACTATGAAAGCTACTGTCTTTTATGAACATGGTGGACCGGATAAATTGGTATATACCGAGGTTGAGAAACCAAAGATTTCTCCATATGAGGTATTGGTAAAGGTAAAGGCTTGCGCGCTAAATCACTTGGATATCTGGGTGCGGCAGGGGTTGCCGGGTATAGATATACCCATGCCGCATATTTCCGGCAGTGATATTACCGGCGAGGTAGCCGAGGTAGGAATGGAGGTGAAGAGATTCAGGGTTGGTGACAGGGTACTTATTGCCCCTGGCGTTCGATGCAGAAAATGCGTGTATTGTATTTCCAGCAGGGACAGCATGTGTAATAGTTTTAAAATCATGGGTTTTCAGGTGCAAGGAGGCTATGCCGAATTTGCCAGGGCACATGTAGACAATGTTATCCCGATTTCTGATAAACTCTCCTTTGAGGATTGGGCTGCCATTCCTCTGGTATTTTTAACATCCTGGCATATGCTTATTACACGAGGACAACTCAGACCAGGTGAGAGTGTATTAGTTCATGCTGCCGGCAGTGGTATTGGCAGTGCTGCTATTCAGATCGCACGTCTGGCCGGCGCCCGTGTAATTACAACAGCGAGGGGAAAGGAAAAACTGGAAAAGGCAAAAAACCTCGGTGCCGATGAAGTTATAGATTACTCAAGAGAAGATTTTG
>CAZPUD010000276.1:0-5484 GCA_964589115.1 uncultured candidatus Brocadiaceae bacterium | reverse complement strand
AGTCCCAACAACGGAAATTGAGATCATCAGTAAGAATCAGCAAACATTGGTTATGGAGTTAGATATTATTGTGGTAAGAGAATGGAACAGCATTTTATACCTGCTGGTACATTTCCGGGATATAACTGAAAGAAAAAATCTTGAGATTGAGCTGACAGAAGAAAAAAAGAAACTGGATAATATTGTAAGTGAAATAGGAGCCGACCTCCTGGTCATCGATAAGAATAACAAAATATGCTGGGTAAACAAGCGATTAATTGCGAACCATCCATTGGGTAAAAACATCATAAATCATTCCTGTTTTGATACCTATTGCCATTTTCATTCTGTTCCTGCAGACTGCCCTTCTATCAAGGTGTTTGAAACAGGAAGAGTAAACCAGGTAGAAATGGTAATTTACAACCACCACAAAAAGAAATTTTG
Organism: uncultured candidatus Brocadiaceae bacterium; assembly: GCA_964589115.1. Classification (GTDB taxonomy): domain Bacteria; phylum Planctomycetota; class Brocadiia; order Brocadiales; family Brocadiaceae; genus JBDIVL01. The sequence continues at coordinate 5,061 of CAZPUD010000276.1, read as the reverse complement.
CAATGTAATCAGTTCCCCGATCTTCGATAAAGATGGAAAGGTTGTGCAGGTACTGGAACTGATCCAGGATATTACGATAAGAAAACAGGAGGAAGAAAAACAGAGAAAACTCCAGCAGCAACTGATACATTCTGACAGATTAATCTCTATCGGACGGCTCGCTGCCGGTGTTGCTCATGAAATCAACACGCCTCTTGCAATTCTTTCAGGAATGATACAGGGATTTCTTGAAAGGAATAATACATTTACAAATGAAACAGTAAAAGAATTCAAAACGATGCAGAAAGTAACGAAACGCATTGAGAAAACGGTAGATTCATTACTGGAACTCTCCCACTTTGAAGGGAATGAGCAACCAAAGCCTGTTAACATTAATGAATTAATAAAGAACACCGTTGCCCTCATTATAGAACAGTTCACTGCAAAAAATAAAAGTATTATCTTGAAACTATCACCTTCTTTGTCAAAGATTCACGGCTTTGCAGAACAGTTACAACAGGTATTCATGAATTTATTAATCAATGCTGACGATGCAACCGAGAGTGGCGATGCTATCTCAATAACAACCATCCAGAAAGATAAAAAGACAATTATTATTAGTTTTAAAGATACGGGCACAGGCATTCGTGAAGATTATTTATCTAAAATCTTCGATCCTTTCTTCACAACAAAAGAAGTAGGAAAAGGAACGGGGCTGGGATTGTCTATTACTTATGGAATTATAGAGAGACATCATGGTAAAATCTATGTGAAAAGTAAAATAGGTAGAGGTACTACCTTTGATATTATTTTACCTGTAGATTTTAGAAAGGCGACAGTTAATGGATAGAGGAATAAAAATATTAGTTGTAGATGATGATAAAGACTATAACTTGTATTTAACAAAATTTCTGTCTGACGAAGGATATACTGCAAAAGGGATAACAAAACCAATGGATACACTACCCACGTTGGAGCAGGAAAAATTTCATATCGTCATACTGGACTTGAAAATGCCACAGATAAGCGGTACAGACCTACTCAAGGAGATAAAATCAAGATACAGCAATATTTGTGTCATTATATTAACAGGTTATCCTTCTTTTAAAACAGCGGTCGAGACTATGAAGCATGATGCATTCGATTACTTAAAAAAACCTTTTGATTTAAATGACCTGCGGAAGGCACTTAATAATGCACAAAAGACATACTGCCTTATCGGGAGCACAAAGGACAAACTCAAGAGTTCTATAGGAAAAAAATTAAAATCGATAAGAAAAAGCAAAAAAATTACGCAAAAGCAACTGGCCAACCGGACGGGTTTGTCACCAAGCTTATTATCTCAGATTGAAAATGGGCAAATAGCAGCCTCACTTACAACTTTAGATAAATTATCTTCATCCCTTAATATTAAAATATCATATTTCCTCGATGAAGAAGATAACCTTACCCTTGCCTAAAAAATAATCAAGATACTATGTCTTTATAAAGTATTATTTCCTTTGGAGTTTTATATCGATGGATAAATTACTAAATATTATTTCAAACCTTGGCTCCCCCAAAATTATGGTTATCGGTGACTTAATGCTCGATAAGTATGTATGGGGTGAAGTTAAACGCATCTCACAGGAGGCTCCTATACCAGTTATCAATGTCTCATCAGAAGACGTTAGGCCAGGCGGTGCCGGGAGTGTTGTGAATAACCTGCGAACTTTGGGTGCACAGATATTTGCCTGCGGTATTGTTGGCGACGATACGCATGGGCATACTCTCCTGAATATTTTCAAGGATATGGGCGTTGATATAACAGGCATTGTTTTCGATAAAACCCGTCCAACTATCCTAAAAATGCGATTAATGGGACATTTACAGACTGCTGGCAAAGGGATACAGCAGTTACTGCGGGTTGATTATGAAAAGACGCATATTATATCATCAGAAGTGGAAGCACACCTGAATACCTATCTGAGCGAGACGATACCGGTATGTGATATCGTTTTAGTTTCTGATATGAATAAAGGATTACTTTCTCTTTCATTTTTAAAGAAAATTGTAGCACTATGCAAAGAATATAAAAAGATAGTAATTGTAGATCCTAAAATGATGAACGATTATACCTGCTACGAGGGCTTTACCGCAATGACCCCTAACAGATTTGAGACTGAACTTGCTACGGGAATAAAGATTGCGGATACCGATAGCTTAAACCGTGCCGGAAAGAAACTCGTTTCTGACCTTTCACTGGAGTACTGCATAATTACTATTGATAAAGATGGTATGTTTTTATATGACAAGAATGGGTCTGGGAAGATCATACCAACTGTACCGCGAACCGTATTTGATGTAACAGGCGCGGGTGATATGGTACTCAGTATATTCGGTATGGTGGTTGGAAGTGGTTATAGTTTTGAGGAAGCTGCCCCACTGGCCAATATCGCAGCAGGAATAGAAGTGGGGAAAATTGGCGCAACTCCGGTTAGTAAAGCGGAAATTTTGCACGAATTCATGAACGGAAGAAATCAGTTGTCAAGTAAGATTAAAGACCCGGATATACTCAGGGCTATTTTACATGAACATAGAAAAAAGAATGACAAGATTGTATTTACAAATGGCTGTTTTGATATATTACATGTCGGACACATTGATTACCTTAAGTTTGCAAGAGAACAGGGCGACCTGCTTGTAGTAGGATTAAATAGTGACCGGTCTGTTAATGCTTTAAAAGGCCCGATCCGTCCTTTTATCTCTGAAACTGAACGGGCCAAAATGCTCGCGGCATTAGAAGATGTAACCTACGTAGTACTCTTTGATGAATTAACACCTATGAATTTAATTAAATCTATAAAACCCGACGTATTAGTAAAAGGGGAAGATTGGAAAGACGCCGGGGTAGTAGGTAAGGAATTTATCGAATCTTATGGAGGGAAGGTTGTATTTGCGCCCTTCATAAAAGGTGTCTCAACGACAAATATTGTTTCCCGAATAATAGAGAGACATCATCAGACATCGAACACAAAAGGTATAGTTAGTCAAACAGGATAGAAAACAATACCATAAATAAATTACTGCAATGGACGATATCGAAGAACAATTAAAAGAAAGCATAGAAACGAAAAAATTACTACTGTCAACCCACCTTAATATAATAAGAAGTACCTCTGATATTATCGTTAAGGCATTTAAGAATAACCATCGTGTCTATCTTATCGGAAACGGTGGAAGTGCTGCAGATGCACAGCATATTGCCGGGGAGTTAATCGGGAGGTTTAAAATGAACCGCCGTCCGCTCCCTGCAGTCGCATTAACAACAGATACTTCCGTAATAACTGCACTTGCAAACGACTTCGGTTACGATACCTGTTTTACCAGGCAGATAGAGGCATTGGCCGCACCGGGAGATATTGTAATCGCTTTCAGCACAAGTGGAAACTCAAAAAGTATCCTGCACGCAGTACAGGCAGCAAAAAACATCGGGGCAGTTACCATTGGGTTTACTGGAAAAGACGGCGGTCTTTTAAAGGACACTGTCGACGTCTGCCTGAGGGCACCTTCATCAAATACGCCCCGTATACAGGAATGTCATATTACTATTGGGCATATTATATGTTCCATAGTCGAGAAAGAACTTTTTGGGTCAGAAAGTAAATGATAAAAAGAAAAGCCGTATTTCTCGACCGTGACGGTACCATTATCGTTCATAAACCTTATTTGGATTCCCCCGGCCAGCTCGAATTACTTCCGAATACTGCAGAAGGAATCCGTCTTTTTAAAAAACATGGCTATTTGATTATTATTGTAACGAACCAATCTGGTATTGCCCGGGGATTTTTCGATGAAGAGCGTCTAATACTCATTCATAAGAAACTGAAAAGCATGCTGGAAGATGCAGGTGCTGCAGTTGATGATATTTATTATTGTCCACACTATAAAGAAGGGATTGTGGAGCAATACAAAGTAGACTGTGAATGCAGAAAGCCTGGACCTCAGATGATTCTGAATGCTGCCAGGCAACACCACATAGACCTGACACAATCCCTGATGATTGGTGATTCGCAGGTAGATATGCAGGCTGGCAAGAGTGCAGGATGTACCTGTATATTAATAAAAAACGATTGCGGTAACAACACGAGCACTGCCTCCGTAACAGGTATAGACGACTATGTTGTGAAAGATATCCTGGAGGCTGCAAAGATTTTTACTTAGTATAAGATTCGGTGAAAAGAACAGAAGAAATTGTTAATAATAGATTATATAGTATCTGTCATTGCGAGGGCGTTTTTCCCCGAAGCAATACCTTTATTTAGCGTTTCGAGTTCAAACTCTAAGAGATTGCTTCGGAAAAAGACCCTCGCAATGACAAGCTATGCCTCTTTGGGATATTCCCATACCGTTATAAATAATGTTGATAGTATAGTAGTAAAATTAAATATATTTTACTGAACAATTTCAGTTTCTTTTACTATCCAATCCAGATAGCTCTTCGAACCCTGTGTGACAGGTACGGCAATAATCTCAGGTACTTCATAACTATGTAATTCTTTGACCCGCTTTTCCACATTACTGAACATATCTTCTCTCGTCTTAAATATCATCAATACTTCACCCTCGATATGTAATTTACCCTGCCATTTGAAAATGGATTCAATAGGCTGAACAATGTTACAGCAAGCAGCAAGACCTTCTTCTACAATGGTCTGACCAATCTTCCTGGCCTCATGTATTGAGCTGGACGTTACAAAAATTACGATAGTGCCTGACATATTTGATAAATGCTGAAAAAAGGAAATACGAAACAAATTCAGATGACCAAAATTCAAATAAAAACTTGAAACCACAGATTTCACAGATGACACAGATTTTGGTAGATGAGTAGATGGGTGGATGAGTGATGGGTTAAATACCCATTTATTCGTCTACTAACTTTAGGTTTTATATCTGTGAAATCTGTGTAATCTGTGGTTCCTGTATGTTTCGGTCATTACGACTAAGAGGCAAGTTCTCTTTCAATCATCTGTTTATCACAAACACCACCATGCCTTTTCAAGAGAGACTCTATCTTTCTGCTACCGTCTTCATCCTGAG
>CAZPUD010000275.1:0-5524 GCA_964589115.1 uncultured candidatus Brocadiaceae bacterium | reverse complement strand
TCAACGACGAATGGGTTGCGATCAGAGAAGAAGGGAAAGAAGGTATCCGGGAATTAGCGGACTTACTTTCGAAAAACGGCATTTTTTATAAAATTGCACTGGCCCCTGGTTGCAGTACTGGAAAGTGCGGATGCCGATATCTTCTTTTAGCAGCGAAAGGAGATGTGCTTGCCGCAAATGATTGTATTGAGGAATTCCATACACAAAAGTATCCTGAGATCAAGACTTCACAGGAATGGGAATCTCAGGGAAGATGTCCTGCTTGTGGATATTGTGTAAGTCCTGATACTAAAGAATGTCCTGATTGCGGGCTATTGTTAATTGTTGAAAAGTGACGGTTTTATAAAAGTTTGTTTGGTTCGCCATGGTTGTTTATTCCCGTCTATTATATTTCGCATGCCCTCAATTTTTCTCTCAATTCCTTTTCCCTGGCATTTAAAACCATGTTGGTGAATTCGTTGATCTCTTCCAGCCATTTTAACTTATCCTCTGTGGATAATTTCTTATATTCAATTATTTTCTCGTCTTCAAGAGTATAGATAAATCCCTTATCCATTCTTTTCTCCCATGTATTTTCTTACTTTTTTCAGCATTTCTATATCGCTCAAATCCTGAGTTCTTCCAGTAAATTCTTTCATTTTTATTATATCATCTACCGATGCCAAATAAATATCTATATCCTTTGCCCTTTTCACGGTTCTGTTTACAAAGGACTTCTCAAAATCTAAGGGATGGACAAGCACAATATCAACCACCTTATAGTTATCCTTTTTATGATAAAAACTGAATGCCTTAAGATTTTTATTCTCAATCCAGTCTTTCACTTTATCAGGATTTGCAAGGTCGTCAGGGTTTACAGGCTGGCGTGGGATATAACCTAATTCCTTCAATAGAGATGTTACCTTGAGAATATTTTCTTTGTCCATAGCGATAATGATATCGATGTCCTGAGTTACCCGGGGAACACCATAAAGGTTGACGGACAATCCACCTACGATAAGATATCTGATCTTGTTCTTATACAATCCTTCTAATATTTCAAAATAATACATATTCAGTCCTCTTGTTTCTCTTAAAAATCAAATATCTCCCGCAAGACCGCACCCTGGCAAGGCTTCTACAGCTTCCGGTTGCTTATTTGCCTTATACAAACATTATTCTAAATGGGTAACGGATAAAGTATCTATATATCTTATTCAAGCAAGTAGCTGTAGACTTTTTTGAAACTACGGACTGCTTTTAGAACGTCCTCCTTAAAAGCTGATGTTTTCATTTCTTTTTTGTAAAAAAAACGCGTTCTAATCATGAACTGGCCGTTATAACTTTTTGTTTTATTTATTATAAGTTCTCTTGTTGATGAAAGCCATTCCTTGTTCTTTTTTACTTCCCCCTTCTTATTACCTTCTATAGTATCCAAATTCATCTCAATAACACCATCGGTAATCCCATCTCGTCGCCGTCGCCTTAAATAATGTCTATGTATAAATTCTAAATATACATTGGGCAGTTCATCTCTTAATCTAAATAATTGTTTAACGAAGGTATTAAAAATGTCATCGTTTTTGAATATCTCTTTTAACCTCTTCCATCTTTTACCTGCATTATTTGGAATAGTCAAACCTATACCCATATGCGTCTCAGCTAGCCAGAATGTTAAATGTATATCTTTGGTAGATTCTTTATCTGCACCCAAAGTAGACCACATGATAGTTTGATCAATAGTATAAGCGTGGGTATTTTGAAAATACGACTTTCTTTCAAACTCCAGTTTTGGGTATACTTTCAAGACATCTGGTTTTATTTCTTCAGTTAAATTCTTTAGAATAATTTTCGCTTCATCCGGATTGAACGATCCAGACGGATAATCAATACCTTGAAATCCTACCAAGCCTTTTTTCATGATTAAATACTCCTTAAATTGATCTCTTAGATATCCTGATAACCCTTGGCTTTCTTTATTCTCGCTTACTAATTTATAGATTTCACACCAGGGAATCCATTTAATATCTGCATTTGGAATTTTGATATTTTCTATTGGAGACCTTTCATCAGGGGTTATAACACAAAGATATTTTTGATTGTACACTTTTATCTTTTTTACATGGGATAACAGTTGATTTCGCTTAATAGCCTTCCTGGTTATCTTAGATTCAAAAACAATTGCTTTATCCTCGTCTATTATGATCCAGCCATCTGGTATTCCTGCATTCATTCCCTTATCATCTTTTAGATCACCTAAAGCAGATGGTTTTTTCTGTGAACTAACAATAATATTTGATTTTTCCCCAATACTAATTTTTAAATGTCTGGCAAGAAAATCTTTTAATAAAGTGTTATTCTTTGCTAAGGTCTGTAGAAATGCGTTTGTAACCCTATTTTCTTCTAAGGTATATTGATCGAATATATTATTGAGATTACTGGTTATTTTCACTATAAGAAATCTTTGGAGAATATTTATTTAGATAATACTCATCTCTGGCAAGAATTTTTTCTGCCAATATTCCAATAAAGCCTTATAAAAGGAATATTGATTGATGTAATTGACGGTTTAAAGCCATCAGTTGATTTTTATGAAGACATAATAATTGTCTCGTTAGCTGTCTGGAGATAATAACATTTTCAGTATATAAATCAATGCAAATGTGTCATTTGCTATTTATGTATTTGCCATATACATTTAAGGAATTCTCATTTTTACTCATTTTGATTGGAAGTGGTATTTTTGTATGCCAGAGAATCTCGTATTCCGCTACGATCAATAATATAGCTACAAAGTTTTTGACATTCGTCAGGTTACTTATAAAATAGGTAGTTACTCAATAAATTGAAAAACCACACATTTTATGAGGGCCATGGAGATTATGAGAAACCTTATTGCAATTATCCTGTTAACCATTACCTTGGGGTGCGCATTGTGTTACGGTGAAGATCAAAACAAACAGGTGGCATCGCTGTTCAAGGAAACACAGCAGGCAACGGTGTTCTTTTTAGATAATGGAATGGAAGTCATTCTGGTTGAGAATCACGCAAGCCCGATGATTACAGCGGTTACTGTTGTCAGGACCGGCAGCCGTAACGAGAATGCTGCCACAAACGGGTCGGCACATTTTCTCGAACATCTGTTATTCAACGGTACAAAAACACGAACACAAAAACAGCTTTACGATGAGATGGATTTTTACGGCGGTTACAACAATGCTCATACAGGTCAGGATTTTACCAATTATATTATACTCATGCCGAAGGAATTCATTGCGCAGGGGATGGATATTCAGGCAGATATGCTCTTCAATTCTACCCTGCCTGATGACAAGTTTGAAAAGGAAAGAGGTATTGTTATTGAAGAAATCGGCAAAGATGCAGATAGCGCAGGATATCAGGCCGGTAATCACTTCAAGCGGACGTTTTTTTCCGGAATACCATACGAACGGACTGTACTTGGAACGGTTTCCACTATTTCTCATTTGAAGCGTGAGGATGTATTTGAGTATTACCACAAATGGTACGTGCCAAACAATATGACCCTCATGGTAATAGGCGACTTTGTAACTTCCGGTATGGTGGAGCTGGTTAAAGAGAAATATGGCATTTACCCGCCGGGACCAATACCACAGCACAAACCCATAAAGCTCACATTACCGCAAAAGTTAAAGATTGTCCGGGCAAACGGTATGGGCAGGTTTCCGAAAAACCGCCAATTCCTGAATATGGGCTATGCACTGCCACCTCCAACTTCCGAAGATTTTCAGTCACTGGTTATGCTCTCCGAATTCCTCGGTGGTAAGGAAGATTCTATCCTGAGGACACTGTTTAAACAGGAAAAGTATAAGGGTCTGGTGGATGCGATTGATACAAGTATTGAGTTCAATAGAGATTTTTCTGCGCTGAATATATACGCTGAACTCCCTGCAGATTCCAATGCCGACCGCGTGGTTGAGATGGTTATGCAAACGGTACAAGATATGGCTAAAAAAGCTGTCCCCGATGATGAATTGCAGTCGCTGCTCATAGCGAGAGCAACACATGAAATTTATCTGCATGAGAGTTTGCACTATTACGGCATGATGAAGGCAGGATATCTTGCTGCAGGCGGTTATACTCTTCTCCGTGAATCCATAGATAATGTGATGAAGGTAACACCACAGTCCATCCAAAAAGCCGCAGCGCATTACCTTAATGATATTATACCTGTAGTTGCCTTAATGTCCCCTCCTGCTGAAAAGATATCTGAGAAGGAGACCGCTCCGTCCTTTAACCGTTATCACAAGGAAACTCTTGAAAATGGTATGACTATTGTAGTAAAAGAGAACCCGGACAGCCGGGTTGTAGGTATCCATCTCCTTGTAAAAGAGCGCAGTCTGAGTGAGGGAAAAGAAAAATGGGGTATGACGGAGATTTTGCAGCGTATGCTGATCGAGGGCGGGACGGAAGAATACCAGGATAAGGCACTGTATCAGGCATTCGAGTCCATGGGAGCCGAGCTGAAATTACATGACGACCCCTATATCCCTTTTGACGACTATTACCACACCCCTCAATTTGCGTATATACGCCTGAAGCTGGTAGACACCTTTTTTGAAAATGGGTTGAGGCTACTTGCTGAGATGGTTTCACGTCCGTGTCTCACGGAAAAGTCTTTTCACGAAGCGAAAAAGGAGGTCATGTCGCTTTCTGCCAGTACCAAAATGAGCGCCTCAAAAGTAGCTGACCGGATCTTTTATGACAGCCTGTTCAAGGAAAATCCAGGCTTTGGTTATTTATTTGGTAATCCGGAGCGGCTGGGCCAGATTCAACTGAAAGATATACAGGATTTTCACCGTAAATTTTACAACCCGGCAAACCTGATGCTGGTTGTTTCGGGCAACCTGCCGGCCGGTCAGACTGCATCGATAATAAAAAAATACTTTAGCGGTACATGGGGTGAAGCCGGTTGGCAGCCGCCGGAGTACACGCCTCAATTTAAGCCATTGAATATTCTCGTACGGGAAAAGATCGGCAGGCAGCAGTCGCACATTTCCCTGGCAAATACATGTGAAGTAAAAGAAGAGGATTTTCCGTCGTTTTACGTCTTAGAGGCCATTTTTAATGACCGGCTTTCCTTTAATCTCCGCGAGAAACAAGGGCTTGCCTATAGCCTTGGAATGCATTTCAGGAAGTATCACGGTGCCCAATGGTACCGTATCACCATGGGCACCAGGCCGGAAAATATCGACCGTGCTATCGAAGGGATTCGTGAAGAGATCCGTAATATACGTGAGGCAACTTTTGAAGAGAAAGAGGTGCAGAAGACTATTAACGCCATTCTTGGACGCCGGGGTATGCGGCGGTTGGACCGGGTAAGCCAGGCATATCACATAAATATGAAAGTACTTGATGGCTATGCACCCGAGGCAGATGATCATGAGGTGGAGAAGTTGAAAAAGGTCAGCGTTAAGGATGTTGAGCGTCTCGCCCGTCAGGTCTTTCAAGGTGATAATTACTTAGTTGTAATTGTAGAATAGGGGATACTTTTTAGCAAAGTTTT
>CAZPUD010000274.1:0-5528 GCA_964589115.1 uncultured candidatus Brocadiaceae bacterium | reverse complement strand
CTGATACTGAATACCATTGGCGACTTGATCGAAATGGTTACTGTTTGAAATTCGAGCCGTCCATCCTTATTTTCCACCGCAATATCGATACTTTCATAAAATTCTTATGGCATGAATATAAGCATGGTCAGTCTTTCGCCAGGGTGCGTGTTAAGAGTAAAGGTTTCTCTAAATTGAGAAGATTGCTTTACATAATCTCTTTCCCTTTTATTACAGGAAAGCTTTTCTTAAAGATAGGATTCATCAATTTCAGAAACAAGGTTTACCTTTTACCTTTTTTAAGAGTTTTACCCTTATTTACCTTAGGGCTACTCTCATGGTCTTTCGGGGAATGCGTTGGTTATGCTAAAGGGCAAAGAGGCATTGAAGGCTAGTTTTGGTAAGATTCAATAATTTCCGTATCTTGGAAAGTGATGGTATCCCTGCGTATATTTTTAAGAGTATATAGGGAAAGAAAGGCTAGGGCACTCACGTTTATAACTAATACCAAAAGGGCCGGGGCAAGGATACCAAGAAAAGTTATGAGAAGATAGCATCCGGAAACCATTGCAATTAAACTCACCATATCAACTATGGCCACCACATAAGGTTTATTCATAGCATACAGTGCTACTTTGATAGGGGTATTAGTCGTGAGAATAATATAACTTAACAATAACCAGTTAAAAATTGGAATTGAATCAAGATACCGTGAGCCAAAGAAGAACAGTATGATATCGTGGGAAAAAAAGAAAAAGGGAACAACAGTCATCCCCATACAACACGCAATCCTTAAAGAATCTTTTATATATTTTTCAAATTGTGACATTTCTCTAAATCTCGATACCTTTGGCAGCAGTACGGATTGCAGAGAATAGATAATTATGGGAAAGATATAGGTAAGATTAAGCGCTAATCCATAGATACCTGCAGCCTCGCTGCTCAACATCTTTGATATCATAAAGATGCCGATATAAGGAAGTATGAGTCTACAAATATTGCTAATAAACAACCATTTACCATAAGAAAAAAGCTGATTAAGGAGATTTTTTATCGGTTTTTTCCTGAAAAGAAATCTATGATAAAGCGGTCTGAATTCAAATACAATACCTAACAACGGGATAAGTGCAAAAGTTGCAACAGCAGTGAAGACGTTCATCTTCAAGGAAAATATCAAAACCACCACAATAAACAATTTACCAAAATCAACTAAGATCTGCAGGGTTACAGATCTCTTGAACAATTGATACGTATAAAGTATCGATCTGAGATAATTGAATAAAGAAGCGGCTAAGCCGCCAAAAGCTGCTAGTTTAAAAAGCGAGGTTAAGCCGGGATGATGAAAGACTTTTACTGATAATAACTCAGCTATATTGAATAGTGTTACTGCAAAAAGAGAACTTACTATGATTCTAACAAGAAAAATCGCTTTCAGTACAGAGTCCGCTTCGGCTTTTCTCTTGATAGCCAAATATGATGAGGCGAATTTTATCATCGTATTATCCATTCCAAGTGCTGATAAATGTGCTGTTATGGATATGGCCGCTATTGCCATGTTGAAAAGTCCAAAGTCACTCACCGTTAGCTCTCTGGAGATTATCAATACTGTTAAAAATCCCAAACCCGCTGCAAAAATATTTCCGGCAAAAACCAGGGTAATGTGTTTCACTATTCCTTCCTTTTTACTGTATCATGCCACATTTCTGTACCTGTCACACCTTTGTGCCATGTCACATTTTCATACTTCATTTCAGGATTATGTATCTGTAACCATTATCTTCTGTCCAAAATAAGCATTAATATAACGGACCGATTTATTTCTCATGATATCGTCACAATAGCAATACCAATTCTTATGCCCTTATGTGATCGAAGATTAGGGAGACTCTTATCAAAGTGGAATCAAATATTTTTCCTGTTTCTTGTATATATTGGCATATGTTTTTCTAAATTATCATTTCAAGTGCTGCGAGAAATCCTGAAGGTTTCTCATTTTCATTAAAACAAGGATTTCTCAATCGTTCTGTTCTTTAGGAATGATAACTGTAGTGTCGTATAACTTATTTTTTAACATTTTTGGCAAAATTTACAAATTACGATTTTTTAAATCCCAAATCCCAAATCGTAAATCTAAAATCGTAAATCCCATTTAGTTACTCTTCCGACTCGTTCGGGTTACAGGATATGTTCAGTTTCCTGTATCAGATACGGTATGGGATAAATATCATCAAAGAATAGTCGCATTCAACATGCCAAGGATAATATTTATTTCTTTGTCTTATGAATGAAAACCCATTTATTTCGGTCATAATTCCATCATACAACTGCAGCCAATTCCTTCATCAGTGCTTAGAAGCTGTCAAATCTTCTAATTATGTTAACTATGAAATAATTGTTGTTGATGATGCGTCAACTGATGAAAGCCCGAAAATTGCACAGCAGGCAGGTGTCCGTGTTATCTCTATGGATAAACAGTCCGGACCGGGAGCGGCACGAAACGTTGGTGCAGAGTATGCTAAGGGAGATATTTATTTCTTTATTGATTCGGACGTTGTTGTTAATCCTGATTCAATGAGTTGTGTTGTGTCTAATTTTATAAAGAATCCCGGAGTTGGAGCTTTATTTGGCTCATACGATAGCCAGCCATCCGCGACCAATTTCTGTTCTCAATATAAAAACCTTTTTCACCATTTTATTCACCAGACATCACAAGATGAAGCCAATACCTTTTGGGCCGGGTGTGGTGCCATTCGTAAAGAAGTTTTCCACAAAGTTGGGGGGTTCGACACCAATCACTATACAAGGCCATCCATTGAAGATGTAGAACTCGGTCTCAGAATAAGTAAAATTGGTTATAAAATCTTAATAGTAAAATCGCTGCAAGTAAAACATCTCAAAAGATGGGGATTTTGGTCACTGCTTTATACAGATATTTTTTGCCGGGCAATTCCCTGGGCACATTTAATTTTTGAATCACAGGAGATGCCAAAAGGTTTAAACTTTCAAAAAAGCCATTTGGTTAGTTCTCTTTGTGTAGGGCTTCTTGCCGGTCTGGGTGTATTTTTTTTGCTTGAATATAAATTGTTTCCCTTCATTCCAACAGAACCTTTGTATTATTACATTAAACTGTCTGGAGTTATTATCTTCCTCAGTGTTAATTTCATCATTTTTTTCGTGCGTATGTCTCAACTCTTAGATAAGGGAAGACATTTAAAATTTTTACTACCAACGTTATTTTTTGTCGTCTCCGGATTTGTATGTACCATAGGAATATTTTTCTTTTTCAATCATAAATTCCTGATATTTATTCCCAATACCACATTTTACTATTATTTAAAATTTGAAATGCTCAATGTGTTTCTCCTATCCAATTTTATTATCTTCTACCTTAAAATTCCCACCGTAAAAACCAGGAGCTGGCAGTGGAATATCATGGTTAGAGCACTTTTTATTATCACAGCAGGTATTGTTGTCACCTTATCCTTGATCGTATTTCACAGCAATCCCGGGTACAAAGTAATACCTTCTGCGGCTGCTCTATACTTTACATTCATTTTGATTACCATAAATATTCTATTACTGAACAGTCAGTTGTATCGATTCTTTTTTAAACTAAAAGGGTTTAAATTTTTGCTGTTAGTGATTTTTTCGCATGTATTTTATTACCTTTACAGCGGAGGAACTTTTGTAATTTGCTGGTTAATCCATTTTGCGAAAAAATATTATACCCAGATAAATATTTTCGGATTTATTCGGTAATACAATTACGATTATGCCTTATGCAAGAAACAAACCTAAAAAAGCAATTATCTTTGGTGCCGGACCTGCAGGGTTAACGTCGGCTTATGAACTATTGGATAAGACAGATATAACACCAATTGTGTACGAAATGACTGGTGATATCGGAGGTATTTCCAGGACCGTTAACTATAAAGGAAATCGAATAGACATTGGTGGACATCGCTTCTTTTCAAAGTCTGGCAGGATTATGGAGTGGTGGTGTAATATTTTACCTTTACAGGGTGCTCCTGCAAGGGATGATTTAACATTAAAAAGAGCTGTTCCCGTCTCAAATGAATCAAGATACAGGAGAATAAAAGAAAGCAATATATTAACTGAGAAACCACCCGATCCTGAAAAAAAAGACGGAGTTATGATATGCAGAAACCGGATATCAAGGATCCTTTATTTGCGTAAATTTTATGACTATCCGCTCTCTCTGAAATTACAAACTTTTATGAATTTAGGTCTTATAAAGACAATAAAAATAATGCTCAGTTACTTTATGGTGAGTTTATTTCCGCGAAAAAAGATAAATAACTTGGAGGACTTTTTTATTTCACGTTTTGGAAAAGAACTTTACCGTACTTTCTTTAAAGATTACACCGAGAAGGTGTGGGGAGTTACCTGTAAAGAAATAAGTGCGGCCTGGGGTATACAAAGGATCAAAGGGCTTTCTGTAATAAAAGCAATAACTCATGCAGTAAAAAGAAGATTCATAAAGGGCAAAAAAGATATCTCCCAAAAAAATATGGAAACATCACTCATTGAAAGTTTTCTGTATCCCAAATTTGGACCCGGTCAGATGTGGGAAACCGTTGCGGAGTTAATTAACGAAAATGGAGGTGTAATTAAAACAAATCATGAGGTTATTGGTATCATGACCGAATCAAATCGTGTTAAAGGTGTAAGGGTTAAAGATACCATAACAGGAAGGATATTCAATGAAGAGGCTGATTACTTTTTTTCATCCATGCCGATAAAAGATTTGATAACGCGTATGCAGCCTTCGCCTCACGAGAACATAGTAAATATTGCTTCAAAGCTTTCTTATAGAAATTTTATAATCGCAGGAATCTTATTATCGAAACTAAAAGTCAAAAATACTACAAAATATCGGACAGTTAACGATATTATTCCGGATAACTGGATATATGTACAGGAGAAAGACGTAAGACTAGGCAGGATTCAGATTTTTAATAACTGGAGTCCATATTTGGTTGCTCATGAAAGCGATATCTGGCTGGGATTAGAATATTTTTGCAATGAAGGTGATGAACTGTGGTGTATGTCTGACAGCGATTTCCTTCAGTTATGCGTTACAGAACTTGAAAAGATCGAATTCATTGATGCAAAAGAGGTAAAAGACGGCTGCGTTTTAAGAGTGCCCAAGGCATATCCTTCGTATAGTAACGGTTACGAACACTTATGTGAAGTAATCGAATACCTGAAAACGATTGAGAATATATTCCCTATTGGCAGGAACGGAATGCATCGTTACAACAACCAGGACCATTCCATGATGTCAGCAATAGTTGCCGTTGATAACGTCGTTAAAGGAATAAAGACAAAAGATAATTTGTGGCAGATTAATATGGAGGAAGGATATCACGAAGAAATGTCTGAGGGAAAGTGAGCAGGGTGGATTAATCGGAGCGAGTCCACCAAATGGATAAATTTCTTACATGAATATGGGCTTTCAGATAGGCGCTTAGCGACTCAATATCGACAAAATTTTGTCGATATGCCGAAGTGTCTAAATTCGAAAT
>CAZPUD010000273.1:0-5597 GCA_964589115.1 uncultured candidatus Brocadiaceae bacterium | reverse complement strand
AAAAGAACAGGTTTTTCTTCAGTTTCTCCAATACTTGCCGTGAAAGCATTTCATCCCCAAGTATTCCGATGCGGATTCTTACTTCCGTGAAGTCTTCTGATACCTTTTTAATGTTCACTTCAATCTTCTTATCATTTGATCCTCGTGCGATAAGATATGCTGAAATGGGATCTTTTTGTCTGCTGGTTATCGTGAAGTCCAAATCTTCCACTGCTTTTTGTGCCGCCTGCCAGGTTCTTTCAAGTGACGTCTGTTCAAATGATCTTAACTCCCCCATACTGTACGCAGCCGTCTCGGCGGCAGCAGTATCGCTGGATATACCGAGGTTGTGTTTTAACTTCTCTAAGATCCGTCGGGAAAGTGATTCGTCACCAATGACTCCGATACGAATCATAACCTTCGTTAATCCATCTGATATCTTTTTAAGGTTAATCTCAATCTTCTTGTCATTTGCACCGCGTGCAATAAGATGAGCAGTTAAGGCATCTTTCTGTCTGCGTGTTATAATAAATTCTAAATCTTCCATAGTCTTTTGTGCTGCCTCCCATGTCCTTTCAAGCGATGCCTCTTCCACCGATCTTAATTCGCCTAAAACATAGGATACCCTTCCAGGTGCGGCACCCCCATTTGAGAAAGAAGAACAACCATAGGTAAATAGGAGAATTAATTCAAGGAATATAACAAACACCAAATTTTTTGGCATCATTAACATGGTTCCTTTCATAAATGGTCTCAATGGTAGATTACCTATAATAGAAAATTTAATAATATTTGTAAATTTGATTTTACAAAATTTTCCATTTTCAACTCTAGGTACTGTTTAAACGGAATCAATAAAAACATGGCACAAGAATAATTATTTGGCCATTCGCCATATCGCATATCAGATTTTTTATCAGTGTTTTATGGTTTTTATATTCCAAAATGTGTTTACATAAACGGATTTGTTGGGATTTACTTTTACAGAGGTGAAGGTGGGAGTGAAAAAGATTGGAGTTTAATTCACAAAATACCCTGTTAGGCGCTTAACAACTCAATATCGACAAAATTTTGGTCATTTAAAATTACGGAGACCTTTAGCCAACTTGCAGTTGTAACCCCCTTGTAATCAAAGGAGGCTATCGTGTCAAGTTTCACCTTTTCTACGCTACCAAAATTTTGTCGATATGCCGAAGTGTCTAAATTCGAAATCCGAAACAAATCCAAAATCTTAATTTTCAAATGTTAGAAACGAGGTTTTTGTCATTGAGATTTTGTGTTTTCGAATTTGTTTTGTATTTCGTGCTTTGGATTTCGGGTTTCCTTTTCGCAGCACTGTCTGCGAAAAGGCATAGTACTATTAGTAAAATTATAGCTGTTTTTCTAACCTTGCAAGAATTTGCCGGGAAATTGATTCATCTTCTGTATTTATTGTTACTTCAGTTGTGTCTTCTGTTTCCTCTTTAAGGCTAATTTCGATCTGTTCATCATTCTCGTCCCGTGCAATAAGTGTAGCGGAACCATCTCCTCTTTGTTCACTCGTTACAGGAAGTTCCAGTTCCTCTAAGGTATTCTGTACTACCTCCCATGTTTCATCAATTGGTGCTTCTACCGTTGATTTTATTTCACCATTACCATTTGTCTGGTATGCCGTTTTTTCATCTCTAACTTCGCTAACCGTACCCAGATTCTGTTTTATTTTCTCTAAGATGCTTCGTGAAAGCATTTCATCTCCGGTGTCACCAATACGGATCCTTACTTCGGTTAAATCTTCCGTCTGCTTCAGGAGGTTTACCCTGATTTTTACATCATTCTCACCCCGGGCTATAAGGTTGGCTACCGTATCTTCTTTTTGTCTGCTTGTTATAGGAAGCTTTAATTCTTCTAATGCCTTTTGTGCTGCATCCCATACCCTGTTTAATGTAGCTTTTTCAACAGATTTCAATTCACCTAATACATATATAGCTAAACCCGGGGGGGTTGCACGGACTTCCCCAAGGTTTTCTTTCAGTGTCTCAAAAATAATCCGTGATAGTGGTAGATCACCAAAAGACCCGACACGAATTGTAGTTTCAGTTAGGTCTTTTATAGATTTTTGAAGGGTTATGGCAATAACTTCATTGTTTGCAGTAACTGAGGTAAGATTGCCTGAAAAGGCATCTTTTTGCTGATTTGTGATAGGAAGTTTCAATTCCTCCACAGCTTTTTGTGTTGCTTCCCAGGCACTATCAAGCGGAGCATGTATTACTGATTTTAAGTCCCCCTTTACAAAAATTGCCGTTTCTTCAGCAGCAACACCTGTTTCTACACCTAGGTTTTCTTTTAATCTTCCTAAGAATAACGTGGCAATTGATTCGTCACCAAACCATCCGACTTTTACAATAACTTCAGTTAGCACTTCCGATATTTTCTGGAGATTAGCACTAATCTGCTTCTTATTTGCACCCCGTGCCGTAAAACTTGAGGAGACGGTTGTTTTCTCTTTGCTGGTTATATCGAAACCTAAGTCCTCTACGGCATTCTGTGCCGCCTGCCAGGTTCTATCAAGTGGTGCCCTTTCTATCGATCTTAATTTGCCCGTCATATAGGTAGCCGCACCGGCAGCAGCACCGCCGCCTACCTGGTATGCCCTACATCCATAACTCGATAATAAAGTGATTCCAATTAAAATTCCGGATAATATGATAAGCGGTTTATTCCTCTTCATCATGGGGTAGCCTCCTTTAAAAAATTATGGAATGATTAAAGATGCAGGTTCAAATTGATAATGAAGTTAAAAGTGTATAGAGGTTGATTAATGATAAATATGATCGTTACATGTAAAATAATTTTAGTACATAATTCATAGCATATTTTAGGTTTGTATAAGTTTATAATATGGAAAATAACTTATCAAAATGTATACCACTTAATGAGATAAATAATGAAAATATTTTTATGAACAGGGTTTTTCCACAAAATAATGAGAGAGAATAAGTGAAAGAAGGATGATTGTCGGTTCTTAATGAAGGTCTTAACATTGCAGATTTATTTATGATAAACGTGAGATATGAGACTTGACACGAGGGTGTGTCAGTGCAGAAGTGTGTCACGATACACCGAGTGACATAATATTAGAGCTTTAATGGTATAGGAATTTCAATGTTTGTTGTGGGGGCGAACCTTGTGTTTGGCCAAAAGGGGGAAACAAATATAAATATTTTGAATTGCACGGTACAAGGGCGAACACAAGGTTCTACCCTACGTAAGTGTTATAAAAAAACTGCCGCAATACCTAATTTAATGCTAAGGAATTTCAAAGTTTCAGAGTTGGTTCAATCGTCCACGATTGAACCGAAACGTTTAGCATGTCTCATATGCCCGGAATAAACCAAAACGTACAGGCCTATGCTAAACTAATGGTTCAATCTACAAGATTGAACCAACCTTAGTCGCTGCCAAAGGCAGCCTAATTTAAGATTTTAAATATGCTTCATTATTCTTTCCAAAATGAGTTGAGAAAGTGATTCGTCACCAAAAATGCCGACACGTATCTTTATTTCAGTCATTTTATCTGATAACTTTTTAAGATCAATCTCGATCTTTTTGTCGTTTCCTCCACGCGCCGTCAGCTCTGCTGAAAAAGCATCTTTTTGTCTGCCGGTTACAGGAAACTCTAAGTCTCCTAAGGCATCCTGTGATGCTTGATAGGTTTTTTCCAGCGATGCTTCTACAACCGATTTTAATTCACCTTTTAAATATGCGACAGTTCCGGCACCGGCACCACCGCCTATAAGAAGAGCTACACATCCGCTATTAAACAGCAAAATCACTCCAAGTAATATTCCAAGTGATAGTTTTTTCCGCATGTTTGTTAAAACTCCTTCTCATACCAAAAAAACCGGACTTTTGTAAACGTCCACTAATAAAAACACGTCTTCATTTTTATAAATGAACCAAAATTATGTTTCTAGCAACAGAAATTAAGATTTTAGTAATCTTACCATTGTAGTGATAGTATCTTTAGCATCGCCGAAGATCATCATTGTCTTTTGATTGTAAAATAACTCATTATCCATTCCTGAGAAACCGGGGCTTAAACTTCTCTTACAAATTATAACTGCCCTTGCTTTGTCAACATTAAGGATAGGCATACCATAGAGGGGACTATTTTTGTCCGTCCTTGCCGCCGGGTTAATAACATCATTTGCACCAACAACCAGTACTGCATCAGTGTTTTGAAAGTCATCATTAATGCTCTCCAGGTCGAAAAGGAGATCATATGGCACATTTGCCTCTGCCAGTATAACATTCATATGGCCGGGCATACGTCCTGCAACAGGATGGATTGCATAGCGGACACGGGTCCCTTTATCAACTAAGGCTTTTGCCAGATCATGCAGGACATACTGGGCATGGGATACGGCAAGTCCGTAGCCGGGTACAATAATAATTGATTGAGCACTCTCAAGTACCATGAGTGCATCTTCTGCGGTATATTCCGTAACCCTGCGTTTTTCATATTTCGCGGTTGCCTGCGAGATGGCGCTTCCGGTAGCACCCAAAACGACGTTCAGAAGTGACCTGTTCATTGCCTTACACATAAGATGGGTTAAAATAATACCTGAAGCACCTACAAGCGCACCGCTTGTAATGAGGATGTAGTTAGAAAGGGTAAAACCTGTAGCTGCCGCAGCTAAACCGGAACATGAATTAAGGAGAGAGATAACTACCGGCATGTCAGCACCACCTATCGGGAGCACAAATAATATACCCAGTACAGAGGCGATTGCAAGAATGGTTAATATATTTATAGTATTGGCTGGATCTATTACTACCATAACACCAAATACCGGATAAGAGATGAGGAGTAACAAATTAATGATATACTGTATCTTGAAAGTTACAGTAACAGACTTAAAGATATTTTGTAATTTACCAAACGCCATAAGACTGCCGGTAAATGTCAGGGCACCAATAAACAGACTAAGCAGAATTGAGATAAGAACATCAATTCGCTGTTCACCCGTAAGGCGGTAATATTCTGAAAGTGCAACAGTGGCTGATGATCCTCCACCAAGCCCGTTGAAGAGTGCTACCATCTGCGGCATAGCAGTTATTTTTGTTTGTTTGGCCATAATAATGCCAATTGCACTTCCAATAGCAATCCCCGCAATAATATAAGAAAAATCAAGAATCTTTTTATCAAGAAGGGTTACTGCAATGGCAATAAGCATTGAGACCATAGCAAGGAAGTTGCCGCGGCGTGCAGTTTTTGGTGAACTAAGGTTTCTAATACCAATGATAAACAGTACCGAGGACAGGAGATATGCAAGTGTAGTAATAGTCTTCATTGTAAGCATGTTAGTCTTTCTTCTTTTCTCTTTTAAACATTTTTAACATCTGGTCTGTAACCATGAAACCACCTACAACATTGATCGTAGCAAAGATAACAGCAATAAGACCCAAAATAGTACTAATTCTTGAGTATCCGGCACCTGCGCTGATAAGTGCACCAATAATAGTTATACCGGATATTGCATTTGTACCGGACATGAGAGGGGTATGCAGTAGTGGCGGTACTTTTGTAATTACCTCGAATCCAACAAATATCGCCAGTATAAAGATATAAATTGATA
>CAZPUD010000272.1:0-5605 GCA_964589115.1 uncultured candidatus Brocadiaceae bacterium | reverse complement strand
AAACCAAAACGTACAGACCAATGCTAAACGAATGGTTCAATCTACAAGATTGAACCAACCATAACAATAACAATTTATTACATACCACGCAGGGGCAGGTTTGAAACCTGCCCCTACAATATTATAAATCAAATATGGAAAAAGAAGAATTTTTTCGTGAAGACATTTTACCCGGCAAGCTGTACGACAGTACTGTAGTTAAAAAGCTATTATCTTATATCCTGCGATATAAGATATCCGGCCTATTGTCTGTTCTCATGGTAATGATTACTACAGTCCTGTTTCTTTTAGGCCCCTACCTCTTCGGATATGCAATTGACCATGGTATTAATAAGGGTGATAAGTTACTTGTATATAAAATAGCACTGGCCTTATTTGGAATCCAGACATTACGGTTCATATTAGTGATAGTCCAGAGCTATAACATCCAGGCTATAGGGCAAAAAGTGATGCTGGACATGCGCATGGATCTTTTCAATCACGTCCAATCACTACCTATTTCTTTTTTCGATAAAAACCCTGTCGGCCGGGTTGTTACGCGTCTCACAAACGATATTGCAGCCATTGGTGAGCTCTTTTCGGCCGGGGTTATTGTTGTGATTGGAGACATATTCATCATCATCGGCATCTTCGTAGCCATGTTTATGCTGAATGCGAGACTTGCGGTCATCATAATTTCCGTTTTCCCGCTTATTATAGCGATTACTCTCTTTTTTGGTGCCCGTATGAAAAATTCATTTCGTGAGATACGGCGTAAGCTGGCGCGCGTCAATGCCTATCTAAACGAGAACATCACCGGAATGAGGGTTATTCAACTCTTTAACCGTGAGAAGAAAAATTATGATAAGTTTAACGAAATTAATAAAGACTATCTGGATGAGCAGGTCAGGTATATTCGTTATTTTGCTGTATTCCAGCCGGCGGTGAATATGGTAAGCGCTTTGGCAGTTGGCCTGGTTCTCTGGTATGGTGCCGCAAGATATATGCATGGTTTTCTAACACTCGGTGTTCTGGTGGCGTTCCTGGCATACATTCATGATTTATTTGAACCGATCAGAGACATCGTGGAAAAATACAATATTTTTCAGGGTGCCATGGCATCGTCAGAACGGGTATTTGGCCTTATGAGAGAACCTGCTGAGTCAGACTACATCATACCGCATCCAATGAGAGAGATACCTAAAAAGGACTTTAAGGGAGCAATAAAATTTGAAAATGTGTGGTTCGCTTACAATGATGACAACTATGTATTAAAAGATATTTCATTCCAGATAGAGCCGGGTCAGTCCGTTGCCCTTGTCGGGGTAACCGGCAGCGGAAAAACATCCATTGCAAATGTACTCACACGGCTTTATGAGGTGCAGAAAGGTACAATCTTTATGGATGATTATGATATACGAAAGATGGAGAAGACCGGTCTGCGCTATGTTGTAGGGTTAGTTAGTCAGGACATCTTTTTATTCTCAGGTACGCTGCGTGATAACATTACACTGTTTAATCCCATACCGGATTCAAAAATCCTGGGGATTATCGATGAACTTGGTTTAGCACCCTTTATACACAGGACGCCGGGCGGACTGGACATGAAAATCTCCGAGCGGGGGGCAAATCTTTCCGTAGGGGAACGCCAATTTATTTCCCTGTCGAGGATTATTATCTACGACCCCCGTGTAATAATCCTGGATGAGGCAACTTCAAGTATGGATCCTATCTCGGAGGTTTTAATCCAGAATGCTATTTATAAGATAACTCAGGAAAGGACATCGATATTTATTGCCCACCGCTTATCTACCATCCTCCATTGTGACAAGATCATCGTATTAAACAAAGGTGAAAAGATTGAGGAAGGGAACCACGAGGAACTGCTGCGGCTGGGTGGTATTTACAGCCGGCTGTACAAAGTGTATATGAAGGAGGAACTGATAAGCCATGTCTAGTACACAGTCAATTTATTTGTAACGGTATGGGAATATCCAAAAGAGGCATAGCATGTCATTGCGAGGATCTTTTCCGAAGCAATCTCCTGGGTACTTCAAAAAGGATTGCTTCGGGGAAAGACGCCCTCGCAATGACAGATACCATATAATCTATTATTAACAATGATGTTGACCATGTACTAGTAAATGAAAAACCTTCTTTTTCGTCTCTGATCCAGAAGTTCAACTGACCCTTCTCCTCTTTGCTTCCCGTCGCAATCTCTCCCTTTAAAAGTAAAATCCATAAGATTTTCACTGGCAGCTATTTTTGCTCTTCCTCTATAGCTACTGGGACATTTGGGTAAACTTATTATTATGGAAAATTTAAAGGTATTTTTCCTGACCGTTCCAAGTATCCTGCCAGATTGGTCGTCTTCACCATCAATCGAAAAAAACAATGTACCTTCCACCCTTTTACCCTCTTGTTCTAAATCCATAACAACAATCCCGGAAGAGCTTGAGCTTATTGACAAGACTCCTTCCCATCTCCCTGTGAGGTCAATTGCATAAGATGGACTTCCTACAAAAAAGAGAAAGAATACGGCAAAAAACATCTTTTTCATGGGTATACCACCTCTTCTATATTCAATGCAAATTCAGATTTGTAACCTAGACCCTTATTTGGAACAAACTCAGGGGAATTCGATGAATAATTCGGTAATAGGTAAGGAAAAACCTTACTTCATCCAATAGCCTGCATTTGAACCTAAAACACTTCCAAGTTTGTGTTCTGAAACAAATTTTTCTAGTGCGGTGGAAAGTTTTATTACGATATTTTCATGTTCCATTCCTGCTGGTACCATAATAACTTCTCCATCAACTAGTTCGTGTTTATATCCGTCTTTTGGCAGGGCTATAAGTGTTTTCTCTGTACATTTTTTTCTGTCGCCGTTCCCATTTTAGTTTTTCCTTTGTTACAAATGTAGATTTCAATTTATATCTTATATTGAGTCTAATTTTATCATAATGCGGACTTTTGAGAAATATGTTTATCTAAGGAGAAATAAACTTATCAAGGAATTAAAGGATTGACCTCTATTATAAATACATAAAAGGGTTAGCTTGGACAAGCAAAAAGCTGAAACTCCAACGGCCTACCCTTAGGTTTTTTCATTGAAGGGTTATTTTGGAGAAATGACAAAAAGAATAGAGAGTACAAATATTTCTTTCAAGAAAATAGACCTAATCAATGAGTATGTTTACTCTTATATTCCTGGTAATACAGTATTCCAAGTCCAATCCAGATACTGGCAAGAATGAGAATCAAAAATATGCTTAAAGAATCCATGCTACTTTACTCCTTTCTACTAACCAGTATGCAGCAATAAAGAATGAGATAGATATGCTTATTCCTAAAATAATGTGAAATGTATTAAGTCCTTTTGGTGATATTATACCACCAACGATAAAACCGGTATAAGTAAGTTTGACCATGTCGTATAAAAACTTTGCAATATCTTCTCTTTGCTTCTTGGTCATAGTGTTCGAATATATCAAATTCATAGGATTATATCAATACAAAACAGAATACAGCAAAATATATTAAAAAGGCTTGACATTTTTAAAACCGGTGCGTAGTACGGTTAAGTGATAACAGCGTGGTCAGGACGCTATTGAATACATGCCTGGGGGTAACCAGGGTACAAAGGGCAACAGATGTGAGACCTGACCTCTCATGGCTGATCAGAAGCTTGAGGGTTTTTGATAGGTACATGTAATACTTTTCCGATACTTGGCAGGTCTAATTTTAAATAATCCGCTGCCATAGGCATTGCATTTAAATACTCGTATATTCTTAATGTTTGCGGTTGCCACCGATTGGTATTAATTGGAATTTCTTTTACTAATTTAAACGGACCTGAATCAAGGAATGACCGTAATTCCTGGTGAATTTTAATACCTGTCCAATCCTCTTTCTCCACCACTATATATACTATACCGTAGTTATCAAAAATCTTTTCAATATCTTCTGATGAATGGGCATGCGTCTTAAGCCAGTGCCCCGGTGTAATCGACGAAGAAGTAAGAAGTTTATCTCCCCGCAGTACGAATATGGATTTTTTATTATTTAAAGCACGCATAAGATAAATAAAGTAATTCTTATGGCGACCATCAAAGAAGACAGTAGATGTTTTGTTTTCCCGGAGTATATACCGAACGGCCTCATCATATCCTGTAATATACAATGGCGGCTGCTTATAAATAAGTAATATTTGATAGATTACAATGGCCAACAGAACAATCATATTAGCAGTGCAATATACTTTATGTTTTTGAAAGTATAATACCGGTAAGGCTGCAAATAAGCAAAATGCCGGTATCCAAAAAATTGTATATCGCTCATCTTTGGCATTTAAGAACGTAAAAAAAAGATACACACACATAATTAAAAGGATAAAATAGGTACAGCGACTATCACGTTTCCAGATTGTCCATCCGGAACCGATGCTGCAAAGAACTACTACCGGCCAGCTTATATGATTATCTACAACTAAAAAAGGGTAAATTTTTATGTTATCCCATGATAATTTTGAATATTTTACCGGTGCAATGGACTGTGCTATATTTTGATCTCCAAGCCAGAGTGTAATTAAGGCCAGAGGTGTGAGCAAAAGTATAATAATCACGGCAGCAATCCATGCCTCTTTACGTTTGATAAAGTACAGGAATTGCCTTTTAACTGCGAGATATAACATAAACCAGAGTATAATGAAAACTGCTGTTTGTTTAGTCCAGACGGTAAGGCAAAAAACGATTGCTGTCGCATATAGATACATGGGCTTCCTGGTTTCTGCAAAACGATAAAATACGTAAGCAGTAAACATGGCCATAGATAACACCGGAATCTCGGCCATTGTGTACCAACCCCATTGAGCCACAAAAGGTGTAGTTACTAGTAACATTGATGCCCAGAAGGCAGTGTTAGTATTAAAGATACGTTGTATAAGTTTAAACCAGGCACTTACTCCGAGTATTGCAAAGGGTAATATAGCCAACCGGCTGCTCCAGATGTTGATGCCAAATATAGCATTGAATAACGCTTCAATGAGCGGGAAGAGAGGTGGATGGTAACCAATACTTATAGCCGGATACTTAGCATAATAATTGGTCGTAAACTCGTTAATCCTGTTTATTGGCATTTCGCGGAGGAAGTCAAGTATAAATACCCCATCCATTAAATGCCGCTCTGCATCCGCATATCCACTGATAGTGGGATCCCAGATCCTTCTCAGTAATAAGGCTGACATTACCAAAAGGATCAAAACTAAGCCTGACCTCTCTTTCCATATTCGATTTGTGCAATTATTCAGCACCCTGTCTGTAAATCCTGCCATACTGCCCGCTTCCTTTACCCAAATTCAAATGATCAAAATTCAAATAAGAACTTGAAACCACAGATTTCACAGATGGCACAGATGATAGAAAGGATTTTTCTAATGGAAAAAATATGATAGATGAGAGACGATGGACGAGGGCATCTGTCGTCCTTCATCCATCGTCCCTCGTCTATCGTCTCTCGTCCCCCCGTGTTTACCTAGTCCTGTGTAATTTGTGGTTCATGTGTGTTTTGGTCATTCAAACATTAGAATTTAGGATTTGTTTCGAATTTCAATATTAGGATTTCGAAT
>CAZPUD010000271.1:0-5613 GCA_964589115.1 uncultured candidatus Brocadiaceae bacterium | reverse complement strand
CCTGGATGTACCTGTACCTGGACTACCCGACAACAGCGCTGACCCATCAGCAAACCCAATAACATCTTTTGCTGTTGGATTAAGGTTTTCATCCGGATCATTGACGTTTATAATTACATTCACACTACTCAAAGAATCAGTAGTTACAGCAGATATAGAACTTGGTGTAAAACTTATAGAACCACTATTCGTTTTTATAACTGCTGTATCCAACGTAGAACCGCCATATAGCAATTCCAGGGTATTACCCGACGATACGGTAAGATTACCATCTGTACTTGTTGAAGCATCACCACCTGTATTGCTCGTCAATTCCCTTAAATTAAGACCTATAATGCTTGTACCTAATGCTGGATAGTTATGAGAACCTTGATTAAAATCCTCTACATATCCTGTGGTAGATCCAATTGGGTAAATCGCATTTTGCGTATTCCCGGTGTTTGTAAAGACGGTAGTTGTTCCGCCTGTCTCTTTTAAAATAAAACTAGCTGCATTTGACGTACCCTTGGCGTTAATGGTTACCTCAATTGTATCAGGGCTATTCGTCGTATTCCCGGCAGAATCCGTTACTGTAATCCATGCTCGGTCATAATCATTCGAGCCTAATTCAGGCAAATAATAGTCCCTGTCAAAACTTCCCGTTGCTGCATTTGCGTTCGCTGCTGCAAACAACGCAAATACTAAAGCAAACAAAAACACACTGGCTGCACTGAGCCATGTCATTCTTTTACTACTCGTTTTTGGTCTTTTCATACCCGTCAATTCTCCTTTTTTCTGTTAAGACCGTCAAAAACTAAGTCAAAAGCACTGATTTAATTAAATTTTTTCTCTATTCTTTAAAACCTCCAACTTCAAGAATATTTTTTTGATCTCCCAATCAACTTTGACCCCTTTCACCTCTCTTCACTCATTTTCATTATGAAAACACCAAAACGAGAGATGGGAAAAACTAATTGTTGATTTACTGTGCGGACCGCTGAACATAGAAACACAAGATATATGTGTAAAGAATACGTACACACAAAGCCTAAAATTACTTACGACTACGGCAGCCCTTACAGGAGAACCAAGTATGTTTTTCCGATAATTACCTCCTTTCTTTAAATATGTGTGTTAGATGAATATTATGATTTACGTAGAAACTGGTATAGATATGTGCTAAAAGGCTATTATTGGTCTGGGGAAATATAACACGCAAATAATTCCCCGTCAACAAAAAAATAAAAAATTTAACGTCCCAAAATAAAAATTATTTATCATTAATAATTCAAATCTGGCAATTGATACGTGCGTAGTACAAATTTGTACTATAAATTAGGTTGGATTTTAAAAGACAAAAACCCAACGGCTTTTCTTTTTACCCACCCCTAACCCCTCCCAAGAGGGGAATCAAAAAGTCCCCTCTTGGGAGGGGATTTAGGGGTGGGTAAAGAACATAATGAAAAACTTTGAATTTCCTATGCATTAAATTAGGCCTTTGACGGTTTTTAGTAATATAGCAGCAATGCACGCCTTGCCACTACATAAGTTGGTTTGAAGTTACATACATTTTTGGTATGTTGGAGTTAAGGAACGAAACCCAACGTTTCAAAAATATACAAATACTAACGTTGGGTTTTGCTTCTCTTAAACCCAACCTATAATCGGAACGGAAGATCAATATTTCACATAAACCATGAATTCACAACCACTTAACAAAAACACACAGATATATATTTTTAATTTGACTTCTTATTCACCTCTTGGTATTATTCCGAATCCGCATAATTCAGCTCACCGCAAAGGCGCAAAGAACGCAAAGAAAAAACTTAAAAAAGAAGAACCTTTACAGAAGAGGTGTCCCCAATAACAAAATTATAAGGTTTTTGAGAAATTTCCAGCATCTACTTCTAAAAATAATACCTTTGCGTTATTTGCGCCTTTGCGGTGAACTATTACTGAATTTCGATATTCAAATTTATTCCTGCTTATTTGCCAAAAATGCCAAACAACACCGAACAATCTAATATGGTACTTAATACTTCTCTTCAAAAGCCAAATATTTCTGAAGGTGAAAAGAATTTTATTACAAGATGCGTATTATCCGAGATTAAGAAAATAGTCACTGCCCAGCAATATGATATGTGGTTTTCCGGTCTTAAAATCTTTTCCATTACCGATAACAGTATTACATTTATTGCACCAAATAACTTCATCAGGGAGTGGCTTGTCAGCAACTACACGGATATTTTTTCAAGTGTTGTCTACAAGATATTAAATTCTTCCCGGGAAGTGATTTTTTCCACTGAGAGTGAAATTTGTGACCAGCCATTAACTTCTCCTGCTATAGACGCTATTCCTTATACGAATGAAAATCTCTTTGAAGAACAAAATACAATACCTTTTAATAAGTATTACAGCTTTGAGAATTTTATTGTAGGACCTTGCAACAGACTGGCCCATGCGGCAGCCATAGCCGTTTCCGAGTCACCCGGACATGCATATAATCCCCTGTTTATCCACGGTGCATCAGGCCTGGGAAAGACGCATCTCCTCCATGCTATAAATAATGTACTGCAGTCCAAACGTACAATGAACACACTTTATCTGTCTTGTGAACGCTTTGTAAATCATTATATTTCCACGATACGTACGAATAGCTGGGATGCATTCAGGAGGCTCTACAGGAACGTGGATGCCCTTTTAATAGATGATATACAGTTCTTTGAGAATTCACAGGGAAGCAGGGAAGAGTTCTTCCATACCTTTAATACTCTTTATAACGCCAAGAAACAGATCGTCATCACAAGTGACTGCCCCCCGGAATCCATACATTCTCTTGAGGACAGGCTCGTTTCGCGGTTCAAGTGGGGTCTTCTCTGCGGCATAGATACCCCTACAATAGAAACCCGTATTGCGATTATAGAGAAAAAGGCGCTCCTCTGGGGAATCAATCTCTCCCACGAATCGGCCTCGTATCTTGCAGAAAAGATGTCGGGTAATATCCGTGAGCTGGAAGGCGCTATAGCAAGACTGAGCAGGGAAGCAAAGATGACGAAGAATTCTATTGTATTAGACCTTGTAAAAAAGGTCGTTCGGGAGGTTTCAGGAAATAAAAAATCGGTAAGCATTGAAGCGGTACTGGAAGCTGTCTCAAATAGATTTAACGTCAGTGTATCGCAGCTACAGTCAAAGTGCAGAACGAGGAGCCTGGCATTACCACGGCAAATAGCAATGTACCTTTCAAGAAAGCTGACAAATATGTCATTGATGGAAATCGGAGGGTATATAGGCGGCAGGGATCACTCTACAGTAATTCACGCTGACGAGAAAATAACAAAAATATCAAAAAAGGATAAAAACCTGCTTCTCATACTGCAAAAGCTTGAAAGTGAATTGCAGAAATAACCAGGTAGGTTGGACGGAATATTCACCGCAAAGGCGCAAAGGACGCAAAGAAAAATTAATAATGATGAAAGAGGAAGATAAGCTATCGAATGAGATTTTGGGAGCAGCAATCGAGGTACATAGCCATCTTGGACCAGGATTGTTGGAATCAGCTTATGAAGAATGTCTGTGTCGGGAGTTTTCTATCCGTGGACTTACTTTTGAACGACAGAAACCACTTGCAGTATCTTATAAAGGTGTAAAATTAGACTGCGGATACAGGTTGGATATTGTTGTTGGAGGATTAGTAATCCTGGAATTAAAGGCTGTTGATGAAATAGAGCCAATCCACGAAGCACAACTTTTGACATATTTGAGGCTGGCAGCTTTGAAATTGGGGATATTGATTAATTTTAATGTTCCACTTTTGAAAGATGGGATAAAGAGAATTGTCAACAATCTTTAAGTCTTTGCGTACTTTGCGCCTTTGTGATTAATTTTGTGGTAATACCACACCGCAAAGGCGCAAAGGACGCAAAGACTTAAAACGACAAAAGAGGAAGATAAGCTATAGAATTTTGAAAGATGTGAGAAAGAGGGTTTTAACAGTCTTTAAGTCTTTAAGTCTTTAAGTCTTTGCGTCCTTTGCGCCTTTGCGGTGAACCGAATTGCTACAATTTTTCTCTTCGTGCCCTTCGTATCCTTCGTGGTTAAATTTTTTTGTTTGTATGTTCGTCTGGCTAAGTTTTAAGAAGTCAAGTTTAGTAAGATTAGGAATAATATTATGAATATAAATTTTGTTGGAAGTGATTTATACAGAAGTTTTAATCTGGTATCCAGCATAGTACCGTCTTCAGCAATGAAACAGGTACTGCAGGGGGTAAGGTTGTTAGTTCGGGATAAAAACGCTGAAATAACGGCAACGGATTTAGAGGTGCTAGTTAAATATGTACTGCCGGTAAAGGAATGTACGGAAGCAGAGGGCGGTATTGTCTTACCGGCCAACCGGGCTAATAACATCTTCAGGGAATGGGCAGGTAATGAAGAAATATCGATGTCAATAGAGGGAAGTAACTGTACCATAAGATCAAAGGGCGGGTACTTCAAGATAATCGGTGAGGATTTTGGACAGTTTCCCGAAATAAATCCAACTGATATGAAAGGCCTGGTTGAGATTGACGGCGAAATTATCAGTGATATGGTAGGAAAGGTTATACATGCGGTTTCAACAATAAAGGCAAGAAGCCCCTTGTGCGGCGTCCTGGTGAGGATCACGGGAGATGACATTATCATGGTGGCAGCGGATGGAAATAGGTTATCTACCGTGAAGCGCAAGATAAGTAACCCGTCCGAGTCCAATAACACACAGACAGCTCAGAACCCGGTCTCAATAGATGGAATAGTCACGGTAAAGTGCTTAACTTTTTTACAGCGTTTTGCCGCTGAATGCAAAGGTATTCTAAAGGTTGGAATTGGTGAATCGCAGATACGTTTTGCTGGTGAAAGAGGTGAAATTATATCGCAGTTAATAGATGGACAATACCCGAGGTACGAAGATGTAATACCAAAGGGGAACGACAAAAGGGTAGAGGTAAACAGAAATGAGCTATTATCCGCCGTGAGAATGGCATCATTTATGACGAGCGAAGGATACCGGGTGGTTAAATTCCTTCTCAAGAAAGGAAAACTGGTACTGGTATCAAAAACCGCTGATGTTGGAGAGACAGAACTGGAGATTATTGCCAATTATGATGGACCGGATTTTGAGATAAGTTTTAACCCTGACTACGTCTTAGATATTTTAAAGGTTTCTGGCAATGATACAGTTACTATAGAATTTGGAGATAGTGAAGGCGCGGCACTGTTCAGGACAGGCCATGAACAATTGAATGTCATTATGCCGGTAGAGTTGAAGTAATGTGAAGGTAGACATTGCCCGGGCTAAATTCGAAATCCGAATATTGAAATACGAAACAAATCACCGCAAAGGCGCAAAGGACGCAAAGGAAAAACCTAAAAAGGAAATCCGAAATACGAAGCACGAAATACGAAGCAAATTCAAATTACCAAATTTCAAAAAAGAGAAACCACAGATTGCCTAGCGCGGCCTTTGGCCGCAACCAAATTCGAAATTCGAATATCGAAATACGAAACAATTTCAAATGACAAAAAACTTAATGCTCCAAACTTCCAAGTTGGTTCAATCGTCCACGATTGAACCGAAACGTTTAGCATGTTTTATATACG
>CAZPUD010000270.1:0-5630 GCA_964589115.1 uncultured candidatus Brocadiaceae bacterium | reverse complement strand
GTCAAGTTAGGCTGCCTTTGGCAACGGACTAAGGTTGGTTCAATCTTGTAGATTGAACCATACGTTTAGTATTGACCTGTACGTTTTGTTTTACTCCGGGCATATGAAGCATGCTAAACGTTTCGGTTCAATCGTGGACGATTGAACCAACTTTGAAATTCTGAATTTCCTAAACATTAAATCTAGGTGAATCCACCACCCGTTAGTTTAATCTTCAAAGAAAACTCGCCACTCTGTTCCGTCAAAAGCAGCCTTTAACTCCTCATAATTTGCCACTAAGTCACTAGCCTTTTCAGGGTTCTGTTTCCTCAAGGTTGTTTTTGGCCGTGCATATTTAAGACCCAAAAAATCTATAATTCTTCTGAACTCATGTTCGGGATCATTCACCAGATCCTCATAATAAACATTCATGCGTGGATGATTACTAAATTTCTTGTCTCCACCGTCTTCCAGTGCCCTTGTTCGTTTAAAACCTTTCTCTAATTCATCTATGGAAAAGTGTATAGACTTCTTTTTTTGTGTATCATAACTGCCGGAATTAGTTTTTGCCCAGAAACCGTAAGTATTAGCTAATTTTCTCGAAATAATGGTACGCAGGATATTCCTCCTCTTCAGATGAATCACGTAAAGTCCTTGCATATTTTCCAGATCGTTCCAGATACCGCAGGATTTATTATCCAGCGGATGGCCGTAGAAGATCTTAAAACCCGTAGCCTTTATATAATATGGCTGTTTAGAAAAGGATGAATCAAGAATATCCTTGTAGTCTCTTCCGTTCAGTCTCCTGAATATCTCGCCCCGGGCGTATATATTAGGGTGATGATTCAAAAATGAAATAAGCATGTTCGAACCCGTCCGCGATCTAGCGAGCACGATGAAGCGTTTAAATTCCCGGTGCCCTACCTTCTTTAATATTCTGTACTTTAAAACATGAAATACTTTTCTGGGATTTTTAATGATTTTTGGCATCTAACTATTCTGTTTTTTTAAGAGTTGACAATATATCTCTATGAGTTCATCGTTCAACGTCCCGATATTATAGTACTTCTCTACGTGCTCACGACCTGTTCCTCCTATTTCTTGCCATTTTTCCCGGTGGTTAATGAGAAATTCAAGTTTCTCTGCCACTGCATCACTATCCCCTTCAGGGACAAGAAAGCCCGATTTCCCATCCTCAATTAATTCTGGTATTCCGCTGTGCCGTGTACTAATAACCGGCAGGCACGTAGCAAGGGACTCCATCAATACGACAGGAATCCCTTCAAGATCCCCATCCTTACCGGTAACGCTAGGGGCAATAAATATATCCGAATTTTTCAATAACGTGATGACTTCGGACTGTCTTTTCCAGCCAATCAATTTGATGTTATTTTGGCTGCGTAACTCTTCTATCAAATTTTCCAAACTATTTTTTAATGGACCATCTCCTACAATGTTATATTCTATATCCGGATATTTCTTAAGCAGCTTTGCAACTGCAAGGATTGAATAACGCATCCCCTTCTTCTCAATAAGCCTCCCGATAGACAACAATCTGATTTTATCATTATTTTTCTGTTCATTTCGTGAAGAAATAAATTCATTCGTATCGATACCCATTCGGTGTACTATTATCTTTCTTTTATCACACCCCAGTTGAATTAATTTATTTTTCCATCGCTCACTGACCGGAAGGAATAAATCTCCTTCTATGAACAGATTTTTGTATGCATCATTGCCATGTTTTATAATATAGCTGGAGATATCATAACCATGAAACGCTGTAATAATCTTTCCTTCGATAGCGCCAATACTTTTTAATGAAACAGCCAGGACACCGTTAGGTCCAAAGTGACAGTGAATAATATCGTATGGACCTTTATTCAGAAATGTAATTGCTGCTCTAAATGTCCTTCCAAATTCCCTTTTTTCACGCCTCCATAAACTCAATACCTTATGTATAGCCTTTGGTCTCCTATAGCAATATTTTATTATAGGACCCCACCCTGAAGCCTTATTTAAGGGAAAAGGTTGTGAATAAAAATATGTATACTTTAAGAGGTTATACTTTTTTACGTCTTCATGTGTTTCTAATGTATCTCCTGAGGAGTTGCTAAAAATGTGGACCTCATGGCCCCGGTCTATTAACCCTGTAATTTGATTTAAAATAAAGGTTTGTGATAAAACGGGAAAACGGTTAACAAGAAAGGCAATTTTCATGGTTCAATTAATATAAGAGTTTTTATAAGTATTGTGCAATCCTCGAAAGGATGATGTCAACCTTCTTGTCCCATGTATTTTCCAATGCTGCCTGTATCCTCTTATTTTTCATTTCAGGGTTATTTTCTTCTAAAGCCGTTCTTAAAAATTCTGCAAATGTTAATTTGTCTGATGCAACATAAATGATATCCTCTAACCGGTTAGCGGGTGAAACAGGGGTAGATACGATAGGTTTGCCGGTTAATAAATACTCATAAATCTTCAGGGAGTCATTGCCCCGGGTCATTTTGTTTGCTTTTTTAATATTTATGAGAACGTCAAAACTTGACAAATAGTGTGGCACATCGGTATAAATACATTCTCCAAGATAATAACAATTGTTATACTTTTTTATAATTACATCGATTTTATTTAATATTTCCGGTATTGCAAAACCAATAAGTAAGAAATCGGCTTGTGGAAAAGATGCTACAAGATGTTCCAGTAAGTCCATGTCTATAGTATTACGAAGATTTCCAACATAACCGACCTTCTTGCGGTTTTGGTCTTTAACAAATTTACAAACCGCATTTACAGAGAATTCATCCTTACCAACCCCGTTAGGCAAGAACTCTATTTCACGCCCGGCCCAATTTTTATACTTTTCTGAAATTACTGATGAAGTGGAAAATATCAAATCACACCTTGGAAGAATGTGCTTATAATCATATAAATAAGTATCCCTTTTTGTTTCGTCTTCTATTCTCTCAATTACATCATCAACCAAATCTGCAATTAAAATATCGTGTTTTATAGAGGATATTACTCCTAATATGTACCCTGAAGGCGGATATGCAACAAGAATAGTTTTTTTCCCTGGTTGGAAAAACTTTTTGTTTATAATCGCCCCTTGAACCCTTTTTAAAATAACATTCAGCTTACTGAAAAGATAACTGGCAAAATAAACCCAGCTGTAAACATAAATTTTTCCACAATTATCTCCTGATACAGGTAAGAGAGAAATGGTCTTTTTTATGTGAAGCTTATAAGCATTTTTTAAATTACTATCTTTTGTCTTTAACCATTTTATGAAGAGGTTTATGAACCTTTTCGGGGTAATTGGCTCAATATGGAGTACCTTCTCTACGCAATCTCTTTTTGATAATTCTATAAGCAGCGATTCATTTCTTCTTTTATACAGCCCCCAGTCATTCTGTCGCCATAAGAATATAAAAATTAATTTCGTATTTAATCTCATTCTTTTATCCATGTTCAATCAGTATTACAAATCTATAAAACCTTTTTGGTTGCGGCTACGCTACGCTATGTATACTGCAACTTGTCTAACAACCCACTACCATACTTATTGAAAATTTCCAATTGTCTTTCCGTAAACTCTGTCCTCCACGCCCCAATTTGCCCCTTACGAAATGTTGGAGACCTCACATCGAAGGCCTGCTTACACACGTTTGAAATAACCTCCTCATTATGTTCAATTTCTAAATGATCACATATCGCCCTTATTGCACGATATTGTGCTTCATAAGTCCCATGACCTTTCGTTCCAATTAAATCCTCAAACCGCACCATCAGAAAATTTTGAGAACGCATCCAGTTCATTAACGAATGAAATGCATCGGTTATTCCGATTATGCGTGTATTACTCTTCGGCGCATAACCGCCTTCCATAGCAAAAACTATTCGCTCATCTTCAGATAAATTCAAGAGGTCTGTTCTCAACCAGTGGCCCGGCTTTAACGAGTAACGAAGAAATGACAGGAGGACGTCCCTTGGATCCCTCATTATCAATATATGTTTGAAATTTAGTTGCACAAGTATTTTCTCAAATTCCTGTGAATAAGGGATATGGCCAATGATGAAATATCCAGGTGGTATTTTTGACAGCCATCGGGCGGCGAATTCCGCCGGCACTTGTACCGGCGAAATAACGCCAACCGGTATGCTGCTATTTTGGCTGATAATACCGAATCGTCTGCATAAGCGGAGTTTTACGTTTTTGCTAATATGCTTGTAGCACAGATTCCTTGGGAAACCAATACCCTTCTTGTATGCCATTTTCTGTATAGCTCCCATATGAGAGGAAATATTACGATAACCCAATATTTCTACTACATTACTCAGTAAATGGGTACCGCTCTTTGGCATAGAGTTAATCACCACTTTGGAATTCTGGTTACTGTTCATGATTTGTTTTGACATCTTTGCAGTTTGCATTAACTTACGGGATAAACATGGTTTCTGTATTGAGCAGCCTTTTAGCATAGTCGAGCCAGGCTTCCGTGTATCCACCAAAACGTCTATTTAGCTCCACGATATCATCATAATACATATTTGCTAAAACAAATGCAATTCCTGGTTGTACTGGAATTTTCTTACCTACATGGAATTTTCTGCGTGCTATTTCAGGTATAAATTCCGGTGTCGAACCTATACCTAAAAACTTATATAACTTTAGCAGAAAGTTCTCTGGATATTGAGATATTTCATCATAAAACCCGATAAAAAGCTGCTCCTTTGGGTAAAAACTTTGCCAATTTTCTAAAATATGCAGATAATCTCCACGTAAAATTTGACCTGCAGCCCTAATTTTATTTAAAACTTTTTTTTCATTATTAATATCAATAATTCCTTTTCTTGAATACATTTTCATTTGCGACCATGCCCGGTCTATAGGATTTCTCAACAAAAGGATAATTTTTGTATCCGGCATAAGTCTATAGACATTTGCTACCTGATCAAATTTTAACGTAGAATATGCAGGCGTAATATCCCCTGTTTTTTTATCCTTTCCAGGTTCAAATATTGATTTATACCATTTCACGTTGTGAGGTCTCATAAAGAAATTTAAATCCCACAACAAGCCGTTTTTATCTCTGTTTTTTCCCAGACGAATTCTCATAACCATCTGTTTACGCCATCTTCTACCGAAAAACAAGTTAAAAGGATGGTTCATATAATAATCAAAATAGTGAATTTCTTTTACCGGCGGCAGCCAAATATCAGGATGCTCTCTTAAATTCATGTAAAGCCATTCAGTACCTGATTTTTGGACACCTATACATAAAAAATCTGGAAACATATTGCTTGTAGTTGATTTTTTTGTGATTTAAGGGATAAAACGAACAGTTAAATCTGCTTATAAGTTAGGTTGGGTTTTAAAAAGTAAAACCCAACGGCTTTTCTTTTTACCCACCCCTAAATCCCCTCTCAAGAGGGGACTTTTTGATTCCCCTCTTGAGAGGGGCTAGGGGGTGTGTTAAAAGCATAATGAAAAACTTTGAAATTCCTACACGTTAAATTAGGCTGCCTTTGGCAGCGACTAAGGTTGGTTCAATCTTGTAGATTGAACCATGCGTTTAGCATTGGCCTGTACGTCTTGGTTTATTCCAAGCATATGAGACATGCTAAACGTTTCGGTTCAATCGCGGACG
>CAZPUD010000269.1:0-5635 GCA_964589115.1 uncultured candidatus Brocadiaceae bacterium | reverse complement strand
TGATTAACTTGTAATACAATACTGGCACGCTATTGAGCTTAATTATTTCCTTTAAAAAAGTTTTAAAAAAAAGAAGTTATTTAATGTGTTTTTTACCTAATATCAACGTTCGGATTGAAATATTGTCACATCAACCCTTTCATTTTCACTTGTTTTTTCACCCCTCTGCAAAAAGCCAATTTACATAGACATTGCTTTGGCAAGTACTAATCTTGATTGATAATTTATCCTTATCAAAGACTTCCACAAAGCTTTAATACTTAATACTATTGACAGGCGTACATTTTTTTGATAATTTTATGACATGGGAATAAAAGATAGACGAACGAAAAT
The DNA here is from genome assembly GCA_964589115.1 of uncultured candidatus Brocadiaceae bacterium. Lineage (GTDB taxonomy): Bacteria > Planctomycetota > Brocadiia > Brocadiales > Brocadiaceae > JBDIVL01. The sequence goes on along the minus strand of CAZPUD010000269.1, from coordinate 5,302 downwards.
TTTATTAGCACTTGTATTAATGTCTAATGACAACTTCACGCCTCTGAGATTTTCTCCCGACATTTGCGATGTATTTGATCTGACTTTGAATCGAAAGACTAAGCAAACTTTCAGCGAACTAGTCAAAGATGGTTATATTACGGATCAAAGTGAAGGTGAAGTTTTAAAATTCACCTTAACGGAAGAGGGACATAAGGACATTACACTCAATTTTCCTGTGTTTCGATTTACCCGAGAAAAGTGGGATGGGCTTTTCAGAATTTTGTCATATGAAATTCCAGAAAAGAAGCGCGAACTTCGAGACAAACTTAGAAGAGAAGTTGCAAGTTGGGGATTGGGACCTTGGCATAGATCATTTTGGCTCACACCTCACCCGATAGTTACTTCATTGCGAAAATTAGTTTCTGAAAGAGAAGAAGAACAATATGTACAGGCATTTGAATCAACACATGTATTCGGAGATAGAGAAATTCTTATAGAAAAAGTGTGGGGTAAAAAAAAGCTTGAGTCACAGTACCGTTCACTATTTAAGAAGTGGCATCAGATTTTGTCGAAAGATCAAGACAAAATCTCTAAAATGAAGCAGGTTGTCACAGATTATGTAGATATACTGAAACAGGATCCCGGGTTACCGAAACAACTTATTGGAGATAGCTGGATAGGATATGAAGCCGTTTCTCTCTTCCGGGAAATCAGAGATATACTCCTAACCCCTTCAAAATAAGGGCAAAACTGTTTTTTCGCCGATTTTAAGAGTGTGAAATTCCCCAGCTTTATCTTCTATCATATTTCTTAGTAGTTCATCAATTTTAGGCGAATTTTCAGGCATGTAAACAATCGTACCTCTTCCCTTAGATAGGTATTTTTCCAGCACAAAGGGTGAGACCTCTTGTTTGACTCCAACGATGATGGGTACACTATTTGTATTTATCAAGTATAAGTCTTCATATTGACCCAAAGTATGTATTTTATCGGTTACTTCTCCATTAAAAACTTTATACCTTTCTTGCAGTATCTGATGATTCTCTTTAGAAGAAGAAACAAAAGAGTCAATTTCCCTGGAATAGAATGGAAGACTTTTCCCGATACACGATAATATATCTTTAGAATTTCCTTCTCCTACTACAACAGGTCTGCGGTTATGTGACATGACCACAAGCGTCGTTCCACTTTTTTCGTTACAAATCACGACTGTATCTTTTTCTGAATAAATAGTGGACGTGTGAATTGATATGATTAAAGCTATGAGAAGCCCTATAAATAGCACCGATTTATATGAGATAAGTTGTTGCCCCATATTTACTGTAAGAAGCCCAACGGATTTACTTGAGCTCCTCCAGAGCGTATTTCAAAATGCAGATGAGTTCCTGTAGATCTGCCTGTCGAACCCATCACTCCAACTCTCTGTCCTTTGGATACAACCTGTCCTGCTGATACTTCAATTGCAGATAAATGAGCATACAGCGTTTGATATCCGTTCCCATGGTCAACAATTATATGACAACCGTATCCATAGGCTAAACAGCCCGTATATGTAACCGTACCTGTATCAGAAGCAATAATTGCAGGGGCAGCTGAATTCGCAATATCCAATGCCATGTGATACCACACAGGATACGTCGTAATTGAACCTGAAGTCGGCCATAGGAACGATGATGTACCTTGTACACCTGCCTGAGCTTTTGCAACATATCGGAACTGACTCTGTTGAGGTGCAGGCTTATCTTCAATTGAACCATCTGGGACATATAGCACTTGCCCAGGGGTGAGCTGGAATGTATCAGGATCAGCAAAATCGTTGAACGGGAAATTTACGATATTCTGAGCATCAATATTATATTTCTTTGCTACTGCATAAATGTTATCTCCTGCAACTACCTTATGAACAATTCCTGTAACTGGAGGAATGTCCAGTTCCTGTCCTGGCTTGATAATATCAGATTTAAGCTCGTTCGCCCATTTTATAGTATCAATAGATACGTTGTATCGAGCAGATAATGACGCCAATGTTTCCCCTTCAGAGACAGTATGCTGATAAACCTTATCTCTTGGTTTAGCTGACACAACGGTAGTTACCGGATTATCAAAAGGGTCAAAGCTTATCGAAGTACTTTGAAAATACGTCTGTTGACCAGAAATATCATCCTCGAATGGATTATTTTCTGCAATAGCCGGTCCTGCAACTAATACAGTAATAATTAGCACAAAAAAAGAAGTATTTAAAAATGAACTAGAATATTTTCCTCTTTTTACAACCAGTAAAGCGACAACGACATCCTTGAATTTTTCAATTTGATTGCCGTAATAGAGTGCTTTTGCAGTGAAATACTGTTTGAGAAATAAAATGAATTCCCTGATGTCTTTCATAGAGATAATCCCCATTTTACAACAACAGCAAGTGAATTATCGTTAGAGATAGACTGCAAGTCGCTGTAAAGCGACTTCGAATGCAGAAGATTTCATATCAATATGTTCTTCCTGTGAACGAGTCCAAACATCAGAAAATGCTTTTTGCATCAGTAATTCGAGCTTTTTTAGTACCTCTTCTTTACTCCACCAATATCCCTGTTTCCCCTGGACCCACTCTAGATATGAAACTATAACTCCACCTGAGTTTGCCAATACATCAGGAAGAATCAGAACATTCTCGTGTGAAAGATATTCTCTGGCTTCTTCAGTAATCGGACCATTTGCCATTTCTACAATAATCTTCGCCTTAATATCCCTCATATTATTACCTGTTATAACGCCCTCAAGTGCCGCAGGAACAAGAATGTCAACAGGTAGTGTCAGTAATTCCTCGTTAGTAATCTGTTTTCCTTTTTTGCTATCACAAACACCTCCTGAACAGTAACAACCAGCAATACTTCCCTGTTCTTTTTTGCACTCGAGTATCATTTTGACATCTAATGATTCACCTTTTTGAGAGGATATCCCTCCTTTGGAATCAGAAACAGCTACAACGTGATGTCCTCTTTGAGATGCGGCTTCAGAAAAGAAATAACCAACATTTCCGAATCCTTGGATAGCAATCGTCAAAGGAGACTGCTTATTGGACTGCAATCGAGATAATAACTCTTGCAAAGCGATAACGCCGCCGTAACCTGTTGCTTCTTCACGTCCAAGACTGCCACCATGTTCCACCGATTTTCCTGTAAAAGCAGCCGGTTCTTTTTTGCCTTTTTTAGATTCATACGCATCAAGCATCCATTTCATAATTTTTGAATTGGTATTAACATCTGGCGCCGGAATGTCAATATTTTCTCCCATAAAGGGAGCTAGTTTCTCCGCATATGCCTGACTCAACCGCTTGAGTTCATTTTCGGTCAACAACTTGGGATCGACTATAATGCCGCCTTTGCCGCCACCCATAGGAATATTTGCTACTGCAGTTTTAACTGTCATTAAGAGAGAGAGTGCTTCAACCTCTTCACGGGTAACATTGGGATGAAATCGTATACCACCTTTATAGGGGCCTCTCAGACTGCTATGTTGTGATCTATACCCCTTATACATTTTGATAGACCCGTCATCTCTATAAATTGGTAGGGAAAATTCCAGTATGCGTTCTGCCATAGAAACTCGGTCCACAAATTGTTGGTCAAAACCGACTCTTTTTGCAGCTCCGCTAATAAGCTGGTGTGCAGAATCCAGCATTACTTTCCCAGAATTTACCATAAGAATAATAAAATTATTAATAAATCCGTCCGTGCTGTTTATGTCATTTTAACCCTCATCTAGCCATCTTTCTGCATCCAAAGCCGCAGCTACTCCCATACCGGCAGCAGTACTCGCCTGACGATACACATGATCCACACAATCACCACCGGCGAATACACCTTCAATTGAAGTCATTGTCTGGTATTTGGGATTATATACTTTCTCTTTCTTACTACCAGCCAATACGGATAATGCATGAGTTCCGGTTGTAATAATATATCCCTTTTCATCAAGCTGAATGACATTTTTAAAAAGGACTGTATCGGGCTTGTGTCCTATCGCTACAAAAACTCCGTTCAACGACAATAATGTACTTCCGTTATGAGGATTTTTGAGGGTAATTCCTTCTACTTTCATCTCGCCGTTAATTTCGACAATTTCATTGTTTAAGACAAGCTCAATTTTTGGATTACTCATTACCCGCTCCTGCATAATTTTCGAGGCTCTGAAATGATCTCTTCGGTGGATGATATATACCTTTTTAGCAAACCGGGTAAGTGTCTGCGCTTCTTCCATCGCAGTATCTCCGCCCCCTACAACAGCCACTTCCTTATCTCTAAAGAAAAAACCATCACATGTAGCACATGCTGATACTCCCCTGCCTCGAAGCTTCTGTTCTGATTCTAGTCCCAGCCATAACGCCTGGGCACCTGTTGCAATAATGATTGATCTGGAGCGATACTCTTCTTTTGAAGTATGAACCACAAATGGACGCACTTTAAAATCAACTGACGTAATGTTTTCATCCTTTATGGTTGTATTGAAGTGCTGTGCTTGCTTACGGAGTGTCTGTACCAACTCGGGCCCCATTATTTCCTGATATCCTGGAAAATTTTCTACTTCGGTAGTAAGCATTAGCTGACCGCCGGGAGGTGATCCTGCAAAGACAAGAGGATTAAGACCTGCACGAGCAGTATAAATTGCAGCACTAAGACCGGAAGGGCCTCCTCCAATAATTATCACATTATGTAGATCTTTCATAAGTTAAAGACAATTGTTAACAGTAGAGATAACTATATCACAGCTTTATGAACAATCCCACTATTTCATTGTCTTCAATAAATATGATAGTGTCATATGTTTTGAAATGCAAGCACAAATTCTTTTATTGAAGAGGTTAGAGGTTTATTGTCCTATCAATTAGCTTTTTTACTTCTTCTTTCTTATCCGCCGGAATCATACCATTGAAGTATTGTATGACTATTTCCTCAGTAAGACCGTCAATTGCCTTTTTGACAGCAGATATCTGTTGTAGCACTTCAATACAATCCCTGTCTTCTTTGACCATTTTTTGAATTCCTTTCATCTGTCCAAGGATTCTGCTTACGCGTCTATCAAGTCCTTCCATTTGTAAATACAACTGATAATACTTCCATTGTATCAGTTTTTATTTCATATCAGAAGTGGTACGATGATATGTCGTTCGTACGAAAAAGTAATTTAAGGCTTCGCAATAGCGCATATACTATTTCCTATACGTCCGTATAGGAACTTCTTCAACTCCAGATCAATTATCCTTTATGAAGAGATTCTAAGAATTCTTTATTACTCTTTGTTTTAGGTAATTTATCGATTAGAGCCA
>CAZPUD010000268.1:0-5683 GCA_964589115.1 uncultured candidatus Brocadiaceae bacterium | reverse complement strand
AATCGAAATGAGGTTTTTGTCATTGAGATTTTGTATTTTCGAATTTGTTTCGGATTTCGTATTTTCTATTTTATATCTGTGCCATCTGTGAAATCTGTGGTTCCTGTATGTTTTGGTCATTCATACATTAGAATTTAGTATTTATTTCGTATTTCGATATTCGAATTTAGAATTTAGACACTTAGGCATATCGACAAAATTTTGTCGATGTTGAGGCGCTGAGCGCCTATTAATCAACTCTTAAAGAATCCAGGCATCTCTCATTAACAATTCTCCTGAAATAACCCTCAACTCCCAATGCCTGAGTCCCATCGTCTGTAGTTAAAAACGAAGCCACCATATTGTTAAGACAACTTGTTGCCGTTGTATTAGGATATTCCTTTACAAATGATTTCTGAAGTCTGGTCGCCATAGGCACATTAGGGTCCTGCAGTAAATATCCCAGATACTGTACGTTTACATCGAGAAACCTTTTTGTTACCGATGTGATTTTTCTCACCGTTAACTCAGCTTCTTCCCTGGAACTGGAAAGGTTTACCACAAGTTTTATATTTAAATTTTTTCTCCTCCTCGAAAGGGCCTTAATCATGGCATAAGCATCTGTTATTGCCGTGGGTTCCGGCGTCGTTACCAGTACTATCTCATTGGATGCAAGTACAAAGCTCAGTACATCAGAGGATATCCCTGCGCCCGTATCTACAATAACAATATCCAGCTCTTCATCGATTTGACTAAACCCTCTAAAAAGCAGTTCCTTTTGTGTATCGCTCAAATGAGTAAGTTCTTCAATACCCGAACTCGATGGCACAATCTTTATACCGTCCGGTCCCTGAACAATAACATCCTTTACTTCTTTACGACCTTCAATAACATCCTGTAATGTATATTCAGGATGGAGACCCAGCAGAATATCAATATTTGCAAGTCCTAAGTCAAGGTCTATCAGTAAAACTCTTTTCTTATATTTTCTGAATATCATCGCCAGGTTGGTTGCGATATTTGTCTTACCAACTCCCCCCTTGCCACTGGTAACTGCAATTGTTCTCACCTTAGAAAACCCAGTAACCATTTTATGGTTGTCTTTCACGTTATTTAATACCTCCAAGAGCCGCCACATATGTTTATCTAGCCGGAGGGCTGTATAATCATACATGAAACAAAATTTATTTTCAATTTTATTTATCCATACTATAATTTCACTATCCCTAACGGGTCGATCTTAACGCCGGGCGATATTTCCTTATAGGATAATACCGGCACATGAGGAAGCGCATTCTCTATAAGCCGGCGTATATGACTTCTTATATTAGAGGATGTAAGGAGAACTGCTTCATAGCCGGAAGATAGTGAATTTCTAACAGCTTCTATTAACTTATCTATTAATTTTTGGGCCATATTCGGGTCCAGAGCTAATAGATTTCCCCTTTCAGTTTTATGGATTGAATTAGCAATCGTTTGCTCCAGTTGGGGATCCAAAGAAATAACTCCTATCTTGCCTTCCCCGTTCTGATATCTTTGACAAATCGTCCTGGAAAGTCTCTGTCTTACGTATTCTGTTATCATCTCAGTATCTTTTGTAACCGAAGCATAGTCTGCAATTGTCTCAAGTATAGTGGCCATATCGCGGATAGGTACTTGTTCTTTCAACAAGTTCTTAAGGACTTCCTGTATGCTTCCGAGAGGCATTACATTCGGTGATAACTCCTCAACAACTGTTGGCGATTCTTTCTTAATATTTTCAATAATCTTTTGTACATCTTCACGACAAATAATTTCACATGAATGATTTTTGATAATCTCTGTCAGATGGGTAATCATTACTGAGGCCGGGTCTACAATCGTATATCCTGAGGCCTCCGCATCCTCTCTTGCAGCCCCGGAAACCCATAAGGCGGGTAAACCATAAGCAGGATCCAACGTCTCTATACCTTCAACCTGCTTAGTAACCGTACCGGAATCGATGGCAAGATAGCAGTCATGCAATAATTCTCCCTTTGCAATATCCTGCCCCCTTATTTTAATAACATATTGATTTGCTCCCAGTTGGAGGTTATCCCGTACCCGGATCGGAGGTACAATTATACCCAAATCCCTCGCCATTTGTTTCCTGAGTGTATTAATTCTTTCCAGAATGCCGCCGTTCTTCTGCGGGTCAACCAGGGGTACCAATTTATATCCTACCTCAATCCCCATACGGTCTACATGGAGCAGTCTCTCGACACCTTCTTCTGATTGAAGTTCTTGTGCCGGTTTCTTTGCCTCTCTTTCTATCTCTTCATCTATTATCGACTTTTTACCTGACCTTCTTAAGATAAAGAACAGTATCCCAAAAAAACCTGCAAGAAGCATAAACGGCAGTTTAGGCAGTCCGGGAACTATACTGAACATCGCAAGTACTCCCGCTGCAAAGGCAACAGCTTTTGGCTGGTTAAACATTTGACTTGATAAATCACTGCTTAAATTTTCCTGTGAAGATGTCTTGGTAATGATTACAGCCGAAGCCGTAGCGATAATAAAAGATGGAATCTGGGATACGAGACCGTCACCAACTGTTAAAATCGTGTAATGCTGCAGAGCCTCTGATACCGGCATTCCATTGCGCATACCCATACCAATCCCACCAATAATGTTGATTAGTACAATGATAATACCCGCCATTGCGTCTCCGCTTACGAACTTGCTTGCACCATCCATTGCGCCATGAAACTCTGACTCTTTAGAGATCAATTCTCTCCGGTGTCTTGCCTGCTCTTCGGTAATAAGGCCGGCATTAAGGTCGGCATCGATACTCATCTGCTTTCCGGGCATAGCATCAAGGGTAAACCTTGCCGCTACTTCAGAAATTCTCGTTGCACCTTTAGTTATAACTATAAACTGAATAACTACAATAATTAGAAAAACCACCATACCAACTATAATATTTCCACCAATAACGAAATCGCCGAATGATGCGATTACTTGCCCCCCATATCCCTTTAATAATATCTGCCGGGTAGATGCAACGTTAAGTGCCAGCCGGAAAAGGGTCAAAAACAGCAATATAGAAGGAAAGGTAGATAAATCCAGCGAGTTTTTCGCATGAAGTGCAACTAACAATAATAAAAGGGCGCACGAAATATTTATTGTAATAAGGATATCGAGTAAAAACGGAGGGACCGGTATAATGAGTACTACAAAAATACCTATCACTCCCAGGACTAATGCTATTTCTCCCTGTGATAGTAGCCTGCCAAAAGGTGTTTTTGACGTATGATTTATTTTATCTGCTGCCATATTTTATTTATTCTTTCTCTTTAATTGATATACGTATGATAGTACCTTTGCAACTGCATAGTACAATTTTTGTGGTATTTCTCTTCCAATTTCGACCGTTTTGTAAAGCGTTTGTGCAAGTGTCCTGTCTTCCACCAAAGGGATGTTGTGCTTTTTTGCAATTTCCTTAATGCATTTGGCAATGAGGTCCGCACCTTTTGCAACTACCGTGGGGGCTTTCATTGTTTTACCGTCATATTTAAGTGCAACGGCAAAATGAGTCGGATTTGTTACAACAACGTCTGCCGTGGGAATTGAAGACATCATACGTCTCATGGCCATTTTGAGCTGTGCTGATTTAATCTTCGATTTAATTTGCGGATCACCTTCTGCCTGTTTTCTCTCGTCTTTTACTTCCTGCTTCGTCATACGTAAACCTTTTTTATATTGCCATTTCTGGTATATGAAATCGATGATGCTCAAAATAAACAACGCCACTGCTATTCGTAAGGCAAGACCATACATCAATTTTACGCTTGTTCCAAATATTTGAAGGAGGTCATAATGTAAAACCTCAATGATTTTGTTATATTCTTTTTTGATAAAAAAAAAGGCCACACTCCCGATAATAAGGAGCTTTAAAACTGAAAAGAAGAGTTTTACAAAAGATTTAAGTGAAAAAAGGTTTTTTATATTTGCTATAAAGTTGAGTTTTTGAAAATTAGGTTTTATTATTTCAAAACTAAACAGGAAACCTGTTTGAATATATGATACAACCAACCCAACAAGCATAAGCCCACCGAGAACAGGAATGAGAATTTTTATCAACTTATAAACTTGTGATATAGCAATGTTTGATATAATATCAGGTGTAAGATCTTTACATGCCAAATTTCCGAGGTAGGCTTCTGTTATTCCGTATAAGCCGTTGAAGATTGTCATTGCAATAAAATAGAGTAACACAAAGCCGACCAGCAGGCTTACGGCATTATTCAAATCCGTACTGCGTGCAACATTTCCCTTTCTGCGGGCTTCACCCAGGCGTTTTCCGGTAGGTTCTTCAGTTTTTTCAGTATCGGAACCAGATGCCATTTCTCAATTCCTAACCCGAATAAATCGGAATGCGTAGCACGGGAATTTGGATTTCGGATTTTAGATGTCGGATTTCGGATTTTTAATTTGGTTTTTCATTCCGCAATCCGCAATCCCAAATCCGCAATTGATACATCCCCCGCATAAGCCAACCGCGCTACAATTTTTGATAAATCCATCTCTGAAGATACTACATAGTAGACAACAGTGATATCATACTTTTCTCGAATGGGATTAAGTACGATTTAATTACATTAATTACAAACGGAAGTGATACAATTAGTACAAAAAACCCGATAAGTATTTTTATTTGGTAAGCAACTACAAATACATTAATCTCCTGCGCTACCTTTGTCATTAATCCCAGGATAACTACAGTTAACAGCAAAACCACCAGCGACGGGGCCGATATCTTAATCCCCATCACGAAAAATGATTTAAAAAGGGCAAGTATTTTCGCAAATGTCACCGTGGTGTAGTCAAACCCCCCGATGGGAATCGTTACAAAGCTTTGTACAGTTGTCTTAATAAACCAATGATGCCCGTAAATCGTAAGGAAAATCAGAACAGCAACCATATTATAAAATACTGAAATTGTCTGTTCTTCCTCACCCGTCTCGGATGATGGATCAACAATTACTGCTGTATCGAGTCCCATTTGGTTACTAATAAGATAACCCGCCATGACAAAGGCTGAAAAAATTATTGATGCAGCAAAACCAACCACAGCACCAATCGCAATTTCTTTAAGAATAACAAACGCATACGGGATAAGAGTAGATGGCAAGATGGTTTGTCCTTTATCTATATAAGGATACAAAATAAAGGCAAACATCAGGGCAATAGCTACCCGCACAGGTATAGGAATATGTGCATTGCCAAAAATTGGTGCAAAAAAAAACATACCTCCGATGCGGAAAAAAACAACCATAAAGAGGGGAAAATTGTTTATAAGATTTAAAAAGTATTCCATGCAAGGTTATTGGCAATATTTTGCTAAGTTTCCTAATAAATTTACTGTATAAGAAGTTATCATACGAAGCATCCATGGCAGGCAAAATAAAAATACCGCAATAACAGCAAACACCTTCGGGAAAAAAGTTATCGTTTGCTCGTGAATACTTGAAACTGCCTGAAATATACCAACAGCTAAACCTACTACTGTCGCAGCTATGAGCATGGGCGCCATAAGAGTTAATGTCATCTGCAGCATATCTTTTCCGATATTTATAATTATCTCAGTCGTCATGTTAAACCCTCTAGAAATCTTTACCTGTTTCAAGCTAGGCTGCCTTTGGCAGCAACCATGGTTGGTTCAATCTTGTAGATTGAACCATTC
>CAZPUD010000267.1:0-5712 GCA_964589115.1 uncultured candidatus Brocadiaceae bacterium | reverse complement strand
ATGCTATACCTCTTTTGGTTATTCACATACCTTTACAAATAATGTTGACAGTGTAGTAGTTAATGAATAGTGAATAGTATATAGCGTATGAAGAGTATTTACTATAAACTATTCACTAACTACTATTCACTATTTGATAAGTTTTTTCATTACATCTCCAATCCTATAGTAGAAACCTGCTGTATGGAGGCTTGACGGAAGCTTCAGCACTTCATAATCATAATGATGCATAAATTCGTGAACCAAGGTATCGAGAAAGGTTTTAGGAGCGACAATGGCTTCCCGTATAGCTGTTTTATTATTGATAATAATCTTCCCTTCTTTATACATTCCATAAGTCTTTCGCATTAACTTGCCATTTTTCAAGGAATGGTTTTGACGTTTATCGTTTACACAGAGCTGTGGAGAAGGAATCGATAATGACCGGGATATCTCATCTAATAATCTTTGACCAATGGTTTGTCTGTCTGATGCATCCATGGAAGTCAAAAGATTTTTTGCATAATTTACAGTCGCTTTGCCTGGTTCAATTAAGGTATGTCTTATGCTGTTAGATTTCTTGTAAATAGCCTTATTAATGTCTTGCTTCGAAATCATGTATCCTCCAATATAAAATATTTACCATACATTTCTCAAATATTACAGATAAATAGTTTGAGAAATTTACTTCATAATATTACAATATGATTTTATCATGGCAATTTTTTGTTTGACAATCCATATTTTTGATATATTCTAGTTTTTCAGAATTCAACTTGATTATTATACTTATATCTATCGCTCAGTAAATCAGATAATTAAAAAGGAGCTTCCAGGGCATGAGTCCTCTTTCAAAGAATTTTGTACGTGCAAGTCTCGTTTACTTCTTTATTGCAGTTATACTTGGCACAATTATGATTTCTATGAGAAGCTACCCGGCACAACTGCTCTTTACTCATGTTCACTTAAATCTTCTGGGATGGATGTCTATGATGATTTACGGGGTGGGATACCACATCTTACCCAGGTTTTCAGGTACACCGCTTGCTTATCCCAGGTTAGGCAATCTTCAGTTCTATATTGCAAATATCAGCCTTGTTGGGTTGGTATGTTTCCGTCCAATACATCCCCTTGCAGAAATCTTTGGAGGCCTACAGGTAGTTTCCGCAGGATTGTTTGTGTTTAATATCTGGATGAGTACAATACCCCCAAAGCCAGAACCCGAATAAGAGTGGTAATGGAAAAATTGGGGATATTTGAAAAATTAAAACAGAGGGGCTACAAATATAAAAATGAAGGCCTTTTTGTAATCTCCTCTAAAAAAGCTTTAAAACTGAAAATTATAATAAGGAGATTTTGTTAGATGCACACAATAGGAATCGATATTGGCTCAATGTCGACCAACGGTATTCTGCTTAATGAAAAGAAAGAGATTCTTTCTTCGATAATCATTCCAACTGGTGCCAGCAGTAAAAAGGCAGCAGATAAAGTCTATAAGCAGATACTTACAGAACAGAAACTTACGGAAAGTGACATTGATTATATTATAGCTACCGGATATGGGCGTATAAAAGTGCCGTTTGCACATGAGGTGGTAACAGAGATCACCTGCCATGCCAAGGGAGCGAATTATTATTTCCCTAATGCCAGGACTATTATTGATATTGGTGGACAGGACAGCAAGGTCATTAAGGTCGATGCAAATGGAAATGTACTGGATTTTGTTATGAATGATAAATGTGCCGCCGGAACAGGGCGGTTCCTGGAAGTTATGGCCAGGACACTGGAGATTGATCTGGAGGATATGGGAGAGATTTCCCTTAAGGGAAAAGACAACGTCTCCATTAGCAGCCTTTGCACTGTTTTTGCAGAATCCGAGGTTGTTTCTCTTGTTGGAGCAGACCACAAAACTGCCGATATATGCAGATCACTCCACATTTCAATCGCTAAACGTATCACAGCACAGGTAAAGAGGATCGGTTTGGAAGAAGATGTGGTTATGACGGGTGGCGTTGCAAAGAATGTTGGTGTTGTAACGGAACTGGAAAGAAATCTTGGCTGTAAAATTAGGATATCTGAAGAGCCTCAGATCAACGGTGCGCTTGGAGCTGCGGTAATTGCATTGGAAAAGGCACAGGCAAAGACCCGCACCTCTGTATCCGTTGTGTCTGCCTCTGTAAATCCATCAACCGAAACTTTAATTACAGAGTTTTCAATAGAAGATAATAAACTACCTAAAATCGGGTATTTTTGTTCCTATACCCCCGTAGAACTTATTCGTGCTGCCGGGTTTCATCCGGTGAGAATTAAAGGTACAGACAGAGAATCGTGTTCCGCCAACGAGGTACTATGCAGTAATATTTGTCCCTACATCAAGGCCGTTGTTGATCAAAAAGTTATTGGGAATTTGGACGATTTTAAAGGGATGGTGTTTGTCAATTCGTGTGACGGAATGCGCAGATTGTATGATGCGTGGATTAAATTAGACGAAGGGAAAAAGACATTTAACTACATTCTTGATATTCCTAAAAATACCGACGATGCCGCAGTTTATTACTATGCGAATTTGTTAAAGAATTTAAAAGAAAAGTTAGAATCATATTTTACCCTTAAAATTCATAATGACGATATCAACCACAGTATCTCAATGTATAACGTTGTTCGTGAAAAGGTACGGATATTTTTACAAAAGTATTGGAGCGGTTATATTGGACAATCCGGGTATGAGATATTTTCCTTGTTAAAGAGAGGTGTTAATGTAGTCCCGGAAAAGTTTAGTGTATACCTGAGCCATATTATGAAACAGAAAGGTGATATCTGTGATACACGCGATATACCCCGGTTGTTTATCTGGGGCAGTATTATGGAGAACGAGAAGATTATGAAGGTCATAGAGGATGCCGGCGCTAAGGTTGTAGCTGAGGATCTCTGCAACGGCAGTAGATATTTTGATGCCCAGATTAATATAACCAGCGACCCGATCTTATCTATTGCCAGCAGGTATATCAAGCGGGCTCCTTGTTCACGCATGGTTAATATCTTCGAGAGAATTAATAATGTATTGAGTATCATGCAGGAAAAATCAATTCATGGAGCAATTTATCACACCCTTAAATTCTGTGATCATAATCTACTGGATTATCCTATGATTAAAAAGACCTTCCATGAGAAAAACATTCCGCTATTACACCTCAATTGCGATTATACATTAAGCAGTGAAGGACAAATCAAGACGCGGGTTGAGGCATTTCTTGAACAATTAGCAAATACTTCTAAATAAAGAGAAAATAAAGGAAATATGTTATCAAATCAAAAATTTAAGATATGGATAGATCGTTTTTTACGTCGTATTTCTCCTATATTCTTACGTGAATTTTTACGATCTCTGAGAATATATCACCTCTTTAGGTGCGGTAAGAAAGAAAGAGAAGACGAAATGGTATCATTAAGCGTTCAAACGCGTGTTGGTGTAATACATTTGTTTAATGCATACGCCAATCCGAAAAGGACTATTTGGACAACGATGTTTGTGCCCTCTGAAATTCTTTTTGCAATGGGATTATATCCCTTCTGCTTGGAGATTGGTTCAGCACTTTTTGCAGGCATAGGGCAAAGTTCGCGGGGGCTATTGGAGGCGGAGTCGTTTGGGGTTCCCACAGATATTTGTTCTTTTCATCGGTCTGCAGTCGGACATGCCCTGAGGAACCTGTTCCCAAAAAATATCATGCAGGCGGCAACCACCACACTATGTGATAATAATACCAAGACGATTAAAATATGTGAGGCAATAACGGGGAAAGAAACTATTGTTCTCGATGTCCCATATGAAGCAGATGATTATTCTGTCAAATATCTTTCCAAACAGCTTGAGGATTTTACCATACGCTTAGAGACTGTAACGGGAAGAAAGATGAGAAAAGAGGCGTTTGAGAGGGCGCTTGAGTATTCAAATCAGGCACGTGAGAAAATGATTGAGATTAATGAATTGAGAAAGTATCCACACAGCCCTCTTCAGGGAAGTAATGCTTTAGGTTTTATGTTTCCAGGATATTTACTGATCGGATCTGAATTATCTGTAGAATTTTATTCCAGCTTGGCTGCTGAATTACGTAAAAAGATTACAGAACATAAAAGAAACAATACAACACCACCAAAAGATTTGATCAGGATTCTCTGGCTAGAACTCAAGCCGTACTTTAAGATCGACTTTTTGACTAAACTGGAGAAGGATCAGGGAGTAAAGATTGTATTTGAAGAAACGAATTATGTTTATTGGGATAAATTGGACCCCAATAAACCTTATGAGAGTTTGGCGAAGAAACTTATTACAAGCCATTACAATGGGCCTTTAGAACGCCGTATTGAGGTTACGAAAAAACTTGCCAGGGAATATCAGGTAGATGGAGTAATAGTGTTCTCGACCTGGGGCTGCAGAAGAAATAATGCCGCTGTACCTACGCTTAAAAGAGAATTAAACAAGATAGGCTATCCGCTTCTCAGTCTTGATGGAGACTGCGTAGATGATCACAATTACATGCCAGGACAGTTTTCCACAAGGATAGAGGGCTTTTTAGAAATGATCCGCGGAAGAAAAGCTGCTAGTGCCCCGCGATATGAAGAAAGTGTTCTTGTATAGCATATCACAGCACCGGAACCGCAGATTGCACAGTGGTGTTAAAAAATGCTTTTTAAATTAGTAAATAGATAATCTATAAAATCTGTGGTTTCAAAATCTTTGATCGGTCCGGGCCTCACTAAGGTCTCTCAACGTTAAATCATCATTTTTTAAAGATAATACCTATCATTTGCTCAAAAGTATCAACTTCAATCGTTTTTATATTTCCAGGGATGGAAATATTTAATGAAGGGTCTTTTGGAATGATGATCTTCTCTACAAAATGCAATTCTCTTAAGACCGTTTCTATTTTATCATCTAAAGAACTTATTTGAAGTACATTGCCCTTACTATCCAATCCTCCTGCTACAACAATATTCTCAGGGACGACCGATTTTGTGAGTGCGCTATAATAACATAACCCGAATGCAAGCCCTATATCATTTGTATTAATATACGGTATTATTTCTACCACACTTTTTTCAAGACAATATTTTATGCGGTCCGTTGTAAATTGGAGGTCAACATTCATATGTTTATCCTCAATAAACTTATTTATTATCTTCACGCTGTTTGAGGTGATATCACAGTGCAAGATGGGTGTTGAATTGGGCGGTATATATTCATTTTGAAGGCATATACATTTCAGGCATGTAGAGAAACTAACCTTGGAATTATATGTGAGAAGTGTTCTTACCAGGCCGGCCCCTGCCTTAGGTTTGTAGAGTGGATTAGCGAGCTTTTCATCTAGTAATATGTCTAGAATACTATCCTCCCAAGCTCCTCTTTCCTGGATAGGGCATTCATTAATATATCGTTTGATATGTTCTTTAAGTTCCTTCCTTTTATCAAAGTTTAAATAACCTGGAATTTTATTTAAGGTATACCGGATAGAGGCAAGTACATCCGATATACCTGTGTTTTCCAGTCCGAAGTCATCTTTTTCCAGCTCAGAGCATACAAACTCGTTAGGGCAAATCTTACAATACTCTATCCCTTTATCACATTTATGAAGTATTTCGTCTATGTATTTTATATAATTCCCTAATTTTAAGTGTTGCTTTGGAGAGAAATTCATGACATATTTATAATATAAAACCTAACGAGTTGTAAATATA
>CAZPUD010000266.1:0-5743 GCA_964589115.1 uncultured candidatus Brocadiaceae bacterium | reverse complement strand
AAGAAGAAGGCAATTTCAGAAGAGGAATACATACACTCGAAAGCAGGTTATGAGGTTGCGGTTGCCCGATTACAGGAGGCAGAGGAACGTCTTAAACTAATCAGGGAAGGTCCCCGCAAGGAGCAGATAGAGCAATCCCGTGCACGGGTAAAGCAGGCAAAGGTTGCCCTTAAGTCGTCACAAACCCGCCTCAGTTATGCAAGGCTTACTTCTCCACTTTCCGGTATTGTCTTGTCCAGGAACGTTGAACCTGGAGAGTATGTGGCCCCGGGGACGCCGGTTGTTACGATTGGCGATCTTGAGAATGCCTGGCTGCGGGCTTACATTAGTGAGACTGTTCTGGGTAAAGTAAAAGTCGGACAGCAGGTAGAAGTCGTTACCGATACCTATCCTGATAAAGCTTATAAAGGATATGTATCGTTTATTGCCTCCCAGGCCGAATTTACCCCAAAAAATGTTCAAACAAAGGAAGAACGGGTTAAGCTTGTCTACAGGATAAAGATTAATATCCAGAATCCTGACATGGAACTAAAACCCGGGATGCCGGCTGATGCAGATATTATAATTCCCGGAGATATTACCAGTAATCAATAAAAGATTGAGAAAAAAGAATGGAAACGACAATCAGAGTGTCACATCTTACAAAAGACTTTGGTGGCCTGTGTGCAGTTGATGATCTTACCTTCCGGGTATTTGAAGGAGAGATCTTTGGTCTCGTTGGTCCTGATGGTGCAGGAAAAACAACAACTATGAGGCTGCTCGCTTCGATTATGGAACCTACATCCGGAGATGCCTGGGTTGCCGGGTACCATACTGTAAAAGAAGCAGAAAGCATCAAGGAAGAAATCGGCTATATGAGTCAGAGATTCGGCCTATATACGGACCTTACCGTGATAGAAAATATCAGTTTTTATGCCGATATTTACGGCATTCCACGAAAGGGACGGGAAAAAAAGATAGATTACCTCCTTGGTTTCAGTAATCTGACACCGTTTAAGAAACGGCTGGCGGGAAATCTTTCCGGTGGAATGAAACAGAAGCTTGGTCTTGCCTGCTCTTTGATCCATACTCCGAAAATACTCTTCCTGGATGAGCCAACCAATGGCGTGGACCCTGTTTCCCGTCGTGATTTTTGGCGCATTCTCTACCGGTTACTTCATGAAAAGGTTACTATTTTTATATCGACGGCTTACCTTGATGAAGCAGAACGCTGCAATAGAGTCGGCCTTATCCATAAAGGTAAACTCTTCGCCTGCGGTGCCCCTGATGAAGTGAAGAAGCTTATGCCCGGAACGATTATAGAAGTACGGTCTCCTGAGCCACGGAAGGCCTTAGCCCTCCTGCGTGAACAATTACAGGCTGACTCTGTAGGACTCTTTGGTGCCTCCATTCATATGGTAAGCCAGGACCCGAGGAATACTATTGGTCAAATAGAAAAGATACTTACCACAGCCGGTATTAAAATCAGTGGAATCCGAACCATTGAACCAACACTTGAAGACGTGTTTGTATCAGTTCTCGCTAAGAAACAGATATAGAACAACTATGAACGCAATAGAAAATAGTAAAGCGGTTATTGTGAGAAATCTCGAAAAACGGTTTGGCAAGTTTGTTGCCGTAAACCTCATAAGCCTTGAGGTTGCCAGAGGTGAGATATTTGGTTTTCTGGGGCCCAATGGAGCCGGTAAATCTACAACGATCCGGATACTCTGCGGTATACTTGCACCAAGTGGCGGTACAGGAACTGTTGCAGGATTTGACATCTTTACCGAAGCTGAAAAAATCAAGAGCCACATTGGTTACATGAGCCAGAAATTTTTGCTCTATGAAGATCTAACAGTTGAGGAAAATATCGATTTTTATAGCGGTATTTACCGTATTGCTCCGGAGAAAAAGAAGGAACGAAAGGAGTGGGTGATTGAAATGGCCGGTCTTAAGGAGCATCTGCGGTCACGTACTGCTATTTTATCGGGCGGCTGGAGGCAGAGGCTGTCACTCGGCTGCGCAATCCTCCACGAACCACCCATAGTATTTCTCGATGAGCCAACATCCGGGGTAGACCCTATCAGCAGGCGGCAATTCTGGGATCTGGTTTACGAACTCTCCAATAAGAACGTTACCATATTTGTTACAACTCACTATATGGAAGAAGCCGAGTATTGTGACAGGATAGGTCTTATCTATAGGGGTGAGTTAATTGCCGGTGGAACGCCTGATGCGCTCAAGACGGAACTCATGCAGGAGGAGATTTTAGAAGTTTTATGTGAACGGCCTCAGGACGTAATGGACGAAATGAAAGAAATCGATGGTATTAAGGACGTAGCTTTATTTGGTAAAGGGCTGCATACCGTAGTAGAAGATGCTGATACTGCCACTGCCGAGATTCATTACCTTCTCAATAAAAGAGGATTTCAGGTTGCTCGCATTGAAAAAATCGTTCCCTCTCTTGAAGATGTATTTGTCTCCCTTATAGAAGCCCGTGATCGTAAGCAGCAAGGTTGACGGTATAAAATACTGTGGAAAGCTCTGTCAGGAGCAATATATTACTAATTACTAAAAGAATAATTTACGCCATGATAGATATGGAGTGATGGGGTATTGAAGATTTTTTGTAACAATAATTCATTACTCCAGCACTCCATTACTCCATGTTCGTGAAAGGCACACCAATGAAATTATCGAGAATTCGGGCAATTGCCCGCAAGGAGTTCATCCATATTATCCGGGACCCGAGAAGTCTTAGTATGGCTATCGCCATTCCGATGCTCCTGCTTATACTCTTTGGTTATGCCCTGACACTTGATGTGGACAATGTACCAATGGTACTTTGGGATCAGAGTAAATCCGGAACGAGCAGGGAGTTAATCAGTCGTTTTGAAGGTTCCCGTTATTTCTCAATAAAGAACTATGCACACGATTATAGGCAAATAGAGCAGGATATCAACTCAGGCCAGGCCTTTGTAGCCCTTATAATTCCGGCGGATTTTGCCCGGCGTATAGAATCTGGAAATCCGGCTTCTGTGCAGTTGATAGTGGATGGAAGCGACTCAAATACTGCGACCATTGCCATCGGATATGTCGATGCTGTTATTCAAACCTACTCCCATGACGCTGCCATTCAAGGGGTTACTAGAATGGGCGTACACAGACTCAAACCACCTGTTGATGTACGATCCCGGGCATGGTTCAACGCTGATCTGGAATCTAAAAATTACATCGTTCCCGGTCTTATTGCTGTAATTATGATGGCAATTGCAGCGCTTCTTACTTCATTGACTGTAGCGCGGGAATGGGAACGGGGTACCATGGAGCAGCTCATTTCCACACCGGTAAAGGGCCAGGAGTTAATCCTTGGAAAGCTTATTCCATATTTTGCCATAGGCATGTTTGACGTGTTGTTGGCTGTGCTTATGGGAAAATACCTTTTTAATGTTCCGCTTCGCGGCAATATCGCCTTACTTTTTGGTATGGCAGCGGTCTTCCTGGCGGGATCCCTGTCGTTAGGCATGGTAATAAGTATTTTTACGAGGAGCCAGCTCCTGGCAAGCCAATTGGCAATGGTTCTCACCTTCCTGCCGTCGTTCCTTTTATCAGATTTTATCTATGCCGTTAGTAATATGCCACGGGCAATTCAGATAATTACCTACGTAATTCCTGCAAGATACTTTGTTGCTATACTAAAGGGCATTTACCTGAAGAATATAGGACTGGAAAACCTGGCTGTTGAAGCGGGGCTTTTGACTATTTTTGGAATCGCTATGGTAGTTTTGGCCAACGTGGGATTCAAGAAAAGGTTATTATAACATGTTCGAGCGTATTAAATGCATCCTCATCAAAGAATTCATCCAGATATTCCGGGATCCAAAGATGAAAGGTATAATATTTCTGACGCCTATCATTCAAGTGCTTGTGTTCGGATATGCAGTAACAACCGACGTGAAGCACGTTGCAATGGCAGTATACGATCTTGATAACAGTACAGCAAGCCGTGAACTTGTGGAGCGATTCGGGAAATCCGGTTATTTCGATATTATCGAATACGTTACAGGTGAAGGACATGACCGCAGCCTGATAGACCGGGGCAAAGTGAAGGTCGTCCTTTGTATGAATAAGGGTTTTGAAAATGATTTAAGGGCAGGAAAAACTGCACAGCTCCAGATCATTGTAGACGGAACCGATTCCACTACAGCAGGGGTCGTACTCGATTACAGTGCAAAGATTGTTGGACAATTCTCACAGAAAATTGTAATTACAAGGTTTACCCGGATGCAGGGCGTGTTCCAGAAGCCTGCCGTAATAGACGTGCAGACACGCGCCTGGTTTAATGAAAACCTGGAAAGCCGGAACTTTTATGTACCTGGTGTAATTGCTATTATTGTCATGCTTATTACCTTAATGCTTACCAGCATGGCCATTGTACGTGAGAAGGAAATAGGTACCATGGAACAGATAATCGTTACCCCCATTACTCAGACAGAGTTTATCCTGGGCAAGACGGTACCTTTTGCCATAATCGGTATCGCTGATGTAGTAGTCATCACCTTAATCGGGATATTTTGGTTTCAGGTGCCAATACGGGGTAACCTTATCATTCTCACTGTCGCCACAATCATGTATTTAATGACTACTCTTGGCATAGGCCTTCTGATATCAACCGTGAGCAAAACACAGCAAGAGGCTATGATGAGTGTTTTCTTATTTTATTTTCCGGCGGTACTTTTGTCCGGCTTCATGTTTCCCATTACCAATATGCCGGTCGTTGTTCAGTGGCTCACCTACCTGAATCCGCTGCGGTATTTCCTCATAATCATCCGCGGTATTTTCTTGAAGGGGATAGGTGCCGGCATACTTTGGCCACAAATTGCCGCATTAGCTCTTATGGGTTTTGCCATATTATGGCTGGCATCAAAAAGATTTCGAAAGACAGCCAGTTGAATTAGGCCTCCGGCGACTTTTTTAATGTAGATCTGTGGTTGGTTCAATCTTGTAGATTGAACCATGCGTTTAGCATTGTCCTGTACGTTTTGGTTTACTCCAGGCGTATGAGATATGCTAAACGTTTCGGTTCAATCGTGGACGATTGAACCAACTCCAAGACATTGAAATTCCTAAGCATGAAATTATCAAAACTACTTGATACTCCCCGTAAATACATAATCATTATTCGCTATTCCTACATGGCAGTTGATGCATGCATCGACCTTACCCTCCAGCCGTACTTCTCCGTCCGGCTTGTACTTTACCCAATACCAGTCATGTCCTGCCGGATTAAATCCCCTGGCTTTATACATTACCGTAATTAAAAATAGCTTCTTATCATCGGTATAGTTTTCTTTGATCAGTAACGCACCATAAGGGAATACACCTTTTTTATTCACCACTGTATCCAGCGCCGGGTCGTTTATATACAGTTTAAGGATATTGCCGGGAGGCATGGTACTTTCATAGAAATCCTCTTTGCCAGGCCATGATGGATAGTTCTTATATGGGTTTTCTTCAGTCATATATCGCCATAGTTCTTGTCCATTTATTTTATTTATACTATTAGATGTCTGTCCCATTACTGTCTTGTAAAAGACAAGGAGAAGAAAAACCAAACATATTGTGTTCAGTACAAAGTACTTTAAACGGTAAATATATTTCATCGAAAGTTCCTTAATTAAGTTTTAAAATTTGTAACGGTATGTAAATAACCAAAAGAGGTATAACATGTCATTGCGAGGGTCTTTTCCGAAGCAATCTC
>CAZPUD010000265.1:0-5785 GCA_964589115.1 uncultured candidatus Brocadiaceae bacterium | reverse complement strand
CGATTGAACCAACTCTGAAACTTTGAATTTTGAATTTCCTATACATTAAATTAGGCTGCTTTGGCAACAACTTTTTTAGCTATTTCTAGAGGGGAAACCAAGATTGAAATTCCTAAACGTTAAAAGTAGGGTGGATTAAGCGACACCAAATCCGCCAATAATATTAACAGGAAAGGTAGATTTGCTGTCGCTTAATCCACCCTGCCGCAAAGCCTCTTAAAAAAATGAAAATTCCTATATAATCGAGTTATTACAGTTTTTTTATCTCTTCAATAATTTTAGAAAGGGCTATTCCTGCTTTATCCATGATAAAGTAATCTGCATCGGGAAAGGCTTTTTCTATGTTAATTTCAATTATCTGAGCACCATTCTGCAATTTCTCTGTAAATGGATTTCATAACAACTATCCGTTACAATAATTAATATTTATAATTGCTTTTTTTGCTGAAAGAGCCAGAAATTTGTTATTCCTGGAATAAGAGACTTCAGGAGAATCCTTAACCGGCCGGCGGAATTGAAAACCTGCAGATCATTGATCTCAAATTTTTCAACGGTAGCCTCTGTTAGAAACCAATCTTCATAATCACTGTCATACTTGAAACCTAATACTTCCCTGTTCCTAACCCTGGAGAACCGTGTATAATTTTCCAGCAGCCACCAATAATGCCTTTTCAAAAAAACATGACTTTGCAGGTCGGTATCCTGCAGGGCAGCAACCATGAAGTCTATCATTACTTCCCAAACGGCGCCCCAGCCGTGATATTCATTTTTCTGTAAAATCTCCCATGGGGAAAGGATTTTTGGATCTATCCCGATCTTTTTTTCTTCTGGGGTTAGAAGCAATTCATATCCATTCTTATCTGCAAGCATAGGGTTTGCTACCGAGAATCCTAAACTTTCTCCATTCTTATCAATGATAGCAAGTCCGCCCAAAGAGATCGGTAATTCTGTTGGTAGTATCAAATCTTTTTCAATCCGTTCACCCCTTAAGGTTTTTGTAAAGGCCTCAAAACCGAGATCGCTGTGCAGGATTGGAATTGGTTTTTTATTTTTATCAAGTGCCATAACATACGTACAAATTGTATTAGGAAACGGGTTTCCGTTTGGAAGAAAAAACCTCTCTCTTAAGTATTGAAGATGAACCTTGAGACCATCTTCCCATTTTTTGTCATTAATAAAATCTTCAGCAGTATACCAAACCTTGCCCAGTTGGTGCTCACGAAGGTAGTATCCAATTTTCATTTTTCTTAAATCCTGAATGGAATTATCCTGATTTTCAGGATCGTTATAAAAATTTTTCAACCGTTCCCGCCACTCATCTAACGAGAGTATTATTGAAAAATGTTTTTTTATTCTGCCAATCCAGCTTTCAATCTTTTTTTCAATTTTTTCTTTTCCGGAATGGAAGAATGATTCAATTTGATCAAAATGTTCGTCAAGAAAAGATAATTTTGTTTTGGTGAGAAAGTTAAAAAGTATATTACATTTATTGCTGTTACTTTGAAAAGATTTCAAAAGGTAAAGGAGGTGTGGAATCCACACAACATTGACATCGTAAGGGTAAGTCCCCCTGGAAAAGCTATTGATAGCATCTCTCCAATTGGCTGAACTTGGATCATCCTCATTCTTTAAGGGAATAAGGTCATTGCTGCTAATTATTGTAAGAACATTCTCTAAGTTACGAAAAATAACAGTTGCATTATCCATAAGGTCATTTAGTTTCCGGGGCGTAATATTATATCGGTTATTGGGATCCCTGTAGCTTAAGAATGCCTTCATTTCTTCATCATCCATCTCATTTAACAGTTCAAAGGCAGATATAACCATTAAAAAGTCTGTGTCTCTCATTCTGTAATCATAATGATCTTCTTTTCCCCTGCTTACACGTGAATCAATTTCATGGGCAGCTTCGCCTTTCCGGTTAGCCCTGTTGAGAAGTTGTTGTACCATCTTTTGCTCTGTGTAAGTACTGAGAAAAGGTTTGAGCAATAAATGGGTAAATACTGTATCCCTTCCGAAATATGAAAGGTAATTATATGCACCGGCTACAACGGTATTATCCATGATTAAAAAAGTAATCGACCGGTGTGCCACTTCAAGCATATTAAGCAAGCTCATAATCTTTCCTCCGGCAAAATCTTCTATGCTCTTGGCATCTTGCAGCAGATGAATAAATTCAAGGGTCTTATCATTAAATATATCGAAGATTTTAATGGGTCTCGGCCGGTAACGTTCTCTTGTAGTATTAACGATGAATTCTATCCCTATTTTAAAACGGATCCACGGTTCTGGAACAATAATCTTATATACAGGTATCAGTATTTCTATAACTACAATGTCTTTCTTATAGTAATCCAAATACATCTTATATTGGGGAGGGATGGAACACGGATTATATTCTTTCGGTGCAGGAACAACCCTGATCTCTTTTCCGTCTTTAGCGTAATGACGCAGTCTTAATTGCTTTTTTTTAAACCATTCCGGGCCTTTCTCTGTTATCTCCCTGAGTAAATCCCAGCCTTTATCGCCCTTGTTTAGATGACTTTCCACCTCATCCAGTATAAAGTAACTAAAGACGCGAAGATCTTCATCTTTCTGTATTTCTATGCCTTTTGGACAGGGACTCTGAAGTCCCTTTATTATAACTTTTGTCTGATATACCTCATCCAGAACGGGTTTTTTTACAGTAAGGGAGAAATGGTCTTTGTGTTCTGTAATTTTATCGTATGGTATTAACGGGAAAATATCAGATGATTCATCTGCTAAAAATCCGAACATATCACTTAATGCCCTGATGTCTGCATTTATTTCTATCATCCGTTGTAGATCTCTTAGACTGCGGCCAACGCCCATGTAGATAAGGAATTCCAGAGGAGAAGTCCCTTCTACGCTTAAATTAAACAAGTCAGTTACCCCGTATGATATTCTTTTTGTTTTAGTATTATCTGCATTAATAGGTATAAGTTGTAAATCCCCCTTTATTGAATCAGGAAAAAAAGGAGAGAATTTAAGCTGGGTGATAATATTTTTGAAGAACGCCAATAGCAGTTCCGACTCTCCGTTCCTGGCACGTATCCTTTTCCCAAACACACCTGCTTCTGGGTCCAGTTTTAATATCGTATAATGAGAGATCCACAATGCCTCATGGAAAGTAGCAAAGATTTTTGGTGTTTTTTTACCTGCCAGCCGAAACCAAATATTTTTTAAAAAATTTAAAATGGTTTTGGGAAAAGCACCCTCTATATCATCTACCACAGACTGCTGAAGAAGGATATTGATTGAATTGTAGCAGGATTGAGGATCGAATAGAGAAGTATCTTTCATTTAAAGATTTATATATAACTGTGGTAAATTGTTCGTCTGGAAGTAGTCGACGTAGAGGAATATGTATTCACGCACGGAAGTTCGCAGATCCCATTTTGGATCATGGTTACGCTCAAATTCCTCAAATACTTCCATGGCTTCTTTAATTCCCAACCCGTCTTTTAATGTAAAATAGTAATCCAGGGCGCAATCCCATTCCGGATTCTTATAAATAGAGGTTCCAAATCGTTCCGGCTCCAGTGATACAGGACTGTATTTTCCGAGTACAAAGGTCATAAATCCAACTGAATGAATATATTCCTTGTTTTCATGTAAAAACCGTATACTGTCCTTTGCCTCTTCATAGGTTTCACCGGGGAATCCGAAGAATCCCATACAGTGGTTCCATATCCCATATCCCGCAGACTTTTTCAAAATCGTTCTCATCATCTCTGGACTTGTTGCCTTGTTCATTAACTTTAAAACACGCTCATTTCCGGATTCATAACCGAAATAGAGGCTTTTACACCCGGATAAAGCCGCATCCTTCCAAACCCGGTCATCAAGTAAACTTTCTTCAAACCTTATGTGTGTAGTCCATGCAATATCGAGTTTCTCTTTTATAAGCTGTTGAGATAATTTTCTGAATAAGGCAGGGGGGTAAGATTCATCAGTAAAATGAAAATGCCTGTTGCCATACTTGTTTTTGAGAAATCTGATCTCTTCAATTATTTGGTCAATATGTTTAGTGCGGAATTTTTTAACATAACCCTGGGAATGATCGCAAAAGGCGCAGCGGCCCCAGTAGCATCCTCGGGTGGCTAAATAGGGAAGGATCAGTTTGGGGACAAAATACTTATCCAATGGCAGCCCGTCGAAATCAGGTGGAGGCAGCTTTGTTATATCTGCCGAACATATTTTAGAGTTGGCACGAATTTTATTCTTATCCTTGTAGATTAAATGTGGTAATTGTGATAGGTTTTTCTCATGGTTGTTTATGGCATTAATTAGTTCCAGAAGGGCATATTCTCCCTCATAAAGGATGGCAGAGTCGAAGAGAGAAAAAAGCGCATGGTTTTTTACTAACACATCACGAATCCGCGTAATGATATTTCCACCCAGTGTAATATGAATATCCGGATACCTTTCCTTGATCATCCTGCAAAAGGTAAATGTAGGTATTAATTGTTTTTTTTGGGTGACTGAAATGCCAATGACTTTAGGCCGTTCTTTTTCTATAACCGGCTCGATAAGATACGTAAAAACGTCACGATATATATTAATTTGGTTATCGTCCACTGCCTTGAGAATTTCTTTTGACCGAAAAGATTTATAGACAAGGTCTGTTTCCAGAGGAGGAAAACAAATCCGTGCTGGATAATATCCTAACGAGATTACAGACATGGTTTGATGCAGGCAATTATAAGCCCATTCCAGCTTATTGATGTCATAAAAATCCTGGCCTCTTAAAATCGTTTTGGCCTTTTCTGTATTTTTAATAAGTTGGTCGAAACTTTCATCTGTACAGTTCAGCAGTTGCTGCATTAATCCTTTATACTCCTCGTTTTGAGGTTGAGTTTTTATGGTTTGTTGTAGATGAGGTATAAACTGGCTAATCCTTTTTTGGATGTAGCGGAGAAAAGGACCGCCGAACATCATTTCATACATTTCTACATTAATATCTTTCTGGATTGCCTCGTGACCTGCGGCACGCAGAAAAGCGGTCAGAGTGGGCAGACTAAGGTAAGGTTCTGTAGGAAGCCAATCCGGAGGAAAGAGCAAAAGTACTTTCATTGGTGTTTTCTTTATACTTTTTGAAGAATTTCTATTAATTTATCTGAGAATTCTGGAGTTATTTTTGAAAATACTATGTAATCAAGCTAACAAATAATTGTTATCAATGGTTATATCAAAATTTGGTATTTGATGAAAAGGAATTTTCATTCTTTCATCTGAAGACGTTAAGCCAGGCTTTATTAATAGTGGAGTGTTGTTATGAAGGAAAACCCGATCACTACGTGTAAGGATAGACCCCATAGCCGGGGGCAGTTTTTGCATTCCTAAATTAACTAAAGAGCTTATATAAACAGAGCGGGATGACAATTTTCTTGCATAAAGAATTTTTTTTTGTATAATAAACAAAATAATTTTGTTGCTTGAAACTGGCAACACTTGACACTACAATACATCGATTTAATGGGCAAAAAGAAAAACTCGGAAGTGAGTTTCAGGATTATTTATGCTGTATACGGTAGTGTTGAGAGTTAAGAAAAGTATGCGCCAGTAGCTCAGCTGGATAGAGCATCGGATTTCTAATCCGGCGGTCGAGGGTTCAAATCCTTCCTGGCGCGCCAATATTAACAATCCATCGTTTCATATCTTCATCGTTTCATCAATCATTGTGGTGAGCGTAGCTCAGTTGGTTAGAGCATTAGACTGTGGCTCTAAGGGTCGCGGGTTCGAATCCCGTCGCTCACCCCAT
>CAZPUD010000264.1:0-5803 GCA_964589115.1 uncultured candidatus Brocadiaceae bacterium | reverse complement strand
TCGGTTGAACCACCGTCTACAAAGATCACCTCGAAACGGTCCCGTGGATAGTCCAGAGATTTTACGTTCTCTATCTTTGCCTGTATCAGTGATACCTCGTTGAAGCATGGAATTACAAGGGTAACGGTTGGAAAATTATCATTTACGGTAGAGACCTTTTGCTTTTTCAATCTTGCCGTTACAAAATAAACCATGATCGACCCGCAGTATCCCCACCAGATAAACAGAAAACAGATAAAATAGATGGCAATGAAAATAATCATTTCCTCCCTACATTCCACTCCTTCCAAAACAACGATGGAACAGCTCTTATTATCGCTTTCAAACGGCCAAAGAAATGTTCATAAGGGTTGCACATAATCTTCCAAAAATATCGAAAGCTGATATAATAAGAACGGTATGCCTTTTTTGCCCATTTTTTAATCTCTCCCGTTGAAAAATGAGGATAATCTGGTTCTCCTTTTTCATTAAGCCACCCATTCTTTTTCAGCAATTCATGAAATGATGTCCCCTGA
This sequence comes from uncultured candidatus Brocadiaceae bacterium, assembly GCA_964589115.1. Taxonomy (GTDB): domain Bacteria; phylum Planctomycetota; class Brocadiia; order Brocadiales; family Brocadiaceae; genus JBDIVL01. The sequence goes on along the minus strand of CAZPUD010000264.1, from coordinate 5,288 downwards.
AACGGTATCATTAATTGAAATTGTGCTGTGTGCGGATTAAGCTTTTTTGCCCAACGAATTGTTGACTGGCACGTCTCAGCAGATTCTCCGGGAAAACCAATTGCAAAATCCGCATGAATCCGTAATCCTACTCTTTTAACGTCTTCCGTAAATCTGGTTAAACGTTCCTTGCTAATGCCCTTTTTTACTGATTTAAGGATATCTTCAGATGCGGATTCATAACCTACGTGGAGGTTTCTGCATCCTGCCTTTTTCATAATTTGAAGAACTTCAAAACTCATATTTCCCCGTACATAACACGACCATGAAAGGCTGTTGTCAGCTTTAATTTTAGCATCGCAAAATTCCATAGCCCTTTCTTCGGTAAAAGTGTCATCCTGGATCATAACAGACCGAACCCCCGGCAGTTCTTTTTTAATAAAATTGAATTCCTCAATCACATTATCAATACTTCGGACGTTGTAAGTGCGTCCTTTTATATACGTATGAACCCATAGGCAATAGGTACATGCTCCCCATTTGCAACCACGCCCGGTCATGATATCCATAAATGGATAATATTCAGATATAGTTTTATATCGATATATATCTAAATGCTTTTTAAAAAAAGCAGAGACAAAAGGGAATTGATCCAGTTCTGCAGTGGTAAGATATCCCCTTTCTCCATTCCGACGTATCTCTTTACCTTCTCTATAAACTAAATTTCTCACATCTTTATTTGGCTTATTCTCTATTATTTCCTGGAGTGGAAATTCAAATTCGCCAGTAATAACCTTCTCCACAATACGAGTTTTTTTCAATATATTCTCAGGATTAATGGAGGCATAAGGCCCGACTATTATAGTTTGACAACCCGTCTTCTCCGTCAAAACATCTGCAATTTCTATATCATTGTCCTCGCTTTTTGACCCAATATATACAACTAAAAAATCTGGCTTATAATGTACAACGACTCTTTCTGTTGTCTCCCGATCCAAATAATATGCAGGGGCATCGATAAACTTAACATCGTATCCACACCTTTCAAGCCACGCCCCGCAGTACCCTAATAGAATCGGATACCATTGTGTTGCTGACAGCGATACAAAATCACAACGGGCATTTCGCATATATTCACGAACGAAGGGGGGAGATAGCAGTAATATTCTCATAATTTAGTTCTTTATTAATTCTTTTGTTTGGATAAAAGTAGGCACTGTTCAATTGTGAAGAATTTGAACGTTAGAATTTTCTCAAATAAATTCCCCAATGGTATACACATCTTACGTATAAATTGAGCACAATTATTTCCGGCAGTGTATTCGATAAAATTACAAAAAATCAGGAGAAGGAAAAAAGGAAATGATGAAACGTGTAATCTTTTTTGAATATGATATCCTTTGTTCAAAAAAATTTTAAGGTCTTCTTCATTAAAATCCGGTTCCGTATCACTTGACGAACTTGAGAATTTACCAATACATATTTCCAACAGCTTTTTCATAAAAAGCGCTAAAGAATGAAAGAAACGAGATACAAAACTACCGTTCCTATCATAAATACAAATATAGCCATTTTTTTTCAAAACCTTATTTGCTTCCTCGACTGCCTGTTTTAATAATCCCGAAGCTTTAAAGTGATGTAATGCACCATTGAATATCAAAATATCTACAGAATTTTCCTTCAACGGAAGATATTCTACAGAAGCATTTATAAAATGTTGTGTCCTGTCCTTAAAAAGGATCTGTCCTGTTTTGAGCATGTCAAAAGAGAAATCAATTGTTATTGAATAAAAGTTACTAAAGTTTTTCAGATAATGAAGAAAAAAGCCATTCCCTCCACCCACATCTACAACAACCTTGTTATGGAATATACTCATCCCATAACAAGCAATTTTTGCTTTTGTTAATTTTAAAAAAAAGGGTGAAGAAATTTCTTTTTTATAAAACTCTGCGTTTTTCTTCCAATCATCTAATTCTTTCTGATAGATAGATGTAATTTTCATATTATTTCATTTTATAAATTGCATACTTCATACTCTTGCCCGTATAAACGAGTGCAATTCTTTCTGAATATTTTATGGACAACCGGTCAATCATCTGTTCGCAAACAGCAGGATAAAAATAGGACAACTTGATCAAATACAGGTTTTGTCCATTTTTAAAATCTAACAAATTTCGAAAATTTTCTGTAACGACGGTATTGGGAAGTTCCGATATATCATTCAAATCCATACCGATAATAGAAGGGATTGTCTTTCGGCCGGTATAAAGGTACAACATAGGACTTATTGAACTGACAAGGATATCATCATGTTTTGTATTCTCTTTAACCCACTGAAATATCTTCTTCTTTTCTTCCCATTCATCAGATTTTCTGGCACTCAAAATATTTGCGCTATCTTGTGCTATTGCAAGGCTGCAGTTTACAACAACAGAGGATAGTAATATGAACCCCATCAGCCTTGGGTATACCGGCGAAAAACCTTTGTAAAAACTTTTAACCTTTTCAGTAAGAATGAAGATCCCTTTTAAAAAATGCAAAAAAATAAATGGAAGTACAGGTATTAGAAAACGGTCCGGTTGTACGGGCCAGAGTAAAATGACGATGAGGGCTAAAAGTAGATAAATGGTCACCAGCGAAAATTTTCTTTTTATAATGTCTCTTATCAATGGAGTAATGGCCAAAAGTGACAGCATAAAGCATGAAACAACTACTACCAGGTACCAGAAATAATCTTTCATAAAATAAAGATGTTCAATCCTGCCTACATCTACCCCCGGTAATATCAAATTCGGTATAGCTCCTAAAAAACTGCTGTACACATTTAAAAGAAACGATTTAAAAAAGAACACTATCCCAAAATCTTTCCAGAGTGAAAGCGTTGAACTGGCATAATTGCTATAAAAAGCCGGACGATACTGATAAATCTCTACATGTGCTTGATCCAGGTATTGAAAAATCGTCCAGGCTAACCACGGCGAAAGGAATACAAGAACGGCAAGTTCCAACTGTGTCGCCAACGCAAACCCCTTCCTAAACAATGAGAATTTTTTTGACCTGCGGTCTGGCGACCTCGGATAACGGAATTGCGGATTTGGGATTTCAGACTGCGGATTTCGGATGGCGGATTGCGGATTTTCTATTGAAGATTGTGAATCCGGGAGTGTGGATTGGGGATTAACGGCGGCCTCCTTTATCCTCCTGTCTTTTGGACCTCTTCTCTTATCGAGAAAGAGATAGATGAACGTGGAGAGCAGGATGCTGAACCCGATAGACCGGGTCATTAGTGAAGCGGCAATGGCCATCCCGGCCAGGGGAAGATATTTGAAACGCCTGTAATCCCTCGTGCCCGATACAAACAGCTCAACCGTCCACAGAGAAAGAACCGAAACCAGGCAGTATAACGCCTCTGACATCGCCATCGTTGCAGTCCAGACCATCCACGGATTAAAGGCGGTCATGATCACAACCGCCAGCGCCATGCGCGGCGAGGCATGGTTACGGCGAACCAGATAAAAATATGTCACAAAGAGGAAGAGTAGCGTGAAGATAACCGAAGGCGTTTTTAAGGCCACAATATTTTCGGGGAAATGGGGGAATATACGCCAGACGACGGAGAGCACCGCCGGGTAGAAGACAGGATAGGTCATCTGCACTGGGGATCCCGGCAGGCTGATGATCCGGTATCCTTTTCCCTCGGCCAGTGCCTTCGCCGTTACGGCATATACCCCATCGTCATGGTAAAAACCAAGGATGTCCGGTGAAAGTGCTGCCCCATAAAGTACTGCCGCACAAAACAAAACTATCCCAAGCTTTAAACCCATCCTTTCGGATGAGAACAGAAAATTCACAAAACCTCCCGTCTGGTAAATATCTTCATGCTTAACAGTTCACCGCAGAGGCCGCAGAGAACGCAGAGATAAAACAAAAAATACGAAACAAATTCGAATAACCAAAATTCAAAAAAGAGAAACCACAGATTTCACAGATGACACAGATATAAAATACGAAATTCGAAATACGAAATCCGAAACAAACTCGAAAATACAAAATCACAATGACAAAATCCAGTACATGGTCAACATAATTGTTAATAATAGATTATATGGTATCTATCATTGCGAGGATGTTTTTCCCCGAAGCAATCCCTTTATTTAGAGTTAGGGAGTTAAAGAGTTGAGGAGTTGAAGAGTTAACTCCCAAACTCCCAAACTCTTAAACTCTAAGAGATTGCTTCGGAAAAGACCCTCGCAATGACATGCTATGCCTCTTTTGGATATTCACATACCGTTAATTAAATTGACTATGTACTAGTTTCGAGCATTTGAAAATTAAGATTTCGGATTTGTTTCGCATTTCGATATTCGTATTTCGGATTTCCTTTTAGTTACTCCACGGCGGGTTCAGGTTTGCAACCTGAACCACATGAGTTTATGTGGAAAATAACGTTATGTACAACCAAAAGACATAATCAACTATATAAAATGTGGGGTTCAAGTTACAAACTTGAACCCGCAGAAATAAAATGGTTTTCTCTGCGAACTTAGCGCTCTCGGCGGTGAAAATATTCCCCTAATTTATCTGACGGGTGCGCTGCCGCTTCACCCATCCTGCATTACTTTTCATCATCAGTATTGACCTTGAACTCCTCCGGAACCTGCTCTCCTCCCCGGTCACCATTCCAGCCTGCCAGGTTCTTCAGAATGCGTCTTTCCAGTTCGCTGCCGTAATAATTTTTCAACAAATCCCGAAGCCTTTCCTGGTTTAATCCTTCCTTAGGGATTTTAAAGACTTTTTCAATGTTTTCTATGACGGCTATTTCCACACGATCAAAAAAACAACCCGTAACGTGTACAACAAAAGGGGCCGAAGCAATACATACAACCTTAACAATCAATAACAACTTGATCTTCTTTTTAAACCTCTTTGAACGACGATAACCCCTGCGTATTTTCCTCAAGTTATACTTATGAAGTCCCCCTTTTCTAAGGGGGATTTTATACATGTTACCTCCAGAAAACCCGCTTAATTAAGTGGATTCGCTATCGCTTAATCCACTCTACCTGAAACCCGCTTAAATAAAAAATTCCTATACGATTAAATTAGGTTGGGTTTTTAAAAGATAAAAACCAACTGCATTTCTTTCTACCCACCCCCTATCCCCTCCCGGGAGGGGACTAAGGGGTGGGTTCCCTCCCGAGAGGGGACTTATTGATTCCCATCCCGAGAGGGGACTTCCTGATTCCCTTCTCAAGAGTGGACTTATTCAATTCCCCTCTTGAGAGGGGTTAGGGGTGTGTTAAAAGCAT
>CAZPUD010000263.1:0-5805 GCA_964589115.1 uncultured candidatus Brocadiaceae bacterium | reverse complement strand
GAAATGGTTTTAAAATACAATCGTAAACTCCATGGTCAGCCATCCGGTATACATCATATCTATCATGAGGGATTATTGCAATAACCTCTACTGTAGAATTGGAGAATTTAATAGACTTCACGATCTCATAACCATCAAACAATTCCATATCCAGGTCAACAATGATAAGATCGTAGGCATTCTTCTCAAGCAATTCACGTGCTTTTTCCCACTTAATCCCATCACATTTCTCAAAACCTTCTTGTTTAAAAATGCTTACCAGCGACTTTTGGATCTTCTCCTGTTCCTCTATAATTAAAACTCTTGGCATAAAAATCTTTCATAATTATCATATTACTCGTGGGGGATACTCCATTCTCCGGGTGTTTTAGCATGCTGTTCAAGCTGTTTTTTTAGTTCCACATTTTCCTTCTCTACGGCATCTAACTTACCTGCAAGCGCTTGAATTTCTAAATCCTTGTTACTCATCGTCTTCTTTGCCAGGGATAACGAATCTTCCAGGTTCCATATCTCTTTTTGTAATCGTGCTTTTTCTTCCTCCAGTTTTGCCTTTGTATCTTCAAGGTTTTTATTTACCTGTCTTAATTGCTCACCTTGTTCCCTAAAAGATGCTGCAACCCTTTCCGCGTCCTCTTTCTGCCGTGTCATATCGCTAACCATTTTGTCCAGTTCTTCCATAGAACCAAAGGCCTTCTTCACTCTTTGCTCAAGTTGCTCATGGAATGTCTTTTCCCTGATATACCCGGCTTCTTTCATTTTGTAATACTTGCTGAGCATCTTAGATGCAAAACCAACATTTACAAATAACAGTATGATGATAAGGGTCTTTGCATTTACAGATAAACCCTTCGTAATCTCGTTTGCCATAATTTTGCACTCCTAATTCAGTGTATTTTAAATTACAGTTATTCTATCTTTCCGTTATATCTCTAAATACACCCGTAATTCTGATCGGCTTACCATTCTCGTCACGCTCAATGCTGCACGTCCTCTCAGAAATGAATCGCTCTCCGTTTTTCCTTTTGCAATAGGATGTAAAGTCCCGCCAGATACCTTCCTTTTCCAACTTATCTATTAATTCCTTCCGGTCGTCAGGATTCACGTAAACATCCTTTACCCGTGTCCCTATCACCTCTTCAGGAGAATTATAGCCAAGTATCTCTGCACCTGCCTGATTTATCCAGGTAAACACCCCGTCCTCGGTAGGCTCACACTGATACACTCCTTCTTTTAAGGAGTTTAATAACTGTCTGTGGTGTCTTTCGGAATCCAGCAATTCTTCCTCAAGCCTCTTCCGCTCAGTAATATCCCTAAATATTCCATCTATACGGACAGGATTACCTTTCTCATCGGCAACCAGATTAGATGTACGTTCCATGTAAAACCGCTCACCGTTTTTCCTTTTACAGAACGAGGTAAAGTTCTTCCAAACCTTTTCTTTCATGAGCCTCTCAACTACTTTGTTGCGGTCATCCGGATTCACATATATATCCTTTACTTTCGTCCCTATTACTTCTTCCGGCGATTTATACCCAAGAATCTCCGCTCCTGATTGATTAATCCATAGGAATGCCCCTTCTACTTCTGGCTCCGATTGATATACTCCCTCTTTCAGCGAATCAAATAGCAGACGATATCTCTTCTCGGACTCAATGATCTCCATCTCAGCCTTCTTCCTTTCCGAGATATCACGGAACACTCCATAAATCGCAATGGGATTCCCATTCTCATCCCTTAGTAAATTACTCGTTCGCTCTGCATAGAAACTCTCTCCATTCTTTTTCTTGCACAGCGATACAAATTCTCTCCATACTCCGTCTTTCTCAAGCTTTTCACAAAGCCTTCTTCGGTCATCCGGATCTACATAAATATTTTTTACTTTTGTTCCTATTACTTCTTCCGGACTGCTATATCCCAGCATTTCAGCACCTGTTTTGTTAATAAAAGTAAATACCCCTTCTACACCCGGCTCAGACTGATATACACCTTCTTTTATGGAATTAAACAATTCCCTATATCGTTTTTCAGAACTGATAATTTCTTTTGTCTTCTCATCCAAAGATTTTGCCATGAAGTTAAAGGATTTTGCCAGCACACCGATCTCATCTTCTCTCTGTATATCCACCCGTTGGGTTAAATCCCCTGATGCCATTTTCTCGGTTACTTCAGTTAGCTTAATAATCGGTGTTGAAAGCTTTCTTCCAACAAAATATGCAACCATGACAAAGGGAAATGCAAGGATTAACAGCACAGAAGTTACAATATAATTAAGATTATATGCAGCACCATACCCTTCATCTCTATCAATCTCTGCTATTATTCCCCAGTTAAATTCCGGCAGCCAGCGCCATACCCCCAGCACTCTTATACCGGCATAATCCCTGTATCCTTCTGCATTGAAGCCATTATTACCAGCGATGCACTGCTGAGCACCTTTGGTCAGCTCGCCGGTTTCCGGGTTAACTAATTTTAATTCCAGCGTACACCTCTTCTTCACCAACCCCATTTCCCTTAGATGTCCGGCAAACCTTGATTCAGAAATCATGTATCCATCTTTATTTACAAGGTAAGTCTCTCCTGTTTTCCCAAGTTTGAGGCTTAACATGAGGTCGCTCAATTTAAATACATCAATCCTCAGGGCGACAACGCCTATTATGACTCCATCCCTATCTTTCAGGGGGGATGAGACAAACATCGTAGGCATGCCAAGTTCTTTTTCTCCATATTCGTTTGTTAAAGATATTTCTGATGGAATAACACCCGATACAAATGTTTTTCCCTGAATTGCTTCTTTGAAGTAATCCATCTGTGAAATGTCACTTCCCGGTTTTTCATCAGCTGTAGCAACGGTTACAATGCCATTGCTATTGCTTATCTGTATGCCTTTATATCCAAATTCGTCTCTTACTACTTCAAGATATTGAACAATATCAGCATAATCCTTATCTTCTTTTGTGATCTTTACTGACTTAGCCATCATAGGATTATTTGCAATCGCATGGGCATTCATTATCCTCTCATGCATCCAGTTTGTCACTAATTCTGACTGCTTATGCCCGATACCATCAAGATTCCGTATCAGTACTTCCTGAAGATCAGCTTGTATCCGCGGATAGGCCACAATCCTCAATAAAATAAACGGTAATAACGTAAATGCAATTAATAAGAAAATGAGTCGGTTTTTAATAGAGATATACATTGTTCTCTCCGTAAATTACATTGTACATCCAAGTTTATAAGTATAAATCTTCCGTAGAAATCTTACCACCAGTGTGTAGGATAATCCCTTTTCCCCAACTTATTAAAAATCACACCTATTAATACCAATATAAATGCTCCCAGGACAACCGGGTTAAGAATGTACATATACCCAACACCTAATCCTCCTGTCTGAATAGCTACATAGGCAGTTGCACCGGCGGGTGGATGTATAGAATATGTTACTGTCATAAGTACAAGAGCAAGAGCAACACCGAGTGCAATAGACCAGAATGTTGTACCAAAGAAGTCATATGTAACCACCCCTATGCAAGCTGCAAGAAAATGCCCCAGAAGTACATTTCTAGGCTGCGCAAGTGGAGCCTTGTATGCACCGTAAATCAGTACGGCGCTGGCACCAAACGGCCCAAGCAGCATAGGACACTTCCAAAAAAAAGCAAGTAATGCAGTAAAACCTACACCTAAAAATGCTCCCCACAATGAGAGCCATACTTCTCTTGAGGGAATGGCAGGTTGCGGCGCCCTCGGCAACTTCTTTATATACGCACTTATTTCATTCACTTTGTCCATTAATTGCATTTTTCCCTTCTCCCTGTTTGAAGACCCTTTAAAAAACCTTATGAAACGATTTGTATAACCTTTTTCATCTTCAAGTTTTTCTACTTCAAACTTCACATCTATAATCTTCTTAACCTTGGTAGCTTTTTTCCTTTTAAACATTCAACAATTTTATATCAACCTGCAGTATGATAATCAGAAAAGTATTTAAAGAAATTTTACCTATATGTGTACATATACGAAAAATATACCAACTTCAGATAAAGAAAAAAAAATACTACTTATATTTTATATAAGTAGTATAAAATTAATTATTTATTAAAATAATAATATTCTTATAGACATAAGTTAAAAGGCAATTTGCCTTCACACAAAAACATTCCATTATGCAATAACAGTTTCACTATGAAATTAACTAAAGCAGTGTTGCTACAACCCCGGGCATGGAGTAATGGAATGTTGGAGTAATGGATTGTTATATAAAAGAACTTCATTACTCTAATACTATAGACGACTCGTGTGCTTTGTTCTTGACATACTTTTTCCATAGTATTAATATAACGAAATTAATAAGGCTTTCTTAAATTCGATACTTAACTAATATCGTAGATTACGTTTATATGCAAAAGCAGCACAATATCCTTATCATCGACGATGATAAGCTCATGTGTGTATCATTGAAGGGCCTGCTGGAGGAAAACGGATATTATGTTTACACAGTATCAAACAGCGATGATGCTGTTCAGGTTCTTAGTAAACACAATGTAGATTTAATTTTGTTTGATCTGCAGTTACAAGACGTTCGTGAACTTTCGTTAGTAAATAAAATTAAAGAGGTTTCAGTAAACAAGATCATACTCGTTATGATCGATCAGGGTAAAATAAAAACCGTGGTCAACACATTGTGTTTGGATACGGTTGATTACATTCTGAAGCCCTTTGATCCTGACTACCTGAAAAAGACCATAGAGAAAGCGCTTTACAAGCAGCAGTTAGAAGCAAGCCTGAAAAAAACCCTTACAGATAAAGAAATTATCGGCAATATCAACAAAATCATCGCTACCAGTCTGGATATCCGCGAAAGCTTTTCAATGGTATGTAGTGAACTAAAAAAGGTCATACCCTTTGACCGGGCATGTATAATTATTTCTAACGAACAAGGACAATGGTTTCAGGTATTTGCACTGACGAAGACATATAGTTTCAGTGAGATAAAAGAGGGTGAATCCTTTCCAATGTCCGGCAGCCTTTTGGGAGAAATTATAAAAACAGGCGAACCCATAATCGTCGAGAATACAGAAAAAGGCCGTTTTTGGACAGATATGGTACTGCATAAAGAAGGAATACACTCAAGACTTGGGTTTCCTCTCACCTATAAGGGTGAAGTGCTTGGCGCCATTGCCTTCGGTAGCGAAAGGGTAAGTTGTTTCAGTGAACAGTGTTATTATTACCTCTGGCAAATAGCTCCACAACTGGCAATCGCCATTGAGAACACCAAGCTGTTTAACCGTATTAAGGCCTCGGAAGAGCGTTACAAGGCGCTGTTTAATCATGCCGCAGATTCCATGTTAATGATAGATCTTAATGGAAAAATTCTTACCATAAACCAACGTGAAGAAGAGATCATTGGCTATAAAATGGAAGAACTTTTGGGTAAGTATATTTACGACTTCTTGCCAGAGACATCAAAAAAATTTGTTGCGGAACTTCTTTCAATGGCAGTCAACAGAAAAGTCCCAACAACGGAAATTGAGATCATTAGTAAGAATCAGCAAACATTGGTCATGGAGTTAGACATTATTGTTGTAAGGGAATGGGATAGTATTTTATACCTGCTGATACATTTCCGGGATATAACTGAAAGAAAAAACCTTGAGATTGAGTTGACAGAAGAAAAAAAGAAACTGGATAATATTGTAAGTGAAATAGGAGCTGACCTCCTGGTTATTGATAAGAATAACAAAATACGCTGGGTAAACAAGCGATTAATTGAGAACCATCCATTGGGTAAAAACATCATAAATCATA
>CAZPUD010000262.1:0-5816 GCA_964589115.1 uncultured candidatus Brocadiaceae bacterium | reverse complement strand
GTAATCGTGAATGAAGATTAAAGATATCTCCCGGAAAAGCCTCACGGCCTGGTGGACGTCTTAACAGGAGCGAAATTTGGCGGTAGGCAATTGCGTGTTTATATAAATCATCGTACATAACAACTGCGTGCATCCCGTTATCCCTGAAATATTCGCCCATAGCGCAGCCGGCATAAGGTGCAATATATTGCAGAGGAGCAGGATCGGATGCCGAAGCCACAACAACGATACTGATGTCCAACACTTTGTGATCTTCCAGAGTCTTGACAACATCTGCAACCGTAGACATCTTTTGACCAATCGCCACGTATATGCAATAAACACCCGATTCGCGCTGATTAATGATGGTATCGATGAGGATAGCGGTTTTACCTGTCTGCCTGTCACCAATGATAAGCTCACGCTGCCCCCTGCCAATTGGTATCATGGCATCAATTGCCTTAATGCCTGTTTGCAGAGGCTCTTTCACGGGTTGTCTCTCAACTACATTAGGTGAAGAACCTTCAATCGGTCTGAATTGATCAGCAGCAATAGGTCCCTTACCATCGATAGGCTGCCCAAGTGCATTTACAACGCGACCCAGTAATGCCTTACCTACAGGCACCTGCACGACCTTCCCTGTGGTTTTTACAATATCACCTTCCTTGATTTTCTCATCAGAACCAAGAAGAATTGCACCAATGTTATCTTCTTCCAGATTCATGGCAATTCCGTATACATTTTCAGGAAATTCAAGTAACTCACTGGATAGACAGTCATCTAACCCATAAATACGTGCAACCCCATCACCTACTTGCAAAACATGACCGATATTCTCTAATTTTAACTTCTCTTCATATCCTTCAATCTCTTTTTTAATAATCGAAGTAATATCAGTAGATGCTAATGCCATTTCCTCTACTCCTATAGTAAATAATTGAGATTCCTTAAATATTTGCCGAGAAATGATAAGTAATAAATATCAATTCCGAAAGCATCACACCCAAAGAATCTGAATTGTAAAAAATCTTTATTTTAAATTCTTGTCCTAAAAAATCTGACAAAACCATGTGTAGGGGCAGGTTTAAAACCTGCCCCTACTTACATATTAACTCATTGAACAATATAATCTCAAAAGAACGACAAAACAGCTCAATGATTAATTCCTTTAAATTGAGAAAATATAAACGATACCTAAGCTGTTCGTACTGATAGCAGTTTTGACTTAAGATTATTTAACCTGTTCGCAACACTTCCGTTTATCATCCTGTTCCCAATCTGTATTACCAGCCCGCCTAGGATATCCGGATTATGAATAACTTCCAACTCTACTGTTTTTCCGGTGATCTTATTTAACTTTCTCTTGAATTTATTCAGGCGGTCTCCTGTTAAGGGAATAACAGTGTGTACTTTGGCCTTAATGATTCCCTTCTTCTCATCAGTGACCGTCTTATATACTTCGGGAATAAATTCTAAAATTTCCTCTTTTCTCCGGTCAACTAACAAAAACAAAAAGTTTCTCATAAGATCTGATACTGGCTCACCGAATACTTTTCTGATTAATTCCTTCTTATCATCCCGCGTAATCGAAGGATGAAAGAGCACTTTTTTCAGGTTATCGTATCTGGTAATAACATCAGAAACCAAATCCAGATCTTTTTCAATTTGCTCAAATTGGCCCTTCTTAGAAGCAACTTCTAAGAGGGCATTCACAAATGTAATTGCAATACTCTTATCTAACACTCAATTCCCCTATCTCTTCAATAAAGTCATCGACAAGCTTCTCCGCTGTCTGTGGACTTATAGATTGCTGAATGATTTTGGAAGAAGCTAGAATAGAAAGAGTAACTACCTGATCTCTTATTTCAGCCAGGGCCTTCTTTCGTTCTTGTTCGATTCCTTCCTGTGCCTTTATCCTCACCGATTCAACCTCTTCCTTGGCACGTTTGACAATTTCCTCACTAATACGATTACCTTCGTTTATAGCCTCCTGAATCCTCTTGGCAGCCTCGGCTTCAGCCTCAGAAAGTTTTTTTTGAAACTCTAACTTAAGACTCTCTGCTTCTGCCCTGTCCATTTCCGTTCTTTCATAAGTACTCTTTACTTCGTCAGCTCTTGCCTTAATCATGGCAGATATCTTGCCGAAGAGAAACTTTTTGAGGACAAAGAGCAATATCAAAAAGCCGACGCCCTGGACAATAACAGACTTAAAATTGATTCCCAGGGTATTTAAAATATCCAATCGATCTCCTCCTCTACGCCTATTTTACGGCGTGCTGAATTAACTCAAGGACCGCTTCTGTTTTTGGTAATTTTCCAAGAAGGATAAAGGACATCATCAGAGAATAAATCGTCAATGATTCGATAAATGCCAGACCAACGAACATAACAAGCTGTATTCTCCCGGCAGTCTCAGGTTGTCTGGCAATACTGTTCGCTGCCCCATAAACTGCAATACCCTGCCCAATACCACAACCAAACGCTGCAATTGAAATCAAACCTACCGCTATCGCTAATAATGCAAAATAAATCACGCCCTAATTCCTCCTTTAAAAATGTTTAATGATGTTCTTCATCATGGATGCCAATTGCACCCGCAATATAAAAACTCGCCAAAAGTGAAAAAATCATCGCCTGTATGGTACTTCCCAATAATGCAAGGAAAACCATTGGCAAATGAGCCGGAATAGGTATGAGACCCAGTAAAAACGGAGAAAATCCTACAAATATCGCAATAATAGTATCTTCTCCCATGATATTCCCGAAGAGACGCATTGACAGTGATAATGGACGCGAAAGAAACTCTTGCATCAGATGCAGGGGGAATACCAATGGTGCAAGCCAGATTGGCTGACCTGCCATATGCTTCAAATAACCGACAACACCATTATTCTTTACACCCTGGTAATGGGTAACAAAAAAAACAATGAGTGTTAAGGCTATCGTCGTATTGAAATTACTTGTAGGTGAGTGAAACAGGGGTATTTGCCCCAACATGTTCATGATAAAGATATAGATAAACAACGTTCCGATAAATGGAACAAACGGCCCCGCTGCACGCCCCATCTGTGACTTTGTAAAGTTTTCAAGCCCCTCCACAACAATTTCCAAAAAAGCCTGAAGCTTGCCAGGGACCTTCTTTAACCTTCTTGTTGCAATAATGGAGAATATAGCCAAGAATATTATTATCGTTGCAGACATGATTATTGGTACCCACTCGTGCTTGGTTAGACCAAGAAATTGGCTGTGGGGATCCATAGGTACCAAATCTACAAATGATGGCAGTTCAGTCTTATTTTCGGCTTCGCCTGCTGCGCCAGTCAATCGACTCACACTCCTTTCTCATTTTTTTCCTCTCATAATCTCAAAAATATAAGCGCTTAGCGCCTCAACATCGGCAAAATTTTCGTCAATATACCGAAGCGTCTAAATTCTAAATTCGAATATCGAAAAATGATTTTTATTAATTCAATGCAGAGCGAAATGACGCTTCGCTCGTGACGAAGCAATCGCTTCGTCCTACAACTTCTTACCTTTCAAGCGGTACCTTAATCGATCTATTTAAATAGTTTACCAGTAGCTTACTTCCAATCTTCATAACAATTACCACCACAACAATACCCAAACCAAACGCCATAGCAACTGGATTAATTTCCAAGAATAGGCAAACAGAACAAAGCATTCCGCCAGCAAGGAAATACTTTATTATGCTCACCTTTAAGAAAAATCTCTTAATTTCGGATCTCTTATATTTCAAAGCATGCTGTATTGTCCACCACAATACCTTGCATAAAATAAGACTTGTAAAGCAGCCTATGGCAATGCTTAAAGTTATCGTAAAAGACATATATGATAATGAATAAGCAATTACTATTAATGATAGAAGAAAAGAAGTCTTGAGTACTCTTTCAGGAAAACCTTCATCAAATATAAGAGATTTTTCCTTGTCTTCCTCTTTTATTACTTCATTTATTCTTTTTGTTCTCATTTAATAATTTTTTAACTAATTTAAAAAATTCTATAAAACTTCCAATAATCCCCAACATGATAAAAGATATCATGCACCATGGGGATGTATTAAATTTTTTATCCAGATAACTGCCTAATAAGTATCCACCTGCTATGGCACCAGCCGTTGTAAAGCCGAAGCTCCCGACTAAACCCAGGATACGATACGTTTCGTTATGTTTATCTTTATTCGTAAAGGGCACAGATTAAAAATATTTAAAAAGTTTTTATCACTTCCCTAAAGGCATCAATGGTCATATCAATCTCTTTTTTACCATGGGCCGTTGATACAAAAACCGCTTCAAATTGAGACGGGGCGAAATAAAATCCCCTTTCAAGCATGCCATGAAAGAACTTTGCATAACGCTTTGTGTCACTTTCTTTGGCCGTAGTATAGTCTATAACGGGTTGATCCGTAAAAAAGGTACAAAGCATAGAACCTACACGTGTATGGTAGGCAGGTATCCTGGCATCTTTACATGCTTTTTCCACACCTGCGGCCATTTTTTGCGACTTTTCTTCCAGTTCCCTATAAATATTGTTATTTTTTAATATTTCTAATGTAGCAATACCAGCAGCCATGGCTACCGGATTACCCGAGAGAGTACCCGCCTGATATATAGGTCCTACAGGCGATATACTATCCATTATCTCTTTCTTACCACCATACGCCCCAACGGGAAGACCACCACCAATTATCTTTCCCAGGGTGGTCAAATCCGGTTCAATATTATAAAGGGACTGCACACCACCGTGAGCAACCCTGAAGCCTGTCATCACCTCGTCGAATATTAATACAATACCATACTTCCTGGTTATCTCCCTTAATCCCTCCAGATAATTTTTCTTAGGAGGAACAACACCCATATTACCTGCTACTGCCTCAACAATAATACATGCAATATCCTTACCTTGCTGAGAACAAACCTCATTCACCCTATCGATGTCATTGTAAGGAAGGGATATTGTATGTTTAACAAAATCCCTGGGAATACCAGGACTGGTAGGCGTACCAAGGGTTGTTGCACCGGAACCTGCCTGGATCAGCAAACTATCCACATGTCCATGGTAACAACCTTCAAACTTAATTACCCCATCACGCTTTGTAAACCCGCGGGCCAGGCGTATTGCACTCATCGTAGCCTCTGTACCCGAATTGACCATCCTTATCTTTTCGATAGAAGGCATGGCCTCTTTGATAAGCTGCGCCAATCTTATTTCAGATTCCGTTGGAGCGCCATAACTTGTTCCGTTAGTAACTGCCTCATTGACCTTTTTTACGACATCTGGATTAGCATGCCCCAGAATAAGCGGCCCCCATGAACCAACATAATCAATATATTCGTTACCATCGATGTCCGTCAGATAACAACCCGATCCTGACTTTATAAAGATCGGTGTACCACCTACTGCTCCAAAAGCCCTGACAGGACTGTTCACCCCGCCCGGGATAAAACTCTGTGCTTCAGCAAACGCCTTCTGAGATTTTTCTGTAATTCTTTTTGACATATATATTCTTTGTTTTTATATTTATAACTTAAACTATTATGAATTATCCGGTATAATAAAGACGTACATGTTAGCAAATAATTTTTTTTTTGTCAATATTTTTCACTTCCCTTTCATATATGATAAAAAAAGCCAATTTAGGAGTATTGATATCCGGCAGCGGCGGTACCCTTCAAAATTTTATCGATCAAATAGAAGCAGGAAAACTACCTGCTTGTATTCAAATTGTGATTAGCAGCAAGCCTGATGTTACGGGCCTGGAACGGGCAAAGAAGCATAACATCCCAACATCTGTTATACCTCGTTCAGATTATAAAGAC
>CAZPUD010000261.1:0-5829 GCA_964589115.1 uncultured candidatus Brocadiaceae bacterium | reverse complement strand
GTGGTTGTAGGGCCTGAGGTACGATATGGGGCAGTTACCAGGGATGGCAAGGGGGAGGTCGTTACGGGCATTGCCATGATGCTAAAGGGTGAAAATAGCCGTACCGTGGTGGAAAGGGTAAAGCAGAAGGTTGAAGAAATCAGGCAAAGCCTGCCAAAAGGTGTTGATATCGTACCGTTTTATGACAGGACTGATCTCGTCAGTAATGTTATTCATACGGTTATTACCAATGTTATTTCAGGTATCGCCTTGATAATAGTAGTTCTTACTTTAACAATAGGGAATTGGAGGGTATCACTCCTTATTGCCCTCTCCGTTCCTTTAACGGTCATTTTAACCTTTTCCGGGATGTATCACGCTGGTATTGCTGCTACGGTAATGAGTATAGGTTCCCTGGGGTTTGGAAACATTACCGACAGTTCGGTTTGCACGGTGGAAAATATTGTCCAGCGCCTTACCTTAAGGAAAAGCAGTGATAGTTACAAAGAGACAATACTACGTGCAGCCCAGGAAGTGGGACGTCCTGTCTTCTTTGCTGTAAGTATTATCATTATCATCTATATACCACTTTTGAGCCTGCACGGTGTTGAAGGCAAGATGTTCAGACCTGTAGCTTTTACGGTAAGCCTTGCAATGCTGAGTTCCCTTTTTGTCGCCCTGTTCATCATGCCTACTCTGAGCTCCCTTGTTTTCAGAAAGGGGGGAATAAAGATAACGTCACACAGGGAGGAGGCAGATAACCGAATTATGCGGTTTTTAAAGAGCCGTTACAAACCATTTCTGCAGAAGGCCGTATTCCATCCCAGACGGACGTTAATAATTGCTGCATCATGCTTCCTTTTGAGTCTTGTTCTTATCCCCTTTTTAGGCTCGGAGTTTATGCCTGAATTGGATGAAGGTGCAATAGCAATCAACGTGCGACGATTGCCCAGTGTTTCTTTAAAGGAATCTATAGCACTTTCTACGCTCGTAGAGAAAACACTCATGAAGTATCCGGAGGTAGAGACTGTTGTATCCAAGACCGGACGGGCCGAGATTGCCACAGATCCAATGGGTCAGGAGATTAGTGACGTATTTGTGATGCTTAAACCTAAGAGGATGTGGAAAACGGCCAGGACGAAAGAAAGACTCATTGCCAGTATGGAAGAGGATTTGGAAAAGATACCTGGCATGCAGTATAGTTTTTCACAGCCCATTGAGTTAAGGGTCAGCGAATTGATAGCCGGTGTTCGTTCAGATGTCGCTATAAAGCTTTTCGGCGATGATTACGAGGGACTGAAGTCAAAGGCAGAAGAAATTGAGCGGGTTGTCTCCCGTATCCGGGGGGCAAAAGATGTGAAAGGTGAACAGGTGGCAGGGCTGCCTGTGGTACAGATAAAAATTGACAGGAGTGCCATCGCCCGCTACGGGGTCAATGTATCAGATATACAGGATGTCATTACAACTGCCATTGGCGGAAAGGCTGCATCACAGGTGCTGGAAGGGCAGATGCGTTTTGACCTTGTAGTTCGTTTTACTGAAGATGCGAGAAATACTGTGGATGAAATCAAAAATATACTGATTAGCACCCCGGGTGGTGTCCGTGTACCGCTCATCCAACTGGCAGATATTTTTATTGAAGAAGGACATGCCCAGGTCAGCCGTGAAAACGGGCTCCGCCGCATCGTGGTGGAATGTAATGTACGCGGCAGGGATATTGGCAGCTTTGTAGCGGAGGCGCAAAAGAGAATACGGGAAAGCATAGAAATCCCATCGGGATATTATCTGGACTGGGGTGGCCAATTCGAGAATATGCAGCGGGCGAGGAATCGTCTTGTAATCGTTATTCCTATTTCTATGGGATTAATTTTTGTACTTCTATATATGAGCTTCCGTTCTTTTAAAAATGCTGCCCTTATATATATAAATGTTCCTTTTGCGGCAACAGGGGGGATTGTAGCACTGTTCTTAAGGGGCATGCCATTAAGTGTCCCGGCAGGGGTGGGATTCATTTCTCTCTTTGGACTGTGTGTACTAAACGGCACCGTTATGGTATCATTTATTAATGAATTTTTACAGGAAGGCAAAGAAACGAAAGATGCTATCATAGAAGCGGCCTCAACACGACTCAGGCCTGTACTCATAACTGTTATGACGGATATTATCGGTCTATTACCGATGACAATATCTACAGACGTGGGGGCTGAGATACAGAAGCCCCTGGCAACGGTGATCGTTGGTGGGGTATGCTTCTCAAGTTTTCTGACGCTTTTTGTGATTCCGGCGCTTTACCAGTGGTTTCCAAAGAGAATTGAGATAGAAGAAAGTCTTCTTACCACAGAGGCCGCAGTGGGCGCGGAGATGGGTAGGGTTTAGTACCTCAATATTGACAAAATTTTATTGATATGCCAAAGTATCTAAATTCTAAATTCGAATATCGAAATTCGAAACAAATATTAAATTCTAATGCTTGAATGTCCAAAATGCTCAGGAACCACAGATTATACAGATTTAACAGGGCTAGATAAACATGAGGGACGAGAGATGAGGGATGAGAGACGAAAAAAACCGTCCGTCGTCTTTCGTCTCTCGTCCCTCGTTTTCGCAACATTGTTCGAGAAAAGGCATAGTTTCTTATAAAAATTTCATAATTCGAAATTCCTTGTCCGATGTTTAATATTACCACGGGATATATAAATTTTTGTATCTTAATGGTAGAAAATATCGTTGTAATAAAATAGTATGAGAAAGGCACATGAATTAAAACATGGAAAAGTTTGAGGTTGCCAGGTCAATTTTCTTCTTCATTCTTGCCGGATTGTGTGAAATAGGCGGAGGGTACCTGGTATGGCTCTGGTTAAGGAATGGGAAGAGTATTTGGCTCGGTTTATTTGGAGCAATTGTGTTGGTTATCTATGGAATCATACCAACATTACAGCCCGCAAATTTTGGCCGGGTATACGCTGCCTATGGTGGTATATTCGTAGTTCTCTCTATCATATGGGGATGGAAGATTGATAAGATAACCCCTGATAAATTTGACCTGATAGGTGGTCTTATTGCACTCATTGGTGTATGTATCATTATGTATTGGCCAAGGGGATAATTTTGGGTAATTCCTGACAGGAAGGTACGATACTGTCCAAAAAGTTTTATGAACATACTGTATGTAGGGGCTGAAAATCTTCAGCCCATCCTTTTGTATGGTTTATAAACTTTTGGACAGTCCTTTGATTGTTTAAACATACATATAGATTATACCACACTGACAAACAGAGTTTGTCAGTATTTTTTTACATATAGGGCATATTACACTAAATGAAAACTTTATCAGATGAAAGGCAGTACGCTATAAAAAAGTGGTTTGTATATATACTGCACATTTTACTGCTATGTGGTTGTGCAGAAGTTCCGCACGTTGAACATGGTCAGGAATTGACTCTTTATGAAGTAAAAAAGAGCCATCCTTACCAATGGGTTGAAAAACATCAGGTTCGCTTAACAGATCAACAAATTGATGAACTAGCCCGGCACGGCATTGAAATAAGTGAAGATGAGAGAATAGTTGTCTATTATTCAATGACTACCAGACGGGGAAGAAGTGAGGTAGAAAAGGCATTTCTTATAAAAGGCGATGGGGAGTATGGACCATTTAAACTTGTTGTTGATATTGGGCGTACTATTGCAATTCAAGAATTTCACATTGTTGAAAACCCCGTAGATAATTCGGGGAATCCTATTATCGATAAAGACTTCCTCAATCAATATATCGGAAAAGATCCTACATCATCTTTTGAGATTGCAAAAACATCTGAGGATATACTAGCAACGCCAGAGAAAATCAAACCAATCGGAAATGCACCAATCACCTCTGAGAAGATTACGAAAGAATTAAGAAAATGGTTATTCATAGCCAAAATACTGAAACGCGACTATCCTATTTGGAGTACTGAGCAATAACAAAGAATAAATTTGATAATATTAAAAATTAGTTCTTTAAGATGCTAAACCTCAAAGTGACAAAAAAGCTAGGAATCTTTGCGGTGAGTCCTGTACAGAAAGACCAAAGATTCCTTACTCTGATTTACAAATTATTTTTTACTTAGAAAACATTTTATGATTTCCATAACAACAAAAGTAAGTGAGGAGAACCCGAAGACGATAATCCAATCCTGTAATTCCAAAGGTGTTACTTTGAAGATACCCTCAGAGTAAGGAATGTAAACGATTGCTACCTGCATCGCCAAAGAGATGCCGGCTGCTAACAGAAGTTTTTTATTGGAAAGGACACCAATCCTAAATAATGAATGCCTTGCATTTCTGCAGTTAAAAGAATGGAATAACTGAGAGACTACCATCACACTGAAAGCAACCGTTCTTGACCGGTCAAGGTCGCTTTTTAATGTGCCTCCCAGGCAGCAGGGTATGAATTCATTCTTGAACCAATAATAGAGATAACCAGGTTCTACGCTACTGGTATAATATAAAATATATAAATAAGCGAAAAGGGTACTTAATGCTATAAGAAAGCCTTGAAATATAATTAATCCCCCCAGACTTTTATCTATGACTTGTTCCGTTGATCTTCTGGCAGGCCTGTTCATAATGTCTGGATCTACCTTGTCAACGCCCAATGCTAATGCCGGTAATCCATCTGTTGCAATATTGATCCATAGTATCTGTATTGGAAATAACGGGATCGGGAGATTGAATATTGAGGCAAAAAGCATGGTAAAAATCTCACCTGCATTGCATGAAAGCAGGTAGTGAATAGATTTCCTTATATTATCGTAAATACCCCTTCCTTCCTCGACTGCTGCAACAATGGACGCAAAGTTGTCATCCGTTATAACCATATCGGAGGCCTCTTTGGTGACATCGGTACCGGTGATGCCCATAGATATACCGATGTCTGCTTCTTTAATGGCCGGGGCATCATTTACACCATCGCCTGTCATTGCTACAACCTGATTGTGTTTCTTCCATGCCTTTACAATCCTGAGTTTGTGTTCTGCAGAAACCCGCGCATATACAGCTATCTTCGGTACTTCTTTTTCTAAATTTTCATCAGAAAGTGTCTCAAGTTCCGTCCCATCGACTGCCCTGAAATCTTTCTTAAGCAATCCCAATTCTTCGCCGATTGCTTTCGCTGTGTTTTTATGATCTCCCGTAATCATAACCGTTCTTATGCATGCCTTATCGCAAGTAGCAATGGCGTCTTTTACCTCCGGTCTGGGTGGATCGATCATGGCAAATAATCCGGCGAAGACCATATCCTTTTCCACAACATCAGGAGTTGGGTCTGCAATGTTATGGTCCATTGATTTGAACGCTACACCGAGAACGCGCAACGCAGCTTCTGCCATTTCACAGGTTGTATTTAGGATGATTTTGATGTCATTTTTCGTTATATCCCTTATTCCTCCATCAGTATATATTTTTGAACAATCCTTGAGGATAACGTCCGGTGCACCTTTCTCATAAACGAGTATGGCGGAATCAGGTGTTTCCCTGATTGTAGACATCTTCTTTCGTTCGGAATCAAAAGGTATTTCTGAAACAAGGGGAAAATCTTTCTCAAATTTTTCTTTACAGATATTTGATTTAGCCGCAGCAGTTAATAATGCCCCTTCCGTGGGGTCTCCAATGACCTTCCAGATGGTATCTTCTCTTTTCAGGTATGCATTATTACACAATACACCAATTTCTAAAGTTTGCCTTAGTACCTGCCGGTCAGTTTCTGAAAGGTGCATACCATTATTAGTGAAATCCCCTTCAGGGTTATAGCCGGTTCCTGAGACATCAATTATTTTACCATTGGTAAATATTTTTTTGACCGTCATTTCATTT
>CAZPUD010000260.1:4185-5857 GCA_964589115.1 uncultured candidatus Brocadiaceae bacterium | reverse complement strand
CTGGTATATAGCGATGTAATTATCTTTTATAATAATGGTGTTGAATATGAGTTATTTAAATCTGTTAAGCCAGAAAGACGTCACATATTTAGCCATCTTATTAAAAATAACTTTATTACTACCGCGAGTATGATTTACAGGAAATCTGCTTTAGAAAAACTAAAATATGTTTTTGATAATGAATTTACATTTATTCAAGATTACGATTTGTCATTGCGGATCGCTCATAAATACGAAATTGATTATATCGATGAACCATTAGCTAAGGTAAGAAAACACGGAGAGAATCTTGGTGAAAAAATATTATCCCTTTTACCGCGGGAAAATCTGAGATTATTGGAAAAGCTGATTGAAATCATGCCTGAAATAGAAGAGAAGTACCATGAAGAAATAAAGTGTTTTAAAAAGCAAACGGCTTTATTTTTCTCACTTGCCGAATGGAAAAAAGGGAATAAAAAATCGTCTTTAAAATATTTAACACCATATTTAAATGATAAAAAATACTTCCTGGTCTTTATTTCAGTTTGTTTATTTTCGTTTCTCCAGTATGAGCACCTAAAATCTAAGCTGAAACAAATAGTAAAAAAGCTAAAATAAGTCCGGATCTCCGTTGTTTATATAATCAGTTTTAAAATCTACATAGTTATTAATTAGAAATGCGTATTGCAATAAATGCATTGTCTGCCGTGGCAGGAGGTGGTGTTACTTACTTAAACCAATTATTTAAACACCTTTCAGAAATAGATAAGAAAAATGAATATCTAATTATTACTACAAAAAAAGGGGAAAAAGTACTATATGCTGGTTACAAAAACTTTCAGATATTATCTTTTCACGGTCCAAGTCTTTCAACAGCTTTCCGCCTTGTCTGGGAACAATTATTTTTAGGGTATATATCAAAAAAATATAAGGTAAACATCCTTTATTCTCCAGCAAATATTGGTTTACTCATTTATTCCCTTCCTACCGTAATTATGATACAGACAGTCGCGCCTTTTGACAGGAATATGATAAAAAAGCAAAACTTTTATTATCGACTAAAATTTAATCTTTTGAGGTTATTAACTGATTTATCAGTCAGCAAGGCAAAAAATATTATATTTATCTCTGATAAGGCGAGAAAAGAGTTATGCAATTATTACAAGTTGCCAATAGACAAAACTTCACTCATATATCATGGCAAAAGCGAACTGTTCAAACCAAATTTAGATAGTAATTGCTTGGAAGAGATTAAAAAAAAATATAATTTAGACAAGTTTATTCTTTATGTCTCAAATATATACCAATATAAAAACTTTTTTGAGTTAATTAATGCCTTTTCATTAATAATAGACCAAAGTAATTGCAGTTTGAGACTGGCTCTTGTCGGAAAAAATTTTGATAATCAGTATACTGAAGCACTTAAGGCTCTTGTAAGAGAGAAAAAAATGGAAGATCGGGTTGTTTTTTTTGGACATGTACCCTATGAAGAGTTGCCATATTTTTATATGCTTTGCCAATTATTTGTTTATCCGTCGACATGCGAAAATTGTCCAAATATTTTGATAGAAGCCATGGCTTGCGGTGCTCCTATTTTATCATCGGATATAGAACCAATGCCAGAAATTTGCCAGGATGCAGCAATCTATTTTAATCCTTTTAATCCACATGACATTGCTGAAAAGATTCAAAC
>CAZPUD010000260.1:0-4085 GCA_964589115.1 uncultured candidatus Brocadiaceae bacterium | reverse complement strand
TTAGGCATATCAGCATCAATACTTTTATTTCGTGAAAAATCACTTTCAGAACTATTAATTCTCGGTTTTTGCATAGGACTGCCTTTAACGGCTGGAGTTTGGGGAATACTAGCCTACAGTTCGGTTCCTATACATCCCGTAATTTATTTAGGAAGTACTTTTTTCATGTCTTTAATCTTGCTATTAATAACAAAACTAAAATACACAAAAATCTTCTGCAAGAAAGACATTAATTATAAAGAAATTTGTTTGCCCATAGTTGTTTTTTTAATAGGATTCCTATGGCATGCTTTAATGCAGGCAAATAACAACGTTCCATTTGACTGCGATGCACAGTCTGCAAACTACATTGAAATATTAATGAAATATCAGGGATATCCTGCAATAAGCCCTTTTCTGACACATGAAATAGTAAATATTGCTTACCCCCCAACATTTCATACCATGGTTGTATTAACTTCGGTTATAAAAAATTCTGCCATACATAAGGAATGTATGGCTATAACTATTATTTGCGGGTCTTATTTCGTATTATCCGTTTATTTATTGGCATATTATTTATCACAGAAAAACTTTTTTATAGCTTTTTTTGCAGGTATATTAACTTTAAATAGGGCTTATTTGACAAATTATAACGATGGCAATACCACAGAAATGCTTGCTTTTCTCTGTGTAGCTGTCTTTCTTATATTTTTGTTACATGCTTTTGAGGAATCTTATTGGATAAAGAGATTTACCCTCGCTTCTGTTGCCGGGTTTATTTTCTCTCATGCAGCACTTAGCCAAACAGAAATCTTCCAGTGGTACCTTATTTCTTTAACATTTTTTATAATAACTTTACTTATCTCAAAAAAAATACATTATAAAAGAGATTATCCTGTACTTCTCCTGTCATTGTTTATTTGTGGATTATGCATTTTACCGTGGTTCTTTCATTCAATAAGTAATTTTGATAAAAACGCATTAGGCAGTCTATCAGATAAAGAAGCAACTGAGCTGATATTGTCGCTTACCTACTGGCATAGTTATGTATTCCTCGGTTTATCTCTGGCAGGGCTCATTATTCTTATTTATCAAAGAAACAAAATAGGAATTTTTATTGCAACACATGTTTTTATGATGTTTTTTCTAATTATCCATTGGAAATTTTTAAAATTAATGGGGTTCGATTGGTTTCAACTTAAACCGCTACAAGGTAATTATCTTGGTGCAAGAGCATTTTTCACTTCTCCAATTAAATTCCTGTATAATTATACTATTGCCTGGTATTCATTAACTATCGCATTTCCAATTGCCGCCTCATACTGTTTGAATTTTTTCAAAACCTTTTTAGAAAGAATAAAAATATTACAACATAAGGTATTAAATATCCCACTATTACTTATAATAGTCGGTATATCAGTATTTATGTATTACGAATATAAAAATTATTTCCGTTATCCAGAATGGTTGATAAAAACTGATTACGAAACTCTCTTGTGGTTTCGTGAAAATACAGCATTTGAAAATACGTTAATTCTCAATGCGCAAGAACCTATAAAGTTGCCCAATGGTCTTGAATTTTTTTGTTCTTACTGGGTTCCTGCTGTATCAGAAAGACGCTCTATTAATGCGAGGGGGTTGGGTGGTGATCATATACCTGTTTCTCAGGATTTAAAAGAAAAAATCCAACAACTAGGTAATGCTTTTTATAACATTCAATCTCCGGGTATATATGAAATATTGAAGATGAACAGTATTACCCATATCTTTATGTCTGCACTATTGGCAGGTCAACTTATAGAATCATATTCAAAAGTGCCCTTCTTAGAATTAATCCACTATAAAACTGTTCCAAACCAGGGAACGGCATTAATATTTAAAGTAAAATAGGTGATTACACTTATAAACCCAAATTTAATGGTTCAGCGTAACGATGTATTTACAACAGGCATTGTTTATATGCCGATAAGTCTTGCCTATTTTATAGGAACTCTTAGGCATCGTGGATTTCAATGTACTGTTATTGACGCATTTGGGGAAAATCCAAACCAATTTTATTTTGATGAGAGTTATTTATACCGTGGGCTTGTACCATCAGAGGTAGCAGACAAAATATGTATTACATCAAAAGCCATTGTACTTTATGCAAGTAACTTAACATATCATCGTTCACTCGTTGATATTATCCAAAATATTCGTCTTCGATTTTCTCATATTCCCATAATTGTTATGGAAAACACACAGGCCGTAACCGCTTATTCCTTACGTAAGGTACAAGAGAAATTTTATGATATCGGAGCCGACTACGTAATTACCGGTGAAGCAGAAGAACGAGGCGTGAAATTACTAGACGAACTTCGAAACGGTACATCAAAACATAATATTTCAAAAATTGACGGTGTTGGTTTTAGACTCGACGGCAAAACTTACTATACGCCACCCAAGCGAAAAATAGACAACCTTGATACTCTGCCGTTTCCTGCCTGGGATTTGTTTCCGCTTCAAAATTATTGGCGGTTAAAATATGCACATGGTCCGTTTCAAACGAAAAAATATTTACCGATATTAACCTCAAGAGGATGCCCGTATCTATGTAAATTCTGCGTTATTCCTGAGACAAATGATAGAAAATGGCGGGCACGTTCTGCAAAAAATGTGGTTGATGAAATGGAAAAATTCTTAACCCAATTTGGAGTAAGAGAATACCATATTGAAGATGTTAACCCCACGGTGGATAATAAACGGATACATGAGATTTGCGAAGAAATAACTTGCAGGAACCTTGACGTAATATGGAAAATTTCATCCGGTACGAAAGTTGAAACGTTGCATGATGAATCTACTATTGAGATTATGGCAAAGGCAGGCTGCCGATACATTTCCATTTCTCCGGAAACAGGCTCACCTCATGTTCTAAAGAAAATGAACAAGCCGTTCAATCTTGATCTTACTATTCAATTAATAAAAAAAATGAATAACGTTGGTATACGCTCACAGGCTTGCTTCGTATTAGGTTATCCCGGTGAAAATGATAATGACAGGCAGATGACCTGGCAAATGGTGCTTAACTTGACAAAATCCGGTGTCGATGAGATCGCCCTTTTTATTATTACCCCCGCACCGGGGTCTGCAATTTTTGATCAGTTTGAGGACTTTGTGGATTATTCGAAGTTGAGTTTTTCTCCTGTATGGAGAGAAGATTATAAAAGACTGAATAAATTACGACTTCGTTTATACATGAGTTTCCTATACTGGAAATTAAGATATCACCCGTTAAAAATAGTAAAACAAGCAAATAATTTTCTTTATAGAAGATTCGAAACAAAAATGGAGATGATACCTTACCGGGCATTACACTCTTTGTTGATGGAATTAAGACTAGCCGGAAAATATTGCGGTAATCAATCACAAAAAGATAAACGCAATAATGTATAATATTGACTTATTCGAAACTATTCTATGCCCTCTTTGTGGATGTACGGAATTCAAAATTATCTACCCACCAAAATATCCTGCGCACTTTTCAAAAAATGATCTGTTACACATATATCATTCATCAAGCGATCAGAAGTTATTAGACCAGTTGGTCTCATGTACTTCCTGTTCTTTAGTATACTTGAACCCACGGATTAAATCTGCCATTATTCTCGAATCTTATTCCACTGCTATAGACCCAACTTTTGTAAAGCAAAATAAGATGCGTATCCGGACATTTGATAAAGAATTACGGCGATTAATAAAACATTTTGGGATAGATATAGATAAACAGAAATATATTCTAGATATAGGCTGCGCAGGTGGTGCATTCTTAAAAGCTGCTCATGATCTGGGTTTTAATGCCATAGGTGTTGAACCAAGTAGTTGGTTGTGTGAATACGGAAAAAATGAATACGGTTTGGATATTCGCTCTGGAGTACTATCGGAACAGAATTTTAATCCTGCCAGTTTTGATATAATCTCGCTTTGGGATGTTATAGAACATATTCCAACACCACAAGAAGTTCTTGCTAATATCCACACTTTACTAAAAGATGATGGTATACTCATTGTTAATTATCCTAATTATGACAGTTGGGCCACTCGTCTGTTGGGAAGCAAATGGC
>CAZPUD010000259.1:0-6039 GCA_964589115.1 uncultured candidatus Brocadiaceae bacterium | reverse complement strand
CTTAGTGTGGAAGATACACTATATTATTGTGGAAAAAATTTCCAAAAATGTAAACTCTATAGGGCAACCCTACTGAAGTCTAAATAATAGTAGACGTTTAGCGCTTCAACATCGACAAATTTTGTCGATATGTCGAAGTGTATAAATTCGAAACAAATCCTAAATTCTAATGTTTGAATGGCCGAAACATAGGAACCACAGATTACACAGATTTCACAGATAAAAATTTAAAGTTAGTAGACGAGTAAATGGGTGGATGGGTAAATGGGTATTTAACCCATCACTCATCTACTCATTTACCAAAATCTGTGCCATCTGTGAAATCTGTGGTTTCAGGTTTTTATTTGAATTTTGGTCATTTGAATTTGTTTCGGATTTCGAGCTTAGTATTTCGGATTTCCTTTTCGCAGCGCCGTCTGCGAAAAGGCCTGGTTACTTATTCTTTCCTCTCAGGTACATAGATTACTTTCCCATCTTTCAACCGGTACGCTGTTCCCAAACGGGTACCCTCCCCTTGTAACTGTTTATCTGTAACTCTCTCAACTTTTATCTGTTTTCCCTTTTTGACAACAATCTCCATCTGACCATTATCCTTCTTTTTTATCATCGTAATCTCAGTCTTCGGAGAGAAAAAGTCAAGAAGACTATATGCACCAATTAAGGCCCCTATAAGACCCACAATGAAAACGACCCCTACATCAAACAGACTGGCTACACCTGCCATAGGATCTTCATGATGGGAATCGGGTTCTTTTCCTATAATCCGGCGTCTTTTTTTTAAATATCTCATTTTTATAAATGTTAATGCCTCCGTTTATAAGTTAGGCTGGCTTCGGCAGCAACCAGGTTGGTTCAATCTTGTAGATTGAACCATTCGTTTAGCATAGGCCTGTACGTTTTGGTTTATTCCAGGTATATGAAACATGCTAAACGTTTCGGTTCAATCGTGGACGATTGAACCAACTCTGAATCTTTGAATTTCCTATACATTAAATTAGGCATTCAAGGGCTTTTGTGATGCAGTAATACGTTCGGTAAAATACTCAAGATCCTTTATATCTTCGTTAACCCATCTATTCTTCACCATAGAAAGAAAATAGGCGATAACTCCAACTGCCAATCCTACAACTGTTGTCGTAAAGGCAATAATAATGTTATTCGACAGCATCTCCAGATCGCCTTGTGATAATGCAGATAGGGCTGGCCCCATCGGTATTATTGTCCCCATTAATCCAAGGGTAGGTCCTACACGAACCATAAGCCGAAGTTTATCCAGACTTTTAACCATTTTCTGTTCTCTGCTCTGTAATAAATATTCAATACGAATATCTTTGCTGCTTTTATTCTCCTTCAGTTCTACAGCAAGTTCACTGAAATATTCCTGAAAATAGAATGGCATTCCTTTTAAAAAATCCATTTTTTCAAACGAACCGATAAACTCCTCTGAATCCCGTTTACAGGCGTACTTTCTTCGTTCCAGATATTCAGAGACAAATTCTCCAATAGTTACAACCACCCAGATAAAAAAGATGATTAGTAAAATCATAACTGGATAGAGCATTACCGATGAGAGAATAAAAAAAATGTCTTGTAATATAGTAAGAAAGTTCATGATCAATTATCCCTCTGATTAAATTGTATATGAATTTTCATTTTAAATGGCTTTTTGATGGGCCTGCTCTGTTTGACCCATCTTACATAACACAACTAGCCAATATCAAAATCTCCTCCTCATCCATCCGTAAGCAAAAAAGCCAATACACCCTAACACCACTACGGCAATAATCCATGGCTTATCTGCTTTGTAATTAGAAAATTTAGAGTCATCATTGGTATCACTTAGTTTACTTTCGTTGTTCTCTATCTCTTCCATTTCCAGTCCTTTAACCACTTCGTTCTCTTTATCCCCTGACTTTTCCTCTCCATCAGGAATGGAATCGTCCGATACCTCTTTGATTGGAGTTGTCTCATGTGAATTATGCCCTAATTTTTGCCTATCAGTCTCTGTGGAGGTAAGTGGCCGTATATTCTTATCAGGCAAGGGGGCATGGGTTTGAATAATTTTATCCATCGCCGTTTTTCGCTCATCGAATGTTTTACCGGTAGCGGTTTTCAGGATTTCGGCATATTGAATTAAGGTATCGGAACTTGCAATGTCAGCGGTATTTATAACGTCTGTCATGTATTGCTGGAAAGCTGGGTTATTGCACGTTTGTTCGCAGCAGGCCACGCCATGTTTCATTACCGTTTCCATATACTCTTCTGCAAGAACCTGCCTGGTTTCTTCAGATGGCTGCCAGTACCCTTTTCGTATAACCTCCAGCATTCGTGCAGTAAGGGCCTGATAGGCATAAGGGTTTTTATCATGAAAAAAGTTTTTTAAATCCATCCCGTACTTATCCTCAACGTAAACTTCAAACGTCTGCTGCCAGCGGGCATCATCCATCGTTTCTGGTACGGTAACATGCCAGCCCCACATGTTCTCAACAAATTCAGACATCTTATTTGCCCCTTCAAAACCCTCCTTCTTCATCCCCTCAATCCATTCGGGATTCCAGTATCGTGACCGTAACTCCATGCCCATCATCCTGTCAATCGGCGTCATTTCCGGGACTGCCGGGTTCATCATGTTCGTAATAACCAATTCAGGCGATTTTCCATCGAGTTCCCTGATTGCAGCAGTAAGTCCTCCGGCATACATGAAAAAATCGTCATTATCAACAGTCCCGTAAAGATTGGTAGAACGGCTGTGGACAACCATCCTGGTCCCACTGAGTACCATTTTATAGATGTCTTCCATTGGTTCTCCCCAAAGACCGTTCCCATAACCATAACTCATGCGCTTCAGATACTCATCTGCTACTACCGAATCATCTTCCCAACTTCCGCTTGCACTGATAATCCGTGATACATTCAAATCATAACGCCCGGGTGCTTCGTCAAAAATTCTGACCGCTGCATATTGTTCGGCCTTCTTTTGCGGCCACCCTTGCTTGACCAGTTTTTCTGTCAATCCCATAATGTGCTGCCGGACCCAATTATCTTTTTCATCAAGTTCCTTTACCATCTGAACTGCCTGGTCGATATATTGAGTCAATTGACCAAACATCTCTTCTGCCGCCGAAGAGACAACGACGTCGATTCTTGGACGTCCCAACCTTTCTCCGGGTATAACCTTTATGCCGGTAACCTTTCCCCATTCATTCCAGACCGGTTCTACTCCTAACAAATAGAGGATCTGCGATTCCAATACCCCTTCGTGCCGTATGGTCTCGGTGCCCCATATGACAAAGGATAATTTCTCCGGATACTCTCCGTTATTTTTAGCACGGAAATCATCAAGCAACTCCTGGGTCAATTTAATCCCTACTTGCCATGCCTCTCTCTTAGGTATCTTATCCGGATTAAAGGCATAAAAGTTTTTGCCCGTTGGCAATGAACCTGGATTCCTTACCGGGTCATTTCCGGTTCCTGTCGCTATATAATATCCATTCAGAGATTTTATAATACCGGACAATTCCCGCATCGCACCCGTTTGAATATTCTTATCCAACTCATCTGCAGGGACATCTTTTGCTACTTCCTTTATTGCCTGAATAGTAGACAAACGTAGCGATTCATCGGGAATGTGACCAAAGGTATGGAGTCCGTAAGGCATATTCAGTTGTTTCAGCTCCTGAAGATAATTTCCTATCTTGTGAATAACCTCGTGATCGAATGTGTGCTGGCTATTTTCCCGGGCATCAACATTCAAGCACTCACCGATTTCTATATCCTTTTCAAGCCCCAGATCCTTTATCTTCTGTATGATATTTTCCATATACTGTCTTGTATGCGCTGCGTCCTGTTCAAGGGCGCGATCATGATCACCAATGAGTTCTTCAAGCTCTGCATACTCATGATAAAGTCCTCCCTTTTTTAATGGCGGCATCATATGGTCTATGATAACCGCAGAACCTCTCCTTTTTGCTACAAGCCCTTCCCCTACATCATCCACGATGTAAGGATAAATTACCGGTAAATCCTGGATCAACGCTTCCGGGGGATCATCGCCTGAGAGACCGTTGCTTTTACCAGGCAGCCATTCATGCGTACCATGCGTACCGAAATGGATAACAGCGTCAGCGTTAAAACCGTATTTCAGCCATAAATAGCACCCCAGATACTGATGATGTGGTGAAAGATCTTTATTATGATAAAGGGCTTCTTTATTTTGCAACCAGCCCCTGACCGGCTGTGGAAGGATAACGATATTCCCCCGTTTTACTGCAGGAATAACCATATACTTCCTTTTTTGTTCAGGATCAGTCCACATCATTACATTTGATTCTTCAACCGTTCCCCAATCCTGATAAACATCTTTCATAAAATGTACAGGTAAATTCCTTATCCATTTTTGGTAATCCTCCAAAGGAAGCAATACACATTTTCCCTCTTTCACCATTTCATCAAGTTCACCCTGGGCCCAGTTTCCGACATTTCTTCCATATCTCAGAGAATTTTCAAGGAGTATATCCGGGTCAATTGCTTCACTACCAATATCATAACCGGTATCTTTCATCTTCTTCAAAACGTTATTGACGCTGGCGAAAACATTTAAGTAACTGGCGCCAACATGCTGTTTTCCTGGCGGGTAGTTCCAATAGAATATGGCCACTTTTTTATCCCGGTTATTTTTCTTCTGTAAATTAATCCATGCCTTTATGCGGTCAACAGCCCGGTCTATACGTTCAGATATGGGTTTTCGCTGTTCGATAAAAAAACCTGTCTCATCGTCTCTTTCCCGCATACGATACGAGACGACTGTAGGTTGAATAAGGCCTGCAATCTCAGGAATAGCCAACTGCCAGCTTACCTCCAGGGAACTCAGACCTTCGGGATCGTGCTCCCATGTTCTCCCATCCTTTCCATAGACGGTAATCAAATTGACCACAGGTACCCCACATTTTTCCAAAGAGTTTGCGGCTCCAAAATCTGAAAAGCGGAATAAAAAAGACAGTATGCCAGAAACCCTCGGTACCCCTTCGGAATCTATCAATAGTCTCTCAACAACATCACCTTCAGGGTAACCAAATGCTACAAAGGCGTTGAAACCTTTCTCTTCAATGGTACGGATCAACTCATCCTCTACAGATGTCTGCCCTTGCCCGTAGAACGAAGAGTAGGTTAAGACCGCTATCCACGCTGCATTTTCCTTCATGTAACCTGCCTGCCGGTACCAATCTTTATATTCATCAAATGTCTTGAAAAGTTTCTCTTCCTGCTGGTAGTGGTAATAGGCTGTTTTTAAACCTTCCTGAGGTGGATTGACTTTGATCTCTGAAAATTGCAAATATTTCTTTAACGAAAGCAGTATCATATTTTTGAAATTCTCAGTATTTGCATATCGTAAGTACGAACGGATCTCTTTGTCGTATGTTAACCCCATGGCTGCATATTGTGAATCCAATCCAGCCGTTTCGCCAACGGCAAGAATCGTTCCACAATTATCAGTTACCTCCTTCAATACACCAGAATCGAAACCTGATTGTGTGGGTGTAGA
This sequence comes from uncultured candidatus Brocadiaceae bacterium, assembly GCA_964589115.1. Classification (GTDB taxonomy): domain Bacteria; phylum Planctomycetota; class Brocadiia; order Brocadiales; family Brocadiaceae; genus JBDIVL01. The sequence continues at coordinate 497 of CAZPUD010000259.1, read as the reverse complement.
CAAACGAATGCCATGTACATCAAATAAAATAAGATCAGCATCTACTACCCCTACAGGATTAAGCCCTGAATCTAAGTCCGTTTTACTGATAATTTCAAAAGCAACATGTTCCTTAAGAGACGGGTAATCCTGCCATATCGCTTTAACTGCACTGGCAATACTCGATGTCATATAGTTACCCACGATGCAGACGTATTTCTTACCGTGATCATGATGGTCTTGATGACCTTCGTGAGAATGCCCTTCATGTGCGGTGGAAAGATATTGTGGAAAAGAAAGCAAAAATATGAAAAAGACATATATTGATATTACTCTTTTTAAGTGCCTCATTTGATAAAGCCTCCTTTTGTTTTTTCCAAATATCCACAACTAAAATTTAAATTCCAGCCCGCCATACGCGGTAAATCCAAGGGTGCCAAATCCCGTCACCTCCTCGTAATCGTAATCAAAAAGGTTTTCAAATCTGATATATGCGGCCATCAAACGGGTAACATCGT
>CAZPUD010000258.1:0-6112 GCA_964589115.1 uncultured candidatus Brocadiaceae bacterium | reverse complement strand
TGCAATTTATCCAGCCACGGCCCATATTCTGACCTTGTTCTTCCAAAATTATTCGGGTTAAGATACGACTTAGCAGATTTCCATTATCCCAACACTCCGTTAATCTGTTTTTGGTCGGAGCCAGACTAGGAGCTCCGGGAAAGGTTACGATACTTACCGAGTGCGAACAAAGGGAAATAATTGCAGTACAAATGATATTTCAGGTAAAAAACTTTTGGGAAACCCGTTGCTGTAAATTCGATCTCATCCCAACTTCCATCCTCGTTTTGCCGGGTTAATAAAAATTCAATACCCCTTTCGACGGTGTTTGATTTTACTTCACCGGCATGAAGCAATGCCAATAATGCCCATGCCGTTTGAGAAGGAGTACTTTTACCGATTGCCTTGAGTGAGGGGTCATCATATGACTTTATCGTTTCACCCCAGCCGCCATCAGAATTTTGTACGCTCTTCAGCCACTCAACAGCCTTTTTAATATACGGCTTATTTGGATCTTCTCCGATTGCGGAAAGCCCTGCAAGTACAGACCAAGTACCATAAATATAGTTTGCGCCCCAACGCCCAAACCACGAACCATCTTTTTCTTGTTCTTTTTGGAGAAATTCTACAGCCATCCGGATATTGCTGTAAGTTTTATGAAACCCAATACGTCCTAAAAATTCTAAACATCTAGCGGTAACATCACTCGTGCTTGGATCTAATAACGCATTGAAATCCGCGAAGGGTATGTGGTTTAAAATAGTCTTATTGTTATTTCTATCAAATGCCCCCCACCCGCCATCATCGCATTGCATAGCCTGCAGCCACCGCAAACCACGCAGGAACGCCTTTTCCTTTTGTATGTTCTCTGCCAACGATACCCGTTGCAGTGCCATAAGCACAGCGGCACTATCGTCCGTATCGGGATAAAATTCGTTTGCATATTGAAAGTACCAACCACTTGGTTCTTCCACTTTGCATTTTAATGCCCAGTCTCCAAAACTCCTGACTTCCTTACCCAACAACCATTCCCCCGCCTTTTGTAATCCCGGATGAGTACCTGGTACCCCCGATTCATGAAGTGCGATAATCGCCCATGCCGTATCCCAAACAGGCGACACGCATGGCTGCAAATAAAGATTATCCCGCTCATAAACAACTAAATCCTCAACCTCTTTTAGCTGGCTTACCATCGCAGGATGGTCTTCTGAATAACCGAGGCATTTCATGGCAAATATGGAATTAATAATTGCCGGCCATATAGCTCCCAGACCTCCCGATTTATCCATATGGTCCAGCATCCACCTTTCTGCCTTTCGAAGGGCTATTCGCCTGATAAATTTAATGGGCTGCTGCTCGTATCTTCGAAAAACACTATCGGCATCAATTAAAAAATTATGCCAGCACAACCCTGATTGATCCCTCTTAATACGGTAAAACACCTTCTCACGTGGAATGAGATAAAGCTCTTTCAGTAAATCATCCCCTACAGGAATATGCGGTTTTTTTGCAATAGCAATAGAAAGGGGAACGACAATACATCGGGACCAGTATGACATCTCGTAGATACTAAAATAAAAACCCGGAGGAAACAGGATCATTTCTGCAGGGACAGCAGGAACCGCCCGCCAGTCAACTTGCCCGAACATGGCCAAATAAATCTTGGTAAAGCAGTTGGCCTTCATGATACCCCCCATGTCAAGAATACACTTTTTCGCCTTTTGCATGAAGGAGTCGTTGACGGAGTATCCGGCTAACTTTAAGGCAAAATATGCCTTTACTGAAGCACTAATCTCGGAAGGACCTCCATAATAAATATTCCATCCGCCATCGGAAAGCTGATGTTCACGGAGGAGATTCGCAGCCTTTCTTTGCTTTTCACGATCCACCTTCCCGAGGAAATGCATCAGCATGATATAGTCTGATGTTAAAGTAGTATCTGCCTCCAAGATGCCGACCCAGTGTCCGTCCGATTGATTCTGCTTACCGAGAAGATATTGTTGTGCCCTGCTTAAGGCGATATCGAGAGAATTTTTCGCAGGCTGCTGGATGTGAAGCCCTGTCCGGGCAGATGCAGCCTCAAATATGAGTTTATGCTTTGGTATCTCCGGAAGAGGGTGTTTTCCATTCCCATTCCCATTCCCGTTGAACTTATGAATACCTGTTTCTAATCGTTCCAAAAGATTAGTAAAAAAATTTCTCATGCTTTAGAAACCCCCATCAATACTCATAGTATCAATCTGCTGCCGGTATACTAAACTGTGCAGGAAACCATAGATAAATGCAAATAAGGAAATTATCACGCAAGTGGGTGAGTAAAATCCGGCGTAAAGACGAGAGGTAATCCAAAAACGATCGGCATTCAGCCATCAGCCAAAAAATTTCGGGAGATGAATGCAGAAATAGTTCAGCCTATCACTCTCGCTATGACACTTGCACGTAGACTCATTTACTATAATTAAGTAAATTAAGCAAACGGTTAGGGCATCAACATAACAAATTTGCTGACTGATTTCAAGAAAAACTTGCCTTCTTTCTCAATTTCTTATAGTATTATCCTAACACGAATGAGTCGGAAAAAACAAAATCCAAAAGACAAAGCTGGAAATGGAAAAATATTAAAAAAATACCATGGCGCTCCTTATTTACGATGATATTTTTCTAAAGCATGATACAGGATACGGTCATCCTGAAAATGCAAAAAGACTTGAAAATACGATAAACCACCTCAAGGAAATCAGACTTTGGGAGCAATTACGGGTAGAGAGACCTCGCGCCGCCTCTTTAGAAGAAATCGGCCTGGTTCATCCACATGCGTACATAAAAACGGTTAAGCAAATTGCAAGTACCGGTGGTGGTTGGCTGGACGGCGATACGGCTATCTCTTCTGATTCATACGATGCAGCCATCTACGCCGCTGGTGCACCACTCACTGCCATTGATTTTATAATGAAAGGCGAAGAGAAAAGAGCCTTTTGTCTTGTACGCCCACCCGGTCATCACGCTACACCTGCAAGGGGCATGGGATTCTGTTTATTTAATAATGCGGCTATTGCAGCAAAATATATCCAATCGAAATACCGATTAGAAAAAATCTTTATCATTGACTGGGACGTTCATCATGGTAACGGTACACAGGATGTATTCTATCACGATCCAACGGTATTCTATCTTTCTTTGCACCGATATCCATTCTATCCCGGATCAGGGAGAAAAGAAGAGGATGGACAGGGTAAAGGTAAAGGGTTTACTGGTAATATACCAATGCCGGCAGATATAACACCGGAAAGATATATTGAGCTTTTTACCAGCGCCGTAGAAGAAAATACAGACCGATTTATCCCAGAATTTATTATCATCTCAGCAGGTTTCGATACCTATAAAAACGATCCTATTGGCGGTTTAAATCTCAACAGTAAAGACTTTGAGATAGTAACAGAGATTGTCACAAGATCTGCTGAAAAATATTGTAACGGCAGGGTTGTATCATGCCTTGAGGGTGGTTACAACCTCTTAGACCTCCCGCTCTGCATAGAAGCCCATCTCAAGGCATTACTTCGGGCATAATTAAGCTTTTTGCTGTACGGTGGCTGCTTTTATCTGATTAAATCTCTTTGTTAATCGGGATTTTTTTCTGTCAGCAGTACCCTTATGCATTACCCCCTTGACAACACTCTTATCTAATTTTTTTACCGTTAGCCTGAGCTCTTCTCCTGCTACCTGAACATTCCCTTCTTTTAATGAAGTAAAAAACTTCTTTAATTGTGTTCTGAGGGCTGATTTGTGCGATCTATTTCTCAAATTCCGTTTTATGTTTTGCCTTAACCTTTTTTTCGCAGATCTCAATATAGGCATAGTCCTAATACTCCTTTATCCTTACAACAATATAACATACATAAATATGAAACGATGGTTATAATGTATGTAATTTAACACACAAAGTCAATAGGAAAACGAAAGGGCTTGCATTTTTTATCTATTTTTATTATAGTAAACTAACTGTTTTATATCTGTAAAAATTATATAATCGTCCAAATATTCATGAATATTATTACCTATCCAGACCCGATACTTCGCCAAAAGGCAAAATCACTGACACAAATAAACCGAGAAGTATACCAGAAGGTAGAAGAGATGATGGCGTTGATGCACCAGGCTAACGGCATTGGACTTGCGGCCCCGCAGGTAGGGTGGTCTGTTCGTCTTTTTATCATTGATGTAGACGGAAGGCCGGGAGACAAGGTGTTTATCAACCCCGTAACGATAGAAGAGTCAGGGGAGGTAGGCAAAGAAGAGGGCTGCTTAAGTTTTCCCGGTATTATGAGTAAGGTTACGAGGGCACAGCGCATAAAAGGATACGCTTATAATCTTAAGGGACAAAAAATAGAAGTAGAGGCAGAAGGGTTGATTGCACGCGCCTGGCAGCATGAGCTAGACCACTTAAATGGCTATCTTTTTATTGATAAAATAAGTCCGGCGAACCGTTTATCCTTATCACACAGGCTAAAAGAATTTGAAAAATCGTATCAGAGAAGTCCCAAAATACCTGTGTAGCTTAACGGATACCGTAGCAAAGACAGTTACTCACTTATCCAGGGTGGTTGATTAAAGATAATGAATGTAGTTTTCATGGGAACACCTGAGTTTGCGGTTCCCAGTTTAAGCTCATTGGCAACATCGGCACACAAGGTTATTACCGTTATCACACAACCGGACAGGCCAAAAGGAAGAAGTAAAATGCCGAGCCCCTCACCAATAAAGGAGGCGGCACAGAAATTTGGGCTGAAGGTTGTACAGCCCGCCAATGTTAATGATGAAGTGACTCTGAAGCAACTCCGATATCTTTCACCAGATTGTATTGTTGTCGTCGCCTTTGGACAATTTTTATCCAGTTCAATTATTCATCTTCCACGACATCAATGCATTAATATCCACGCATCTTTATTACCCAAGTTTCGTGGGGCAGCTCCTATTAACTGGGCAATTATTAAGGGTGAAACCGTTACAGGTGTTACTTCTGTAGTTATGACAGAGAAAATGGACGCCGGTGATATTATCGCTCAAAAAACAACTCCCATATTACCTGAAGAAAACGCAGGAGAACTTGAGAGAAGGTTAGCTTTTCTCGGTGCAGAACTTTTGACTGAAACCCTTAAGCTCATAGAAACGGGAAAAGCTACTTACACAAAACAAAATGAAAACGAAGTAAGTTTTGCTCCAAAACTAAAAAAAGAAACAGGATTAATTTTCTGGTCCCAGGAAACACAAAAAATCCACAATCTCGTTCGTGGTGTAACTCCGTCACCAGGGGCTTATACGTATTATGTAAAGAAGGTTCAGGAAGGAAAGAAAAGAATCATTATCCTAAGAACACAAATTCACGATGTACCAAAAAAAGAAACAACCCTTAACCCGGGTACGATAACCGAAATTGCATCATGCGGGATCCATGTTGCAACCTTAGATGGATCTCTTTGTATTACACAGTTACAACCCGAGGGAAAACGTGCAATGGATGCGCAGGAATACATCCGCGGCCATACAATAGCACCCCACGATACCTTTATATCCTATATTTCCTAGTGTGGCATAACCACAACAAGGATCCTTTAAATCACGATAATCTATACTTTTTACTCAAAGGCAGGTACTATGGAATTTATTGATAAACAATTTGTTTCTATCAATAATCTTATGATGAAGTTTCGTAAGAGAAAATGTTCTCCGAAAAATTTATTGATCTTATTTCCTCATTGTATTCAGAATACACAATGCAAGCAGAATGTGAAAAATGACTTAAATGAATGCAAGCGTTGTGGAAAGTGTAAAATTAAAGACTTATTGGAATTTTCTGAAAAATACGGTGTAAATATTACCCTTGCCACGGGAGGACGAGTTGCGCTTCAGAAGGTAATGGCGGAAGAAATTCACGGTGTGGTGGCAATCGCTTGCGAGAAAGAACTGAGAATCGGTTTAATGGCGTCCATGCCTAAGGCTATCGTTGCGGTACCTAATTTAAGACCTCACGGATATTGCAAGGACACGGATGTATATCTGGATGAGGTAAAAGAAGCAATTGAGAAATTCCTCAAGTAAGACAGATGTCAGGTATGAGTGTATTCATATCCTGAGG
>CAZPUD010000257.1:0-6122 GCA_964589115.1 uncultured candidatus Brocadiaceae bacterium | reverse complement strand
GTTGAAAAGCAAAAAGTATGTAATCTTTACTACGGAAATCTTTTTCTGCTAATAAAATCCTTTGCTGTGTAAAAGGTAGCAGAAATGGTATATAAAGTCAACAGACTGACGGGAAACAAAAATCTTTTTCAGTTACATAGTTTGAAATGAACAAAGCGAAACCAAGCGATTCAAATTATTCCCACCCAACCCACGAAGTTTGTTACATCAAAAAGAAAGACATGACTCCTTTGTTCCCCTCTCCAACTAATCTCGATCGAATTTTCGGTGATAACTGCTTTACTTTTACATAGATAACTTTTCCATCCCCGGCTTCGATCTCTTTTGCCTTCGTTTCCTTTATTAATACACATACCCTATCGTATTAACGTTAATCAACCCTCTTTTCAATAACGTAATGTCAATACCTTCCGTTTTGGATGTGCTTAAATTAAATTTGTCCGGTTTAATAGTGTCCAATTTGATTGTATCAAGTTCGATCTTATCAATCTGAATCAAATCAAAGCCGCATCTTTCAAGGATTTCCCGCGGGATAATGTGGTCTTGTTTTACGATATTAAAAAAAGAGAGACCGGATTCAATAAAGAATGACAAGAAGATGGATTTACTCCCTTCAAAAATTAACACGGCGCACGTGCTCCCTATAAAATTACCAATAAGTGCACCAAGAAGGGGTATGGGTACAATCGTTTGGAGCGTGCTTGCCCCTAAAACACCACAGCTTATTACGAAGACATCACGTATGCAGGTTTCTGAGAACTGTTCAGGAGACAAATTGCCTTGATACAATGCTATGGAGTTGCGTATCGTATTAAGAGCAACAACAGTGGCAGCGCCGATTACCGTGGGGTCAACATTTTTAAAGGCTTCTCCCAAAAGACCTGTTTTGCATGAAGCAGTTAATAGAGCAGCAATTCCACCTCTCAGGGCGCCTTCTGAAGAACCTCTCAAGGCTGAGGTTCCGGGTTTTTGCAGCGATTCTTTATTCAATCTCCCCTCGTCAAGAAAGGTCTTTATGGTTATCCATAGATGTGGAGCCGATTTTAAGACGGCGGAAAGGACAGCGGCGTTAAGGGCTGCTTCGCCCGATTGATGGGCTATATCAGACCAACTGATAAAATTCAGGGTGTTTAAGCCGTGTCTTTCTGAATCAAATTTGTCTTTGACAATTTCTTTGGTAATAGTAAGGGCTTCCTTCGCTCCGCTATCATAGAAAATTTTTCTGGACTATAAAAATACCAGTAGGCCAGCGGGGTTAGACTTTCGAATTTCAATTCAATTGACAACCATTACGAATAATGGATAAAATATGCTACTATAGCAAGACCATTACGATTGGAATTTGGAGGTCTGACCCTGTTTCTTGTAAATTCAATTTATGTGCAGGCTCTGTAATTATGCTAATTCTGTGATAAAATTATTCATAAAATGGAATAGGCAAAATATCGATATTTAATTTGAAAGGAGGTGTGTTGTGAAGGTATTACAGGCTGAATTGCCGGATAAGCTTTATGAACAGATTAAATTACTTATAGACGCTGGTTGGTTTCAGGATGAAAAGTCTGTTATCACAGAAGCATTGCGCCGTTTTCTTGAAACCCACAAACCGGAGCTTATCGAAAAGTTCATAAAAGAAGATATTGAATGGGGACTGCATGGAAAAGACTGATCATTTAGTAACCCCAGAAACACATTCTTATCGTTGTCATCCTTGAATATTGCCTTCCGTTCGTTGCCACGGCAGGTTATATGATATAGTGCCTCTTCGTATTGTATTCGTAATGGTCTTGCCATTTCATGATCATATCAAATACAAACCATTTGTAAATAACAAAGATTTGATCCCTATGGCCTGCGCTTGAGGTTGTTGTTGAATTCCCGGACAAACTAGGAACTCCTGACAGCACGAAAATACGCCCCTGCCGTTTTATCTTCCTGTAGTTCCTGCTTTCCTTAGATATTTTAAGGCTTCAATTCCTTCCTGTATTCTTATATTCCTCATCGAACAATTTGACAATAGTTTCGTATCCCGAAAGGAATCCTGTAATAATATAATTGACAGAGGTATATCGCTTTGTTTTAATAACACCTAAACGGAGGTAAACACATGCCAGAAATATGCAGATTCTTCGGAATTATTATCTCTATGTTCCATAACGACCACAATCCTCCCCACTTCCACGCTAAATATGGCAGTTATAAAATGACCATAAACATATCCGACTTTTCGATACTGGATGGGTATTTACCGCCAAGAGTGTTTGGATTTGTCATGGAATGGGCATCTATACATAAAGAAGAGTTATTGCTTAACTGGGAGGCCGCAAGGAAAGAGAAACCTCTCAAGAAGATCAACCCGTTAGAATAAGGAGGTTTAATAATGTACTACGATGTCACAAAAGTAGAATATCTTGAAGGATACAAATTAAGAATCGAATTCAAAAACGGAAAATCAGGAATAATCGATTTTAAGGATTATATAAAAGAAGATAGTGTGTATGCCTGTTTTTCAGATATAGAATACTTTAAACAGGCGCACGTCCATCCCGAATTAGATATACTATGCTGGCCCGGAGATGTAGACGTTGCTCCCGAGACTGTTTACCACGAAGCGACTGGCGAACCATTACCGCCGTGGTTAGAACCGGATAATTGCGAACTGACAAAGACAAAATAACAATATTTCAATTTAAAATTTACATATAAAATTTGTATTTAAACCCGGCCATGTGGGGCTGGATGAGAAGAAAACCGCGGTTTAAGAATATAACTGTATAACCGGAAAGACTCGTTACCTCAAAAATAAAACTCCAATTGTCCCTTAATATACGTACCCTACCGTATTAACGTTAATTAACCCTCTTTTCAATAATGTAATGTTAATGCCGTCCGTTTTGGTTGTGCTTAAATTAAGTTTGTCCGGTTTAATAGTGTCCAATTTGATTGTATCAAGTTCGATCTTATCAATCTGAATCAAATCAAAGCCGCATCTTTCAAGGATTTCCCGTGGGATAATGTAATCTTGTTTTACGATATTAAAGAAGGAAATACCAGATTCAATAAAAAATGACAAGAAGATGGATTTGCTCCCTTCAAAAATTAACACGGCACACGTACTCCCTATAAAATTCCCAATAAGTGCGCCAAGAAGTGGTATAGGTATAACTGCTTGGAACGTGCTTGCCCCTAAAACAGCACAACTTATTACAAAAATATCACGGATGCAAGTTTCTGCAAACTGTTCAGGGGATAATTTGCCTTGATATAATGCTATCGAGTTACGCATTGTATTTAAGGCAACAACAGTAGCAGCGCCGATTACCGTGGGGTCAACATTTTTAAAAACCTCTCCCAAAAGACCCGCTTTACATGAAGCCGTTAATGCAGCAGAAATTCCACCTCTCAGGGTGCCTTCCAAAGATCCTTTCAAAGCTGAGGTTCCAAGTTTTTGCAGTGATTCTTTATTCAATCTTCCTTCGTCAAGAAAGATTTTCAGGGCTGTCCATAGGTGTGGAGCCGATTTTAAGACGGCAGTAAAAATGGCGGCGTTAAGGGCTGCTTCGCCCGATTGGCGGGCAATATCGGACCAACGGATAAAATTTAGTGTATTTAGGCCATGTCTTTCAGGATCAAATTTATCTTTGATAATTTCTTTGGCAATAGCAAGGGCTTCCTTTTCAGAAAGGGGGGTACTATAAACATTTCCTAAGCTTAGCCTGTCCATTGCTACCTGATAGGTATGCAGATACTGATTTGCCATTTCAGGTCTTGCATGGAGATTTTTTAAGTACAGTTGATATGCATATTCTTTAACAGCTTCCAACTGATCGGAGGGGACAATCTTTATTAGTCCATCGTATTTAGGATGGCTTATCGCTTTTGCCGTTTCTTCGGGGGTTTTGAAATATTTCAGTTGAACCTTTAGAAATTCTGTCGGACTAAAGGCAATGATATCATAAGCTGATCTATCTCTTGGTACTAAAGCATCAATTCCTTCTATACCTTTTGCAACTGCATAAATGTTAGCGGTTCCTGCATGCCACGGTTCGGCGATATCACCTTTAATATAGTGAATACTTTTATCAGTTTTTCCAACTTCAATTATTTTGTGAACTGTTTTTTCAATTTCATCCTGAACCTTATTTACATAATTCCCACCCTCAAGGCTTCCGTAATTGCCGCCAAAAGATTCAAGTGTTTTTTGAAACGAATTTTTGAAGGTATTCATGTCAAACCGGCCTTTACAAAGTCATCAAAACCGTCTTTTAAAAATGTGATAATTCCCAGTTTAAATTGTAATTCTATTGTTGCTTTAAGCCTTTTCCCTCGGTCTATTATGCTTCGAATCAGATAATATATTACATACCATGGAAATAGAAAGAAGGGCGATAATACCAAAGCATTTGCTGCAATTATTCCGATCATTCCAGCGGTCATACCGTAATCAGGAGAAATAGTTCTTTTTTTAATTTCTTCTTTTACCTGATTTACTTCTCTTTCCAAAACCTCTAACCCTACATTGTTGGATTCAGTATAAATTACCGCCTTTGAAGCATCATATCCCCAAGTAATACCGTGTTTTTCATATTTCCTTTGAATTAGGGGAATGAAATCTTTTGATACATCATTTTTACCCAAAAAGATAACGTATTGGGTACCTCCAATTTGATGTTCGTTGTCCGCATATTGTTTTGGAGTAAACAACGATGCTTGTGCTACTTTTGTTTTAGAAATTGCATGAACAAGTTCCCTGCCAAAACTTTTTAAATCTTTATCAGCAACGACAATAATGTTTTTCATAAGGCGCCTTTCTTTTTTATTACAGTTTGTATAAACAAACAGAGCCATCCATGAGTCATTCCTAAATACCTAATGCCTTTTTTGTCTCAATCAAGTAATTAATACTAGCAAGGTTCACGTACTGTTTGTTTCTAACGTTTCTATAAATTAGATACAGCGATAATCCTATTAAAGGAGCACAAACAAAAGGGTTTGTAAGTAAACCACCTATGGCTATTATCTTACCACCAACAACGGCTGCCGTAGTATAGGCGGCAAAAGGAAAGGTGATTCCCACAATACTGCTAATGCCTGATAATCCAGTGGTGAGTAACATACAAATACCCAAATTACTTCCAGTTAATAAGATCGCTCCACCTTGAAGTGCTAAAATACCAGTACCTACAGCTGCCCCTTTTTTACTGACTTTCTTTAATTCCTCTAGAATAGTAGGGTCAAGGGTATTTTCTATCTTTTTCGCAAGTTTTTCTTTCTTCTTCTTAGACATTTTCTCTAATGCTTTTTTAAGTTTATCGCAATTAAATTCATATAGCTTATATTTAATTTCGTTATCAGAGAAACCTTCTTTATAACTAACCTTAAACAAATCCATCGTTTTATAATATTGTGCGCGAAGATCGATGTTATTAGGATTTGCTTTCTTCAGAATCATCTTTTTGAGTTGATCCTCGCCAATTTTTTGCAAACTATCATTTTTATTTTTATACCCGATTAATTCGCAAGCACGGACCAATTCCTTTTTATCAAATATTTCCAATTCTAATTCCATATTCATGCCACCTCCCACCCCTTGTTATTGAGGAAATCTACTATAAATTCATATTCATAAGGAGCAATATTTTTAAAATTGTTAATTATTTCTTTTCTTTTATTTTTTGGTATATCTTTAAATCTTTTCGAAAAAAGGTCTAGATCAATATCGGTAATATTCTCGTTTGCAGATGATTTGTTTATTTTTTTGTAAGCAAATTTTATTAAACATTCCACTGCATTCTTAATTTCTTTTTTTGTTAGCTGCGAGGCAAGTAAACCTGCTATTGCTCCTGATATTTCACCAGTCCATTTTAGTTCTCCAACACCCGGAAAGATTTCTTCAACACCTTCTTCAATCAATGCTCCTAAAATAGTCCCACCGATAGTATATAAAATATCTTTACTCATTTCTTATCTCCTAATCTTCATACACGGGTTTATATTTACATGACTTACTAAATTTTCTAACTCTTTGTTACGTAGTTTTTGTTAAGTGAAGCTAAACGTAATGCAACGATTTAAATTATTCCTGCCCAACCTGCGAAACTTGTTACATCAAAAAGAAATGA
>CAZPUD010000256.1:0-6144 GCA_964589115.1 uncultured candidatus Brocadiaceae bacterium | reverse complement strand
GCGCGGGAATACCCATCCCACCACCAGGCTTATTATACCAATGGCCGCAAAGCTGGTAATGGTATAGTACAGTATCAGGTTAAACTTTTCTGGATGGAAAATTTTCTGAAGTTTTTGCAATGTAGTTAAGATGGAAATAACTTTGTAAGACTCGTGTCTCTGGCATAATAAAAGATCACAAAGAGACACCGGGATGTCCATAAATTTAACAATATTTATGTATATCTGTAAAGACTAAACCTACCATCATAACAATTTAGTTTTTTAAAATTCTAGTAATTATAGTGTATTGCATGACGTGTAGGGGCAGGTTTCAAACCTGCCCCTACAATAAATACCATTCGTACCATGGATTTTCAAAAAGCTGAACTGTTGCCTACCACCTGACTATGGCTTGAATAAATGATTTTCCGTGTATTTCTTCTCCCGGCTCATTCTCAACCTCATATTCAAACTTGAGTTCCACATGCTCTATCGGAGAATAATTTATGCCAATGGCAACGCGGTCTGCCTCATTTCCGTCGGTAATGTCTCTGTTAGGGTCTACGGAATCGAACCTAAGGGCTCCTTCCATGTATCTCAAATAATTCAGATTAAATGGATATTTATAGGATATCTGGAGGTAATAGCCATTCCGGCTGAAATCGCCGCCAGCCTCTTCCTCTTGTTCTACCTGACCGGTAATGTACTCGCCACGTACTTCCATGTTGCCCTTTTTAAATTGAATATCTAACCCAAGGAAATCAATATCTAATTTGTTATCCTTATCATACTTTCCCCGTGAATATGAGCTGCCTATTTCCAGTCCTGGTAAACACTCATAACCGAGCCTGCCGCCAAGCGCTTTGTTGCTGTTATTATCCCAAAGATGCTGTACGCCTTCCGAGTCAGGACCTTCAAGACCATTTGTTACGGCAAACTCATACTTCAATTTTGTATTATTTGGAAATAAAATAGACCCATAGAACATCACGCCAATATCTGAATATGTCCCTGGAACCACCCTGATTGAAGGAAGAGGGCGGTCTATTAATTTGTTTAACGGAGCTGATTCTACAAACCTTTCTATTCCTAAAGGGTATTTAAATTTACCTATTCGAAATATGAGCAGTTCTTCCATAATCTCGTAATCGAACTCAAATTTCTCCATCTCATATTTTCGAAATCCTTTTTTAATCTCGATCTCAGAATCAAAGGATAATTTTTTTGTTATTCGTTTGCCCAGCCAGAGGGTAAGTTCGTTTTCATCCAAAAGTTTGGAGGAAGGTTGTTGTGATTCATCATCTCTCCCATGTATTGGAGATGTAATGGCAAAAAAGCCGTGAAAATCGATTTTTTTCCAGTATTTTTCCTCTTCACGGGAAACCGCTTCAACCTGAAAGTAGTAATCCTCCGGTAAGGTTGTTAGTCCTTCTGTCATAACATTTAAATCGTGTACGTTACCTACAGTTTTATTAGTCTGGTCATCTGCGTAACATATGATAGAGCAGATTATAGTCCATAGAATTGCAGGTATTGATCTCCTTATCAAGGAGGTAATTCTATCATACATGCTTATAATATTTTTTCTGTGAGTTCAAGTTTGTAACCTGAACCCGCCGGAAAATATTCAGAACAAATTCGAATATCGAAATTCGAAATACGAAACAAATCCGAAATCTTAATTTTCAAATGTTCGAAACTGGGTTTTTGTCATTGAGATTTTGTATTTTCGAATTTGTTTCGGATTTCGGATTTAGAATTTCGTATTTTGTCTCTTCCGACTCGTTCGGGTTAGGGCTGTCCTGTTTCGAAATAGGGAAATGCCTGTAGAAGTAAGGCTTCTATTTCCCTTGTTATCGTTTCAAAATCATTCAAATTTGGCTTTGTCGCCCCTGCGCCTAAAAATCCCATGCTGCCAAGAGTATTACGTGCCTTTACAAATCTGCTGTAGATTTCCTCATGTAAATTGGTCTTGTGCCGGACATCATAATTTCTTACATTTCCGGCAAGCAGGATAACATAATATTCCTCTGCCAGCCTCAACCGTACTTTAGAACGAATGAAGATCTCCAATTTCTCCTGGCGATTATAATAAAATTTTTCGCGGATGGCTAAAAAGACCAGGTTAGCCATGTGGTTGGCCAGGATTTGAAAATCTTGATGCAGAACGGCAGATTCAATCCGGGGCTTAAGATCTATTTTAAAAACTTTGTAAATATCGGTAATACGGTCATCGATAGTATTAACTTCAGCGGCAACCTTTGACCAGTTTGACTGCCTTCCATATAGGATAATAGATTTAAACACCTTAATCAGAGGGTCTTCTTCTCTTGCATATCCATACCCATGGATATTTCTCTGGATCAGTAATTGGTGACATAGAAAAATGATTAGACAAATAACAGAGATTTTCTTCATATTCTTCCATTCAAATAAAAGTTGAGTTATCTATATCAGAAATGTGCAAAAAGTCAATGGTTTCCATATATTTTAATATTCCTTTATCCGTGGTAAACTTGACAATGCACAATAAGATTGTACAATGGCTTGTTTATGCAGGTTGCATGATTTGTGTAATACTCAAACATTACGGAGAGGTTTCAAACTATGAAGATTTTATTATGCTCCATGCCAGATACCGTACCGCAGTTCTCTGCCAGGACGTGGAGGGCGCCAAACCTGGCGATTTCTTCTATCGCAGGGAATATCCAGCCCCATCATGAAGTGGCAATAGCCGATCTGGTACTAAAAAGGAAGACCCTTTTACCTTCAATAAAGCAAGTCATCGAAGAATATCAGCCGGATGTAATAGGGTTAAGCGCCATGACCTTTCAATTTGATACGGCCAGAAGGGTTGCGGAGTTTATCAAAAGCCTCCACAGTGATATGAGAATTGTTATCGGCGGATACCATGCTACCCTTATGTATGAGGAAATTGCTTCTTCCGATCAAGGAAAGTCCTTTGATTATATTATAAGGGGAGAAGGTGAGATGACTTTCCGTGAAATGCTCGATGCCATTGAAGGCAAAAAGAAATGGGAAGAAATATCGGGTCTGTCATATCGAAAAGATGGTAATTTTTTGCATAATCCCCAAAGGCCATTAGAGAATCTGGATGCCTTGCAACTCCCGCGTCGTAATGCACGGATATGGAAGGGGTATCTTTTTTCGGGGAAAGGACTCGATATGATTGAAACTTCCCGTGGCTGCACGATGACGTGCAATTTCTGCAGCATGAACCGGATGTATGGACGTACGTTCCGTACCTACAGCTTCGAAAGAATAACAAATGATCTGGCAAATGCCAAAAAGAATGGTGCGAAATATATCGCATTTGCAGATGATAATATTACTTTAAACGTAAAAAGATTCGAGGCCCTTTGTGATGCAATTGTATCGGCGGGGCATAATGATTTGCGATACATAGTACAGGCAAGCACGGCTGGTATAGCATCCTCTCCAGCACTGGCACAAAAAATGGCCCGCGCAGGAATTCAAATTGTTTTCCTGGGCATTGAGAACGTATCTGAACGCAACTTGAAGATGATGAATAAAGGGAATATTGTGGAAAAGACAAAAAGGGCAATCGAATATCTTCATGATAACAATATCCTGATTGTGGGTGGTATGATTATTGGTCATGCTGACGATAAGGAAGAGGATATTGCCCAAAATTTTGAATTTTTTGATAAAGCTGATATCGATTTTTATGGTGAACAAATTATTACCCCTTATCCGAAAACCGGCATGCGTGATATTTTACTCAAAGAAGGATTGGTTACTAATACCAATGATTATCGCAAATACAACGGCTTTTGGGCAAATGTAAAAACAAGATATCTCTCATCGGAAGAGTTACAATTTTTACGGTGGAAATATAAAAGAAGGTATTCTACCTTTTTTAAAACAACACCAGTTTTTAAGGCCAATTTTCCATTGATCAATCTCATACGCATATTTATTTTAAGGCCGTATTACCGTATAAAAAATTTTATTACCTCAATAGGGAAAACCGAGCATGATGTTTTTATGAAGGATATGAGGAGGCTGGCAAAGATGAATAGTTTCTTTAATCAACAAACAAGCTGACCGATGACCTCTGATAGCTGATTGCTTATATAATCACGTTTATTTTTTACTAGATTGTATAGGAATTCTCATTTTATTTAAGCTATTTTCAGGGTTACACGGACAACTTCGTTTGTCCGTGTAACCGCGTTTAACCCGACGTATAGGAAATTCAATGTTTGCTGTAGGGGCAGGTTTTAAACCTGCCCCTACTTGTGTTCGCCCTTGCCGAGCACAATTCAAAACGTTTATGTTTGTTTCCCGTTTGGACGAACACAAGGTTTGCCCCTACACAGGTGTTATAAAAAAGTTGCCAAAGGCATAATTTAATGTATAGGAAATTCAAAGTTTCAGAGTTGGTTCAATCGTCCACGATTGAACCGAAACGTTTCGCATGTTTCATACGCCTAGAATAAGCTAAAACGTATAGGCCAATGCTAAACGAATGGTTCAATCTGCAAGATTGAACCAACCATAGTCGCTGCCAAAGGCAGCCTAGCTTGACTCATCGATAAAGATGAATCGTTTATAAAGTTTTAAAAGGTAAAAAGGTCAATGAACATCCTCTTAATGTCTATGCCAGATTGTGCTCCGCACTTTAACGCAAGGCGATGGAAGCCGCCGAATCTTGCCATTTCATCTATTGCCGGCAATATTGAAGGTCACAATGTTTTTATTGCCGATCTTATTTTACGGAGAGAGCGGGTTAGTGAAACTGTAAAAGAGCTGATTACGCAATATCGCCCGGATATTGTCGGGTTGACTGCTATGAGTTTCCAGTTCGCCACGGCCAGGAGAATAGCCAGTCTGATAAAGCAACTGAATAAAGATATTAAAATCGTCCTGGGCGGCTACCATGCTACGCTGATGTACGATGAGATAAGTAAGGGCACGGAAAAAGACCCTTTTGATTTTTTGATTCGCGGCGAAGGAGATTTGAGTTTTAACGAACTCCTCCAGGCCATAAGTGGAGAAAAGCCCATAGGGAGTATCCCGGGTGTCTCTTTTCGGGATAATGGGCATTTCATTCATAATCCACAGCGTCCTTTAGAGGACCTTAACAGGATAAAAATTCCGGATCGTTCCAGGCGGATATGGAAAGGGTATAAGTACTATGGTTTTACCCTTGATATTGTAGAATCCTCCCGCGGATGCGTTATGCCCTGTAATTTTTGCAGTATGGATAAGATGTACGGGAAGACCTTTCGAAGGTTTAGCATCGAGAGGATCCTCGCTGATATTGCCAATGCCAAACAGCATGGTGCAAATTTTATCATTTTTTCGGATGATAATTTTACTTTAGACATCAAACGATTTGAATTACTTTGTGATGCTTTGGCAGATGCAGGACATAATGATATCCGGTACATTATCCAGGCCAGCAGCACAGGAATTGCTTCTTCAGAGACACTTGTAAAAAAAATGGCCAGGGCAGGCTTTCGAATTGTTTTTCTGGGGATCGAGAATGCCTCTGAAGAAAACTTGCGGCTTATGAAGAAGGGGAATATTATTGAAAAGACAAGGCTCGCCGTTCAGCAGCTCCATGAACATGGTATTATGATAGTTGGCGGCATGATAATTGGGAACCCAAACGATAAGGAAGAGGACATTGCCAGGAATTATGAGTTTTTTGTAGACCTGCAAATTGATTTTTTTGCAGACCAGATACTCACGCCTTATCCTAAGACGGGTATGAGGGAAGAGCTGCTAAAAGCAGGGCTTATAACGAACCTGTATGACTACAGCCGTTACAATTGCTTTTGGGCAAATATTAAGACAAATCACCTTGGACCGGAAGACCTCCAGTTTCTAAGATGGAAATATAATAAAAAATATGCTGACTATATCTGTACAACTCCGGCTTTTATAAAAAATTATCCCCTGGCCTATTACTACCGCCACTATTTCAGAAGACCATTTTTAAGGTTTAAAAATAAACTTTTCCGGAACAAAATCAGTGAAAGGGAATTGTATAAACAAGACATGGAAAGGGCTGAGGCCATGAACAGATTCTTTTAAGTATTTTGTTGTAATATTATATTACTCTGCTATATTCATATTTTGTAATAGTCTGGCTTTTTGCTTGGCTTATGG
>CAZPUD010000255.1:0-6145 GCA_964589115.1 uncultured candidatus Brocadiaceae bacterium | reverse complement strand
AAAGTCGGAGGTAACTATGAATGAATCTCAAACTGCTTTTCCTAACCCTTAGCAGTGTAACGTTATCATCTCTAGCCCAGCTTTTACTGAAATCCGGCATGTCGAACGAACGCATTCAGAATTCACTTACCCATGGAAAACCTCTCGAAGCAGCATGGCAGATAGGATTGAACTTTAAAATCGTTGGAGGGCTTTCTTTATATGCACTTGGTGCTGTGGTTTGGCTGCTGGTACTCTCAAAGATTGATGTTAGTGTTGCTTATCCCTTTGTAGGGCTTGGATTTATTTTGACGCTTTTATTTGGCTGGCTGATCCTGCACGAACCTGTCACTATTTTTCGGTTTACCGGAGCCATAATTGTGGCTTTTGGTGTGTATCTCGTATCACAGTCATGAAATATATATCCTGCTTATCAACCCGCCAATACCGTCGGGATATTGTTATAGTTACCGTCCTTTCAGTGTTGGCTGCCATAGGATCATATCAAGGTGCAAAGCTTGTAGATCTTGTTCTTTTCGATAAATCCATGGAAAGCGCCTGGTTCCAGTCAGACATTCCAAGGATTTATGAGAATATGACAAGCCGGAGCAGCGATCATTACCGTACCAATGTCCACCCGTTATTTTCACTTGCTACTTTTCCCCCTACCAAAATACTGTGGGAAGTTATTGGTATTAATCCGCTCGCATCGGTACGTATCGTTGTAGCTTTCGCAGCATCATTATGGGCTGGCGCCTTTTTTGTATTATTTCGGCTTATCGGTTTTCGCCGTTTTGAGGCCATACTTTTCAGTATGCTTGGAATGGTTGGCGCTGCTGCAACATTCTGGTTTACTGTGCCGGAAACATATTCATTTGGCTCATTGAGTATTCTCCTGGCGCTCATCGTCGTTGCCATGTCACAAAATAAAACAATCGGTAAGCCGTGGTATCTGATTATTAGTATGGCTACATTAAGCTTTACGATAACAAACTGGATAGTAGGCATACTCACATCCTTTGTCAGTCTACCCTTGAGGCGCGCTGCACAGATAACGATTAACGCTTTTTTTATCATTATCGTGCTTTGGGCAGTTCAGAAATATTTTATACCAAGTGCCGGTTTTTTTCTTGGAGATAGAGGAGAAACAAAATATATCCTCACAGCGGAATCCGGTGGACCGATACGCATCGCGGCGTCTTTTTTCCTTCATAGTATGGTAATGCCCTCAATCAGTTCCATCAACGATCCCGAACGACCTTTTTCCCCCATAATGACGGTACAACATTCACTTCCAGGATCGGGAGGGTCATGGGGTATAGTTGCCACAGTATTATGGGTTGTGCTGTTGGCTCTGGGATTATGGGGCATTACCACTTCTGGCAAGCATAATAAACTGCGCCTTGTACTGGGGGTTTCCCTGCTTGCACAGCTTGTCTTACATTTATTATACGGTGAAGAAACGTTTTTGTATTCGCTGCACTTTGAGCCATTATTAGTTTTGCTTGCAGCATTTAGTATGCTTACACGTTTTCGTCGTCTGGTAATTACATACGTCGGCATTCTAATTGTGTGCGCTGCGGTCAACAATTGGCAGCAATTCAACAGGGCAATATCATTTATCCAAAATAATCATACAGCCCGCTCTGAAGTGATAAGTCAGATGCTGTTCCGCCCAACAGATCCATGGCCGCGGGGCCATGGTCATGTGGTGCTAGCTATACCCGGCAGCAGCGAATCGGATAAAGGCTATCACGAACCTGGCGGCAGCTTTAGCCCGGCTGCAGGCAGCTTTGGAGTTTCGCTGTGGGTTACTGATGATTATGGAAACTTGAAAGCGACCAGTGATGATATTCCTTTTGACATGCTCAGACAATCATTTTGTTCAGCAGGAAGCTGTGAAATTCCAAAAATTCTGAATGAAACACCTTTTTATCATGCGCGATGGTCAATTGAAGACCCTCAGCATTGGTGTCTTAACCTTGGACTAAAAGGAGGTACTAAAAGGTTAACGGTTGCAATCCGCAGTGTAGGTCCATCAGGTGGACCAATTAACTCACTTGATTGGAATAACGAGCGTCTCATGATCAATAATCGCTGGCATGTATCAATTGACCCGGCACCGTCATCGGTATACTTAGCTGAAGAAGGCCAGAAGGATTGGATGCGCAGCCGGTCAACTGCTACACAACTACAAAGTAAGAGCGGATGGGGCTGTGCGCGGTTTGAGTTAGAAGATTACAGCAATTGGAAGATATCCATTAAGGATACTGTCTGTAAAACCCCTGAATTCTGTATCCCGACAGCACCACAACCTTTGCTAGAGGTCAGTATGCCCGGTGATCATTTTAATAACTGCCTTAAGGCACAGGTCAGTCATCTCTTAATGAGCCTTGTAGGTACCCAGACCCGCAGCTCTGATCCTGCAAATACACCAATACCATGGCAGAGGACTGGTGCTTATATCATTGTCGCCCTTGCTCGTGCCGGACACTTAGGGGCAGCAAAAGAGCTGTCATATTATTTAGCGGAACACGATTTCTACGGTGGATTCGGACCTGAAGCAGATGCGCCCGGTCTGGCTATTTGGGCATTAAAAGAGGTAGCCCTGCGTTTAAATAATACAGAATACAACCAATGGTTGTGGCCGCATATTGCCAGGAAGGCGGGACTCATACAGCAAATGCTTTTAACCGAGCAGCCTATTCACGGAACATCAATCACCCCTGTTGTGCCAAAACTAAGGGGACGTACTGATAACACCCTGATTGCCGAACCGGCCAGGAATGGCCTGATAGTCGGACGTATGGATTATCACCGGCCTATTTTATACATTAACGCCGTAAGCTACCGTGGATTGATAGATGCCGCACTGCTGGCTGACCGCTTTTGTCATCCCGTTGAGGCAGCACACTGGCGTACATATGCCTTGCTGCTGCAGCGGGCATGGGGAAAGGCATTCAGGTTTCCCGAAACAACAAACGACCGGACTTATATAAGCGCACTTTGGCCTACATGGGCAGCCACACCTCATACAAATATATTAATTCAAAATCTCACAGCGCGATGGATGAAACAACGGGATATTGAAGGAGGTTTTTGCGACACCCCTCTGTGGACGTATTTCAAGATTGCTGAAGCACATCAATGGCTCTACTTGGGATTTCACCAGCAAGTATGGATGACACTCCGATGGTTTTGGGATAATCAGGCCTCTCCGGGACTATATACGTGGTGGGAGGACAATGGAGAAGGAAATACCTACGACGGCTGGAATCAAATACGTGGGTGGGTTAATCCCCGGCATGTTACACCTCATTATTGGACTACTGCTGAAATGCTGCTTTTACAATTAGATATGATGGCATATGTTGACGAATCTGTTAATGAACCAATATTGGTAATCGGATCCGGAATTCCCAGAGAGTGGCTAAACCAGGATATGAAGGTACAAGGATTATCGACCATTATCGGATATATTGATTGGATCTGGAGAGATCAGGAAATGTATGTAGTGGTCAAAAATTATCAATCTACCGTAAAAGTCAGGCTTGGTGCAGCCTTTCCGTCAAACACACCTCTTAGGGTAGAATATCGGACTTATTTATAGTGTTCCTGTGAAAATATCTCTTTTATTAAAATGAAAGACATGCTCATATCGAGACGGCGTTTTTTAAAAACTCTCACAGTAATTACCGTTGGTACGGGCCTGGGAGTTACCCTGCTGCCATCGATGTTGCCAGCCCCTCATCGAATTGTCCGCAAATTATATAATTATTGGCTTATAATCGATACTTCTCCAGGAAATTTGGACGCACATACCCTTCAAACACTGCTTACCGCAGCAGAAACACTTCTAAATATTCCTGTCGAAAAACGTCATTATGAGGATTTTTTCCGATGGCGTGCTGAAAATCTGGGAGGATTCAAAGATATTTACAGCCGTATAACGGTAGTGTTAGACCGCTCGGCGAGGCAATTCCATAGAAACAAATTTATCGATTGTAATACAGTTGAGAAACACAAGATCATAGAAAAGGCATTGAATCTCCGTAAAAGCAAGATACTCAAATTCTGGACAGGAATTGTTGACAAGAACTGGCTGCTTTTTGAGCCTTATTTCGTCCGGCCGGTTCATAAACTATTTACAGAAACCGATGCCTTAATTTTACTTGGTTATGACTCATGGCCGGGAAAACCGAGAGGACTTGTGAGATATACCCGAAAACCAACCGGTATCGGAATAGTCAAAAATCAAAAATGAAAAAAGCATTTTTTAACACCACGAAGCTTCGTGGTTAAAATATTTTTGGTTACAGTTTTGCCATGCTGTGCAATCTATGTTTCCTGTGTGTTTTAGTCATTTAAACATTGGAATTTGTTTCGAATTTCGATATTAGAATTTAGAATTTGAACGCTTCGGCATATCGATAAAACTTTGTCGATATTGAGGTGCTAAGCGCATATACCATGAGCACAAAACCACATTCTCAAGTAAATAATACAAATGAAAGCACCGTAGCTATCGTTGGATCGGGTATTGTAGCTGCTGCCATTAGCTGTTCCTTGGTTAAAAAAGGATATGATGTAACGATTTTCGAAAAGGGGCCTGAGTACCCGTATCCACACTTTAACCAGTTTCATCAGAGCATACACTATTTATATAATAGCCCTGCCTATCAGCTTCCTGCCGATCTGAAGTCAATAACATCTGATGGTTATGGTCGCAATATCAACGAAGAATATTTATCAGTAGTGGGAGGCAGTGCTACCCGATGGAATGCAATAACGTTGAGGATGAATCCGCAAGATTTTAAGACGCGAAGCTTATATGGATATGGTGAAGATTGGCCGTTAACTTACAATGACC
This sequence comes from uncultured candidatus Brocadiaceae bacterium, assembly GCA_964589115.1. Taxonomy (GTDB): domain Bacteria; phylum Planctomycetota; class Brocadiia; order Brocadiales; family Brocadiaceae; genus JBDIVL01. Next base: position 1,296 of record CAZPUD010000255.1, on the reverse strand, counting down.
TTGAACCTTATTATTGCAAGGCCGAGGCGTTCCTGGGTGTTTCAGGTACAGACGCCGATAATCCGTTTGCACCGTTTCGCTCCCAACCCTACCCTATTCAACCATTTGAGCTCAGCTATGATGACATGGTGCTTTCTGAAAAGCTTCTCAGACATGGTATTATACTCCACACAACTCCTCAAGCCAGAAATCGCGCACCATACGAAGACAGACCAATGTGCATGAATTTCGGAACCTGTGATGTATGCCCGACAGGCGCCCGTTATTCACCAAACTATCACCTCCAAAACGCCCAAAAAAGTGGTCTTTGCAGGATTATAACAAATGTCTCTGTCAGGAGAATTGTTTTCGATAAATCTGGTTCAGCGAGAGCAATCGTATACCGGCATAATGAATCCAAAGAAGAAAGAGAATATGCCGCCAGGGTTATAATCGTTGCTGCCGGTGCAATAGAATCTGCGCGTTTACTCCTTCTGTCGGCAAATGAACGCTATCCTAATGGAGTGGGAAACTGGAGAGGGCACGTTGGAAGACATCTTACATTCCATCATTTGTGGCATGGCTGCCTGCATTATAAAGAGCCGCTCTATGCAGGCAGGATTGGTCCCGTAACAGGACAAAGCCATCAATTCATTGATCCTCCGGAACGGGGAAACCACGGTGGAATAAAGATCGAATTTTCCTCACATTTTATTGGTAACTTCCCTGCATGGCGTTCATCAATGTGGGGTAAAGATATAGTGGAGGTATTAAAACCATTACCATACAGGCGCGGCATTATTTTTCATGCGGAATCTTCAGCAAGCACAGAAAAATATGTGGCATTATCGGATAAGCGTGACCGCTTCGGCGATCCTCTTGCACATATCCGCTATAAATCAAACAACTTTGACTATGAAACGTATAACTTTGCATGCGAACTCTTCAATCATTTTGCAGAAGCAACAGATGGAGAAAAGGTTGAACTGGAAAATGCCGGTCAGTTCAGTTCAGGAGCTCATCATATGGGCACTTGTCGTATGGGGCAAAACGAGCATGACAGCGTTGTAAATGAATTTGGCAGAGTTCACGGAAATCCTAATTTATTTGTAGTGGGCACGAGCAATTTTGTCGGAAGCTCAGGAGCGGTAAACCCTACTTTAACTTCGGTGGCGTTGGCTATGAGGACAGCAGATTACCTTATACATCGGGTACTCTAGTATAAACTATTACATTGTCAAGATGATTCATAATAATAGGTGATAGAGTATCCGTCATTGCGAGGGCGTTTTTCCCCGAAGCAATCCCTTTTGAAGT
>CAZPUD010000254.1:0-6147 GCA_964589115.1 uncultured candidatus Brocadiaceae bacterium | reverse complement strand
ATGGCAAGATTATAGTAAGCATCTAACAGGTAGGAGTTATCTCCTGGTTGCGATATTTGTTGTAAGCAGGAATATATCTCTATAACTTTTTTATATGCATTAATTGCCTTGTCCATCTCTCCGTTTGACTGGCAGGCAAGCCCTAAACCACACAAAGCGGAGTCATCTATGGGGTTGGTACTTAGGACCTTAGAAAAGAGTTCGATAGCCTTGTGTCTATTGCCCGATTCTAATATCTGCTGACCTTGAGAAACGAGTATAGCATTCCTATCGGTCAAACTACCGTGCAGCTCAAGTAATTCCTCATAATCAACCTCATGCCATTTTTGCCTGAACCTGGAGTCATTAATTGCGATACTGTTTTTGTAATCGATTTTGTTTTCAATAAAGGTTTGACTTCTGTAATGGTGGATGTATACGCTTTCGTCCACCATGACGGCATAGCCCTTTTCCCGGACTTTTAGACACAGATCGTCGTCTTCATAATTACCCGTGCCAAAGGATTCGTCTAAACCGCCTGCTTCTTCGTAGAGCGCTTTTTTCATCAACACAGCGAAGCCGGCGATACGGTAGCGTGGGGTCAGCCTTCCACGGTACAATTTCCTGATCTTCTGTGAGAACTCATGGAATCCCTCTTCGTCTGAGTATGGAATGTGTGCGACCATCTGCCTGCCGCTGATAGAATTTGTGATAGGTCCTACTATTCCAATTTTTTCATCCCTTTCCAGGCTTTCCACCAGACCTTCCAGCCAGCCTTCAGAAACGAGGACATCGTTATTCAACAGCATAATGTATTCTCCGCTGGCTATTTTTACACCCTGGTTATTGCCTGCCGCAAAACCTTTATTTTCCTTGTTTTCAATAAGTTTGTAATTTGAACGTTCTTTAACCATTTTACGAAGGTATTCAACGGTACCATCTGTTGAGCCATTGTCCACAAAAATAATCTCATGAGGATAGTGTGTGTGATCCTGGATTGAGCGGATGCATTTTTGGGTATATTCCATAGCGTTCCATGTCAGGATGATAATGGAAACTCGTCCCGGTCCACTTTGAGTGGTGACAGGTACCCAATGGATACCTGATGTTTGCATAAGCGCATCTTGAAATTGCTTATGATACTTTTTATAGATTATTTCTCTGACCCTTGCAAACTCATCCTGCCTGCTGCTGGTGGTCGATGTTCCGTCGACCCTCCAACTGAATTCACATGTTACTTTTTTAATATGATAGAAATCATATTTCTCTGACATACGGATCCATAAATCCCAATCTTCAAGGACAGGCAGTAATTCATCAAAAACTCCGGTTTCTATGAAACAAGACCTGTCATGAACTACACAAATGATGGGTGTGATATTCGTTTTGTAGAAGATGCCTTTGACATAATCTATGGAATAGGGGGCGTCTTTTTTTATCGTTTGATATGAATCTCCTGCTTTTATCTGATATACCCTGAATGCATCTGTATAAACAACCTTATAATCCGTACTGGTCAATACTTTTAGCGCTGTTTCGATATGATCCGGATAGAATACATCATCGTCATCAAGGTAGGCAATATATTGTCCTGAAGCATATTTGATAGCAGTATTTCTAGCAGCAGCACGGTCTTTATTTACAGTGTTGACGAGGTATTTCACAGCAAGTTGATTCTGAAAAGTCTTAATAATATCTGAAACATCTTCGCCAGCATCATTAACTACAATTGCTTCGATATTCTTGTATGTTTGTGCGGAAATACTTCTGAGTGTTTTTTTTAAGAAGGCAGGTCGGTTATAAGTGGGAACTATAATGGAAACCAGGGGTTTGATTTGTGTTGAATTGCTCTGCATATTTCTGATTTACTATAAATACTTTATATAACTGGTCTTAGTACAATATGTATTATGGATGTCACAGTTACTAGTATGGAAGAATAGGAGGTTTTTTATGAAAATAAAATATTTTTTATATTAATTAATTTTGAATCAAACGTATTATTCAAAATATTAATTTTCTTCTGAAGCTTATCAAAAACATCTTTAATTCGAAGAAGTGTCTCTTTATTTATATTTCCATTAGTGTGATGAGTAAGGTAATCTTTAAGTATCTCGATTATCTTGTCGGATCTTCCAAGTTTTTCCCAAATTTCAATAATCCTGAATATCAGTCTAATATCGGTCGGCCTCCGTTTAAGACAATCATAAAGAATTTCTGTCCATAGAATAAAAATATTTTCCTTGCTGAAGTTATAAAAATATTTTTGCTTGTCACTGAATTTGCTAAAATCCTCAAAATGTTCTTTAAAAGTCGGAATCGTTCTTTTAAATTCTTCTATAGATTGCATGATTTTTATACTATTATTTATTTCATTCTTTGCTTCTACGTCCATTTGATAAGCATACAATGTTTCTATATATTGTTTTCTTAAACCAATAGACAAAGGTAATAAATTTAATGCTGTTTTGTACATTTCTATAAATTCTTTTTTATTACCAAGAATTGCTAGTATACATCCTGCGGAACTTGCGATTAACCCGGAAGTTGGATATAACTTGTGTGCTTCTATAATAGCATCTAATGCCTTATAAATATCTCCACTTTTAATCTCAATTGTATGAATCAAATAAAGAATAGTTGCTGTGTATATATTCTTTATGTTACTCAGTGATTTATCTTTTTCTCCTTTGCATAGTAACAATAGACTCAAATTAAGTGGTTTACGTATTGTTATATCAAACACTTTACATTCCCTACTGTGTAGACCCCATGGATCTATAGAGCTTCCTGTCTTTAACAACTGGAGTGTTTGTTGTAAGACAGGCAATGCGTTATTGAAGTCGTTAATTTGAAAATAAATTAGCCCTAAATTAAAGTGCGCATTTATATAATCAGGAAAGGAAGTTATAACGTCTTTAAGGATGTTTATGGTTTCATTTATTTTATCAGTGGCAGTTTCTTCGGATTCAAACAAAAAACTATATGATGTTTTGGCTATAGCAAGATTTGTAATTGTTCGGGGAATTGCATTTAAGGCAACAGCCTTTTCAAATGCTTCTATACTTTTTAAAAGGAGACAGCCTTCCGTATCTTTAATAAATAAACCTGTAGCAGCTCTAAAATAAGAATAGTAATATAATTCCCCCTGGTGACAATATCGTTCACTTTCTGAGATGGTAGAACATTTTCTTTTTTGATTCTCCTTGCTTGTTTGGGAGTTAATAAAATTAAGGAATTCTTTGAATCGTGTCTTTGATTCAAAATGAGTGGTAACTTTTTTATAAAATTTATTCGATATTTCCTGCAATTTTTCCGAATTATTCAGGTATTTTTCAACTTGATCGGCAAAATCCTTATTATTTACAGGAATGTATTCTTGATCTTGAGAAAAAAAGTTTTTTATTCCAGTTCCCGTATCGATGACAACAGCGCCTTGAGATCCTGCTTCAAGAACGCGCCCGGACATTGTCCCATATCGATGATGTGAAAATACCAATTTAGAGTTTCCTAATAAACTAATATATTCTTTGTATTTTGGTAAATGAGTTTCGATAATTACTTTATACTTCTCTGAGAGAGAACAGAGATGTAGAATCCACTGAGAACGTTCGTGGTGATGTATATCATCAATAAATGTGGTATAAAGAATGTCGCACTCTCTATCTTTGATTTTTTTGGGAGCGTTGTTAAATAATTCTTTCAGCATGCCAATGTAATGAAAAATAACTACATTATTGGCGCCAATTGCCTTAAGAGAATCTTTCTCATATTCTGATAGAGAAACTATAATATCTACGGATTCAATGATTAATTTAGATAGTACTATGTCATAATCCCAATCAGATATAAGAGCAACAGTTGGGAACGGAGCTTGTTCTATTCCAATTGGCAGCAAATTATTTTCAATTTCCCATAAGAGGCAAACGTCGGGTGTCCAATCTGTAGGAAGTTTTTCCATTACTTTTTGAAATGTGTCACCAATGTTAATTTTTATATCAACACCATTATTGTATCCAAAGGTTTTAATATCATGGCCTGATATGTTATTATCTTTTATAAAATTTTCATGGTGATTGTTTACAAATTTACTGAGTATTGGTGTATTTCCTACACCCAGCAATAAAATCTTCATAAACCCTCGCAATAGCTATTAATGGTGTCTTTTAAAGAAGAAACACTCCTATTAAAATCATTCTTTTCTGTTTCAGCTATTGTTTGAAGTGATTTAAAAATAGCGTGTAATTCAAATCGAAATGCATTATCATTGAGTATCTTATCCCTATTATTATTAATAAAATCTTCCATAATATCAAAAATCCTATCGTTCTTTCTTTGTTTTTTCCATAAATTTATAAGTCTCGAAAGTAATCTAATGTCATCAGTACTTTTATTAATAAATTGCAACAGGGCTTTTTCTATAGAACGAAAGGTTTGCTCTTTATTAATATCATGTGAATAGCCATTTTTAATATCAAATCTTGATGACGATTTTATAAAGTCTTTGATCTTTATTGACACACTGGCAAAAGCATTTATTGAACCAAGACTGTTTTTCATGTCGGCAATTTCATCTAAAAACCTTTTTTTTTGATCAAAAAAGTCCAATATTCGAATAAAATTCAACCTCATATTTATATCTAAAGGGAGTAACTTTTTTGCTTTTTCATATATATTGATACAATCTTGTTCGTAATTGAGGAGGAATAAATACTCAGCAATTTTTTTTGTTATTAAACCATGTTCAGGAAACAGATTATCTGCATTAATAAGGCAGCCTAAAGCGTTGTATGGATTGCCAATTTTTTCATAACTAAGGAAAAGAAAGTATAAAATAGCAAGTTGAAACAAAGTTATTAAATTCGTATTTGCTTTTTCCGTTTCCCCTTTGAGTAAAAGAAGTAAATTTTCATTCAAGGGTTTTTGAAGGATGAGATTAAAGGGATCGAAATCCCGATTTTGTAAGCAAAAAGGGTCTATCTGCGCCGTACCATTTTTAAACAATTGCAAAGCTTTTAAAAAAATATTCGATGTTTCATGTAAATTGCCAAACCTAAAATGTAATATGCCTAAATTGATATATGCATGTATATATGTCGGATGGGAAGAAATTACCCCTTGAAGGAGAAAAAAGCACTCTTCAATCAATTGAAGAGCCGCATCCTCTCTTTTCTGTTGAGAAGCGAATGCCATTAATGCCACGGCAAGATTTGTTTTCGATCTTGGTGTGGGATTTAAATTTACAGCTTCTTTGAATTCATTAAGACATGTCAGTAAACATTCATTAATATATTCCATAGTAAAAAAATATTTTCTGTTTACTGTTCTAAAATATGCATAGAAATATACTTCACCTGTTCTTGTATGAGTTTCAAATTTGTTTAGACCGGCTGCTTTTCTTTTAGTTTTTTTCCCTTTTCTTAGGTTTTTTTCTATTATTGTCAACAATTTGGTAAAACGGGATTTTAATTTGAATTCATTTAATACTTTTGCGTAGATTCGTTCTGACATTTCTTGTAAAAGATGTTCATTCTTTAAATAATACTCAATGCATTCATAAATATTTTCCCCTGTTACAGAAATAACCTCATTCCCGTCATCAAAATATTTTGTTACATCTTTTCCTGTGACTACAGGGATTGTTCCCTGGGAAGCGGCATCAAGAACACGTCCGGAAAAATTCCCCTGTCTGACATGAGAAAATGACATTTTTGAATTTCTTAGTAATGAGAGATATTCGTTATGACTTTTCACCCGTTCCACGATAAGTGTATTGCATTTTTTTGAGAGATTAATAAGTCTCTGAGCCCATTCCGTTCTCTCCGGGTGTGTTGTGTCACTAAACCAGGTAATAGTATAAAATATATCATATTTACGCTCTTTAATTTTTTTTGGCTGAGGATCAAAAAAAGATTCACTTGCAGAGCCAAAATAAAATATTTCCACATTATTTGCACCAATAGCGGGAAGATTTTCTTCGTCAAAATAACCTGCTCCTATTACAAGGTCTGCAGCTTCTACAATGGACTTTGTATATAGAAGATCTAAGTCCCAATCGCCTGGATAAGGCAAGGCAACAATAGGAAACAACGCCTCTTCAATACCTCTCGGTAATAAATTATAATCTATCCCCTGGAGAATGCAGCAATCACGCACCCAGTTTGTTGG
>CAZPUD010000253.1:0-6167 GCA_964589115.1 uncultured candidatus Brocadiaceae bacterium | reverse complement strand
GTATACCCACTGCAGTCCAGTTCCGGTGAGTAAGGTTAATATGGGTAAGGGAGAACGCCCTTGGAATGAAAGAGCTACTCCTGGGGTTAAATTGCTGCTCTACCCAGTAAGGCCATACCCAGTCGAGATTATGTTGTATCGCCTGACTATTTATCAATCCCCGTGCATGTAACATTGCACCTGCACGCAAAAGCTCAACAGGCACCATAACCTCGGAAGGCTGAGCAAAACGGCTGAGCCGGGAAAGGATTGAGAAAGGGTCCAAAAAACCATGCGACTTAGCCAAATATTTTATGATAAATCTCCATGGTAACCATTTTAGCCACATACATATTTCCTTTTATATTCTTCCAAATTTATTTCATGCCTTTTCTTCAATACGGAACCGATTTAACATAATGAACAATTGGTCTGGGAAAACAGTTCCTCTATAAAAACAAAAAGGCCTTACTGCAAAGATGTTTTCTAAAAATCTTCGGCAGTAAGGCCATCTTTATTTTTATTTTAAAGACCCTTTACTTTGTGTCCCCTGATTACTCAAGGTTTACCTTTATCGTAATATATCAGATGGAAAAGAACGACTATGTATTGCAACTGCCATAATTCATCGCTTTTTCTGGTATCTCTCTTAATACAATGTAACGAAACATGCCCTTTATATCAAGATTCAATCTACTTTAAGGAGTATCTTAGTCAATTACCTGTAATTGATTAAATTGATATAACTTTCTAAGATTTATTGGTAACAATTTAGTTTTTTGAAAATTCCTGCACGAATAGTATTTATTGTAGGGGCAGGTTTCAAACCTGCCCCTACACGGCATGTAACATGTAATACGTTATTGTATTATAAATTTTTCAAAAAACTAAATTTTTACATTTATTGTAAGTCCATTCCACAAGGAATGCAGAACTTGACTCAGTATTTGATACAAATATTCAGAAATAATATCTTGAACCTTCTTTACGAAGACGTTCACGGCGGGATTCATAATCAGGCATAACGCTGCCTAACAGTTTCCAGAAATTTTCTGAATGATTGATATACCGGAGGTGGCAAAGTTCATGGGTAACAACATAATCAACAAGTGATAGAGGTGCCATAATAATATGCCAATTAAAACAGATTTGTCCTTTTTGATTACAACTACCCCAGCGTTTTGTTTGATTAGCTAAAATTATCTTCGGAATTGTTATCTTTAGTCTCTTCGAATATATTTCTACTCTTTTAAGCAAAACTACACCCGCATGTTTTTCGTACCACGAGGATAGCATATTCCTTATCACTTTTGTCCTATTTAAATTTCTATCAAGGCTATTAAGGTTAACTAAAAATCTTCCACCTTTAACGGTAATCTTTGATTCCGTTTTTGATTTTAATACTTTTAGCCGTAGGTGCCTCCCTAGATATAAAAAAGATTCTCCTGTAACAAATTCTCTCTTGGTTAATTGGCCCGAAGATTCCTTTATACGGTGCTGTTTGTCTAAAATCCAAATAGCCTTTGAATGCAGCAGTTTTGAAAGTATTTCAAGTGATGGCGTCAAAGGAGCCCGTAAGAACACTCCCTCAAGAGGGTCAACAAAAATGCTTACCGTCTTTCTTTTTTTACTACGTTTTACAAGGAAATCGATATTTTTCCTACCAAATGAAATTGTCCCTTTTTCTAATGTCATTTTGCAAGTCTCACTTTAGCCAAATCTATAATTTTTGTTGTTAAAATTTCAATATCTTCAAATCGATAACCCTTTGACCTTAAAATTCCTTTTATCTGTTTCCTCATCTCACGTTGAATGTCATCCTTATGAATCCAATCAATCACAGCAAGTTTTTCTAAAGATTCCATAATAGAGTGGGTCAATTCTCTTTGAGAATCACCATAAGGGATAGATGTCTCTTTAACTACGGCATCCTTTAGAGTGGACAACTCTTGATATTTATTTGTGTTGGTAGGGGCAGGTTTAAAACCTGCCCCTACATCGTTAAGAATCTTATATAAGGCATATTCTGTTTCCGAAAATCCCAAATCTCTGGCATGTTTTCCCATGCTGCGCATTTCATCCACAAGCGCTTGTAAATGCTTGAGTTCTTCTATAGCACTTACTCTTTCCTGTCTTCTTTCTTCGATAATCTTTTCAAGTCGTTCTTTAAGCGATTCATAAAAAACAGGGTCTTCTTCTAAACGAACATGTATTTCATGACGAATGGCATGCTCAATTTCACTTGCCTTTGCCTCTGGCGTTGTCAACACCTCAACCACTTCGTCAAATTTTTTAGAAAATACGGACACTGGCTCAATGAGTTTCTGTATGCCGTTGGTTCTAATGTGATCTTCAATAAGTTGGCAAACTTTCGCGCCACAGGATGACAAATCAAGGGTTGAGTCTCTAAAACGTGCTCTGGCAGCATTTCTTACCTTACCTAACCATTTAAGGTCTGCATTATATCTCAATGCTGCCGGGTCAGGTAAAACCATATCCATACTTTGTGAAAAACGCCTAAAGGCAATGTCAAAATCAGCCCTCACATCTTCTGGCTCTAATATTTTTAAGCAGGATTCAAGGTCTGATCTGTCTGCCTTATCAAAAAAACGCATAACTGCCCGATGACGAGCCTCAAGACGCGGTAACTCATCTGTTCTAGGAGTAAACGCTCCTGTAACGTCATCTGCCTGAAATACACCAAGCGCCTCCTGCAGATTCCGCGATATACCCCAATAGTCAACTATAAGCCCATAATCTTTCTTATCGGCTGTCCGATTAACACGGGCTATTGCCTGCAAAAGCGTGTGATCTTTCAACGGCCTATCAATATACATAACCTGCTCAACAGGCGCATCAAAACCTGTTAAGAGTTTATCACACACCACAATGATAGCTAACTTTTCGACAGGGTCTTCCTTAAAACTGCGTATAGTTTCCTTCTCTTCTGCTTGACTTTTATGATGCTTCATAAGACGCTGAGGATCATTATTACTGCCGGAAATTAAAACTGCGGATGGTGGGGCATTCAGTCTATCGAGTATCTCCTTGTATGTTACTGCAGCTTCCCGACTGGAAGTGACAATTTGAGCCTTGAAGCCATTAGGCATAATAAATTTCTCATAATGTTCAATGATATCCAGGCATATGGCTTCTATCCTGACAGAAGCAAGCCCGATTATTTCTTCTGTAGCATATTTTCGTTTAATTTCTTCGCGCTCACTTTCACCGTAATCCTGAAAATATCTATCAAAAAGTGTGTCCAAATTTTCACCTTGCACGTGTATATCCGGAAGCCGGCTCTCGTAAAAAATCGGAACTGTTGCTCCATCCTGAACAGCTTGTTCGATGCTATACGTATGGATATAAGAACCAAATGTCTGGAGAGTGCTGCGGTCTTTCTTATCTATTGGAGTACCGGTAAATCCCAGGAAACAGGCATTTGGTAATGCCTGCCTCATATTAGCAGCCAGGTTCTTATATTGCGTCCTGTGGGCTTCATCCACCATTACAAATACATTTTCCGCATCGGATAAGACCGGATGACCGTTCTCGTTTGTCAATTCCTGAAATTTCTGCACAGTAGTCATAATTGTCTGACCATTTCCAGCGCGGATCAGTTCCCTTAAGTTCTTTACACTGCCAACCTGAATCGGATTTGGAAAACCGCAGCGCTGAAATGTCCCGACAATCTGATTGTCAAGATCTATGCGATCAGTAACTATAATCAAAACAGGATTTTCCAGTTTCTTGCATCTTTTCAACTTTACCGCAAGCCATAGCATTGACAACGATTTTCCAGAACCCTGTGTATGCCAGATAACACCACCACGCTTCCCCGGATCCTTTGCTTTTTGTATACGCTCTATTGCATTGTTAACCGCTATAAATTGTTGATAACGTGCTATTTTTTTAACAGTTTTGCCACCTTCAACCTCAAAGGCGATAAAATTACGGACAATATCCAGTAAGTTAGCTGGATGAAGAAGCCCGTAGATAAGCATATCCTGGTCATTAGGAGTTCTACCGAAAAGGCGGGAAGTATACTGTTTATGTAATTCATCCAGCGTGATTGGATATGGTTCTTTCCATTCCAAAAAGTGTCTATAGGGCGTGCAAATAGTTGCAAATTTAGCTTTCTGGCCACAAGCGGCGATAAGAATCTGTATCGTTTCAAATAATTTTGGAGCGCCTCTGTTTTTATATTCGTCTTTTAGCTCCTGATACCTGAAAAGCTGGGTAATTGCTTTATCAATTGACTCATGAATAGTCGGGCTTTTGCATTCAAAGACAACCAGGGGTATTCCGTTAATAAATATTGCGATATCACACTTTATATTTTCCTTCGAGCCGGAAACCTTAAACTGTCGGGTAACGATAAACTCATTTTTCCCAAAATGCTCGAAGTCTATAAAATGGACATCATGCCCCTTTTTGCCCTGACCATCGCCAATATCCTGCTCAAGGGATATGCTGTGCACGAGGGAAGTATAAATCTTCTCGTTCGCCTCCATAAGGCTGGCTGCGGGGACGTTGGTTATTGCCCGAATAGCCTTCTTAAGGTTTTCGTCAGAGAGCCATGGATTAAGCTCCCTGAGTTTTTTTTCTAAACGTGAGACTAAAATAACTTCCCTGAAACTTTCCCGCTCAGCGTCCAGTTGTTCTGGCGATACGAAGATATATCCCAGTGCTTGCAAAAGCTCAACCGCCGGGTCTTCTGATAAATGTAATTCATTCCAGTCTTGCATATTGTAGGGGCGGGTTTTAAACCCGCCCACCATTTTCAAACCCGCCATCACTACGAAAAATCTTCCCAGAATTTTTTCTCTTCTTCATCTGGTATTCCATTGGGGTTTTCCCTATCCAAATGCCATTTAAGAGGATTATTAACTATGTATTCTCTAATACGATTTAATTCCTCTGGATTCCGGATTATGTGTTCGTAATAATTGCGCTGCCAGAGAGATATTCCCGGCGTATTTCGCGTTTTATTGATATACCGTGCGGAAAATGTTTTAAATCCACGCACAATTTCCGGCAATCCCGTAGGGGCAGGTTTTAAACCTGCCCCTACAAGGCCAATAATCCCATGAACATGGTTCGGCATAATTATAAACGTATCTAATTTTATAAACTGATAATGCACCGGCAATTCATCCCAGACCATCTGTACAATTCGTCCAAAATCATTTAATGCCATTTCCTCATTATTTACATTGCCAAATAAACATATCTTATTTTGTGTGCATATGGTTACAAAGTATGCTCCCGGCAGGGAATAATCATATCCTTTTAACCGAATAGAACGCCTATGATGAATTTTTGGATCAAAAATCATATGCCTTTTCGTAGGGGCGGGTTTGAAACCCGCCCCTACATCCAAATATTAATCGGTAGCTCAATAACTTCTCGCCAGAGAAACGATTTTTCAATTTGTGCCTGGGTAATTGGCATTTTAGGCCTGCTTAGGCGATTGTACAAAAACAAAGAATATATAACACCATTTGTGAAAGTTTAAAAACAGGGCCTTCAGATAAATAAACTTTATTCCAGTCTTGAATAACTATAAATTTCTTATCAGATTACTTCATTATTGATTTGACAATTTGCACAATGTATGAAAATGAACGAGCAAAAATAAAGAAAAATAAACTTACAAATGAGGTACTTATTAGTGCCTTAACTAACCAATGAAGTCCTCCTCTTTCTTTAAATGAAATGTTTGGCCAAAAATAATTTAAACACCGCATTATTGCATCATGAAGCAGCATCCAAATATTTGAGAATAAAAGAAAGGCTATAACGAAACTAAACGCTAGCGAGTTGTCAATTGATAACTTGGGAGATATTTTTATCGCTACCCATAAGCTAACAATAAATCCAGCAATTACACCAATTAGTTGAACAATAAGAGGAACGAATCTATTTTGAATTATTCTATTATTATTTTTGTATCTGTTTAGTCTTTCCTTAAGTTTGCAAAATACTGCATCCACCCAATTGCTATCATCGCCTTGCACTATAAGCTGACAATTATTAAAATCTAGAGCATCAAATTTTAAATCTATGCTTTTACCTGTTATTCTATTAAGACTGCTTATTGAATCTAGGATAAAGATAAATCTTTCCACTCTTTTTGCATCTTGAAAATATCTCATGGTTTTTTCGAATTCAAATAATCTAAATCC
>CAZPUD010000252.1:0-6290 GCA_964589115.1 uncultured candidatus Brocadiaceae bacterium | reverse complement strand
CCATGGAAAATCGCCTTGCATGGTTTGGAACATAGTCAAGATCACATTGAGGATCGGGTATATCCAAATTCATAGTGGGAGGGATGATTCCATTTTTTAGACTAAGTGACGTTGCCACTACCTGAAAGCCACCTCCTGCTGCAAATGATTGGCCTGTCATAGATTTGACGGAACTTATGGGAATCTTATATGCGCGGCTGCCGAAGAACTTCTTAAAGGCATTTGTTTCTGCCACATCATAGCTAGGAATAGCATTTCCATGAGCACAGATATAATCTATCTCTTCCTTTCTCAGTTTACCAGTAATTAGTGCCTGCTCTAATCCAATAACTAATCCTGTTCCGCTTATATCATTTTGGAAAATGTCCTGTGCGTCACATGAAGTGGCATAAGATATGATTTCAGCATAAATATCTGCCCTTCTTTGTAAGGCATGATTCAATTCTTCAAGCACTATTGATGCTGCACCTTCACTCAGTACCATACCATCACGATTTTTATCATAAGGTCTAGATGCCTTCTCGGGTTCATCGTTTCTCTGTGAAAGAATTCCCAAGGCACATAGTGCAGACATAATAAAAGGGAAAATAGGTGTATCTGCACTCCCCACAATTGCTACATCTACCTCTCCCTGTTTTATCATCCTATAACCCCAATTTACAACTTCGAGTCCGGTTGAACACCCCGATGATAGCGTAGAATTAGGTCCGTTAATTCTTAATTCCGAACAAATATAGCCTGTTGTTGCATGCGGTGTAAGTTCTGGAGCAGTAATACGGCTTACCGCCTGAGGCCCTGAACTGAAATATTTTCCATATTGTACTTCGTATAAATCATTATCAGCCCCTAATGTAGTTCCAAAACACACGCCGCACCTATCTCTGTTTTCCCTGTTCAGATCAATATTCGAATCTGCAACTGCCATCTTTGCTGCCGCAATACCAAAGGGGGTAAATCTACCGCTTCTTTTTGCTATTTTCGGGTCAACATAATCACAAGTATCAAAATCTCTTATCTCTCCTGCGATTCTTGTGCTAAGGGCAGACGGGTCAAAGGATGTAATCTTCGATATACCCGAACGTCCGTTAATCAACGCATCCCAGTATGCATCTTTTCCAATACCATTAGGGGCTAAGATTCCCAAACCGGTAATGACAACACGTCTTGTTACCATAGAATTTTTCTTTCCTCAAGGAGTATCTTTATTTATTGAAGGAAGATTTTTCTCTGCTATTCCTCTGCTATAGTCATTTATCTTTTGATAAACATCACGAAGAAAACTGTAGTCCGTAGTTAGTAAGGCTAAATCGCTTCTCATTTTAAACTCCTCCAATCCTTCCTGACCTAAAAATCCGGCACTTCTTGCCGCAAGGCAGTGCTCATCTGAGACATTTACGGTATAGCCCATTTCTCTGACTTTTCTCTCCATCTGACCAGCCATCTTTAACATATCTAAGTACTGCATTCCGTCTAAAGAAATATTTAGTTCAGGCCATGTACTTGGATCTTTGGTGAGCTCATATTCATAGCGTAAAAATGTTTGAACATAATCGTCAGGTAAATCAAAACCGTACTGAAAAGGCTCTAATTGCCAGGCTGTAGCAGGTAATGGTGTACCTGGAGTTATAAGGACAGAATCAGGTTTATAGTTTTCATCTTTTAGTTTTTGAAGGAAGCATAAATTCTCCTTTAAGACTTGCTCATAGGTTATACCATTACCGTGAGGCAGCGGGCAAGGATAAATAAAGCTTACACCTACATCAAGATGTTTTTTTTGATTATAAGATGCCTTTTTCATAGCCTTAATTGTAAAATACATATCCTCCGTATAAGTACCTTTGTGGATGACTTTAGAGAGGATTTCGTCATTAGCAGCTTCAACACCCAGAAAAACGGCTTTGAGTCCGGAGCGTATTATTGATTCGTATATATTAACCAGCTCATTCATCCGCTCTTTTGCTCTGTTCTCTGCCCTGATAAACATTGAATACTCAACAATCAAACCTTCTTTCAATAACGCTTCAGCAATTCGTCTACTCAGGGAAATAGGTGTTACGGAACCTGCAAATCTAAAGAGTCCGATACCCATCTCATAAATTGTTTTCTTTATTTCACTGAGGGTTATATCAATATCCCGCGCCTGGTATTTCCCTGTAATGTTTGGATGTGTGCAAAAATTGCATTTCCCGTAATAGCATCCCGAGGACTCGTTTATTACCGCTATGTTTACCTTTCCATCATCTTTCTCATATAACGGAAAAAGTTTTGAGTTTAAGGGGAGTCTTTGAATCGCCGTCTCTTTCACTTTGCCGTTGTTATCCCTGTATATCAGATTAAAAATTTCACCAGCTTCGGCAAGGGCAGTAATTCTTTTTATTATTTCAGATTTTGTATAGCCTTTAGATTGTGAGTCTCTTACTATTTTAACAATCTTCATCAGGGTTATTTCACCCTCAACATCTATACAGAAATCAAATGGGCTTTTTTCCAGTGCATGTACTTTGAATTGGTTAACTTGTGGCCCACCGGCAATTATTAATGTATCCGGGCTTATTTTCTGAACTTTCCTGGCAAGCTCCTCTGCGTATGAGAATCTGTGACCAAGCCACGTTTTGATCCCAAGTACTTTTACCCGATTTTCACGTATTTTTTGAACAAGATCATTAATATACTTTTCCATCCGCCCTTTTAAAATCTCTGTGAGATTATCCTGAAGCGCATCCCACTCCATTCTTAAAGAAGCAGGGTTTTCCTCGTTTTTCCCATGAAAGATCTTTACAGAGAGTTCTGATAGCCTTGATGTAAAATCGTTTCTCGTGAAGGATGTGTAAAATTCGATTCTTGCAGGGTCTTCGATGGTAATATTAAATCCGGCTTCTTTGCTTGCCCTGACCAGTGTCCCGATACCATTTTCTTTGAAACAATCACTAACGGAATAAGCCTTTCCCATAAAGGAATTCCAGAGCATAAGATCTATGCCATGCAAATTATTCATAGAAAAACTCCAATGCTTCATCACTGTACGGATTTCTTATCGGTTTTTTGTTTCACTAGATTAGCCATCTCTTGCACGGTTAAATTCTTACTTGCTTCTTCATTAGAAATCTCTATATTAAACTCTGTTTCAATACTATATAATAAATTTATCATTTCAGCAGACTCTATGCCGATATCATCTACAATATGCGAACTGATGGTAATGTCCTCGGCATCTATCCTAAGTTCTCTTGATATGATCTTTTTTAGTCTTTCTACAATTAAATCTTCTGTAAGATTTTGCATTACTCGCCCCCCCAATTGTGTTATTAGATCGTTAATGTTGTTAAAAAAATTCCATTACATAACATTTCATTTGCTATCTTACAGTACCAAAAGTTTTGAATATGACATATCACCTCCTTAAAATTAGCAAATATTATCTAATTTCATAAATGTAGTGTTCTATATAACGAGGCAGAATTTCAGACCGGTAAAAATGATATGCTATCAGCGGTCCGTTATCAGCGATTAAACAAAAGCTGACTGCTGATAGCTGATTGCTTCTAAATACTTAACCCACTTGTAAAGACAAATCGCTTATAATGTATTTAAAGAGGTTGCAAGACTCTTTTAACGACGATAGTTGAATTATTCCCACCGAAACCAAAAGAGTTTGACGTAGCGGCATTAATTTCTTTTTTTCTTGCTATGTTAGGCACATAATCCAAGTCGCATTCAGGATCTGCATTTTCCAAATTGATTGTAGGGGGGATGATATTATTCTTCATTGCTAAGATACATGTTATTAGCTCTACCGCACCAGCGGCACCTATCAAATGCCCTGTCATTGACTTTGTTGAACTTATAGGTATTTTATATGCATTATCTCCAAAAACTGTTTTTATCGCTTTTGTCTCTCCACTGTCATTTGCTAATGTCGATGTTCCATGTGCGTTAATATAATCAATGTCTTTTATGCCCAGGTTAGCATCCTCTATTGCTAAACGCATTGATTTGCATATTTGTATTCTGTCTTTTGAAGGCATGGTCATGTGAAAGGCATCACTGGTAGCTCCATAACCGGCTATCTCGGCATAGATATGTGCACCTCTTTTTCGGGCATTTTCTTCACTTTCAAGGATCAGAATACCGGCACCCTCTCCCATTACAAACCCATCCCTTTCCCTGTCAAAGGGTCTGCTTGCCTTTTCAGGCTGGTTATTCCTCTTTGACATGATTCTCAGGGAACAAAAAGCCGCTAGATTAAGCGGGAAAATGGGTGCCTCAACCCCACCAGTTAAAACGAATTCAGCCTGGCCAGATTTGATTAAATTTCTGGCAATTCCAATAGCCTGATTGCCACTTGAACATGCTGTTGCACCAACCAGGCTTTGGCCCGGAAGATTAAAAAAACCAGAGATTACGTTTGAGGCATTCCTATTATCTTTTGGAGGCTTAGCCCGCAGGGTATAGTTGTTTTTCTCTACTGCGGTTTTTTCATCATAATATAATAAAGTTTCAATCCCTACCCCAATCAGCACACCAACCTTGTTTGTGTCTATCTGAGAAAAATCCAAACCGGCATCCTTCACTGCCATCTGAGCCGCTGCCAGTCCAAATTGTGAACACCTGCTCAAATTGTGTGCCAACTCTTCGGGCATGTATTCTTCAGGGTTAAAATCCTTTACTTCTCCCGCAATTTTAGTTGGATAGGCTTCTGTATCAAACCTTGAGATAACCGATATCCCCGATTTCCCGTTTATAGAAGAGTTCCAGAACGAATCTATTCCGATCCCGATCGGCGTAATAACTCCCATTCCGGTTACTACAACTCTGTTTTTTTCATTACGGTTGATCATTTTTAGGATGAAACCTTCATTTACTTACCTGATAACGCTGAAAAACGAATGATACATTATTGCCGGCATAATCGAAATTGTTTGAAAGTATGATATTAACAGAACGGAAATCGGGTTTTTTAAGAATGGAGACCGACATGCACTTTGGATCGATATTCTCAAGGTTGTTTGTTTTAGGTAAAATATGTTTTCTAAGGGATAACAATGAGAAGATTACATTAATAGGGCCTGAAGCACCTATGGAGAATCCTAAACTACCTTTTGTTGAACTTACCGGGATTTTCAGGTTATCGTTACCAAAAACAGACGTTATTGCTTCTGCCTCCTCTGCATCTTCTATTATTCCGGATGTACCGCTTGCATGAATATAATCAACACCTGAAGGATAGAGAGAAGCAGAGGACAAAGCCTGTTTTATACAGGAAACCCTGGAATGAAGACTTGTATTTTTGTGATTTACAGAATTATTATGATAATAAGAGGTTCCAAATCCAATGAGTTCGCCATAAACATCGGCCCCCCTTTTTTCCGCACTCTGAAGTGTTTCCAGGATAACTATCCCGGCTCCTTCACTCAGGACAAAGCCATTTCTTTTTATATCAAAAGGACAGCTAGCCCGGTTTACATCTGCATTATTTGATTGAAATAAACCTTTAGGCCCTAATTCCTCAAAGACCCTTGGTAATATTGGTGCCTCAGTTCCACCTGCTACTATTGCATCGATATTGTGGCGCTGCAGTGTATTAAATGCCTGAATTATGCTGTAATCTCCTGAACACCCGCCGCATGAAAATCCGATATTAGGGCCTTTAAGGTTTAATTCTATTGCAACCTCGCCTGCCGGGGCATTTGTAAGATTATTCTGCATCAAAAGCGGATGGACCCTTCTCGGCCCTTCAAGATAAAGCACCTTAAGTTGTTTTTCGATACTATGGAGTCCACTATAAGCACTGCCAATAAAAACTCCTATTTTTTCCCTGTCAAACTCTTCACCAATTTTTGCATCAACTAATGCCATCTTTGCTGCTGCCAAAGCAAAGCTTGCAAAACGATCTACCTTATCTCTTTTTGTTTCAGGAACATATGTTTCAAGTTCATGGTCAGGCACTCTGCCGGCATGTGTTTTTATACCGGTATCCTCTATATCAAATTCTTTTATTCCCGATGTATCGGACAGATATCTTTCCCAGTTTTCATTTATACCAACACCGAGCGGACTTACGATGCCTACACCTGTGATTACTATTCGTTTTTTCATTTATCGGATACTTTATTTTTTCCCTAGTACACTGTCAACATAATTGTTAATAATAGATTATATAGTGTCTGTCTTGCGAGGGCGTATTTCCCCGAAGCAGTCCCTTTCTTTAGAGTTTCGAGTTCAAACTCCAAACTCCAAACTCTAAGAGATTGCTTCGGAAAAGACCCTCGCAATGACATTATAAAGACCCT
>CAZPUD010000251.1:0-6351 GCA_964589115.1 uncultured candidatus Brocadiaceae bacterium | reverse complement strand
AAAAGGAGCTTCTATCATGCAGCAACAATCGGACAAGCAGATTGTGAAGAAGATTATTAAGGTTAGCTATTCTATGACAAAGAGTAACCCGCCAGTCATATATGTAACAGTTATTGGCCAGGTTCCTACTGCTGGATATACGAATGCGGAACTGGTCAGAGTAATTTATGCTGCTCAGCCGGCAGATGGTATACAGGATTATATCTTGTTTGCTGTTCCTCCTACAGGTCGAGTTCAGCAAGTTATCTCAGAGGTCGAAGCGACGAACACTGAAGAGGTTCCATTGGAAAGGCTACAATTGATGAAAGGAATTCGTATATATGGGATTGATGACGGTGTGGCGGCACGTATCTTTGATTGGAAATAACTTATCTGATAGCAATCAAATAGTAATCTGGGACATTCTCCATTATCTCATGAAAACCCCGGATGCGAAGGATACTATAGATGGAATTCTCAAATGGTGGATTCCAAAGGTAGTTGTTATAGAACAAGCAAAATCAAAGGTTCAGGAGGCCCTTGAGATTCTCGTTGAGAAAGGATTTATAACTGAGTGGGAAACCAGTTCTTCTCAGAAATATTATGGCATGACTAAAAACCAATTAGAGGAAATCAAAAATTTTTTAAAGAATAGATGTGAGGATAAATAAAAACAAAAGTAAAAATGTATTTACACCCGTTAATGTATATTCCCAAATTTTGAAAAGGAGCTTCTATCATGCAGCAACAATCGGACAAGCAGATTGTGAAGAAGATTGTTAAGGTTGACTATGCCATAGAAGAGAGCAACCCGCCAAACTTGGTTGTGACAGTTGTTGGCCAAGTTCCTACTGCTGGATACACGAATGTGGAACTGGTCAGAGTAATCTATGTTACTCAGCCGGCAGATGGAATACAGGATTACATCTTGTTTGCTGTTCCTCCTACAGACCCAGTCCCGCAAGTTATTTCAGAGGTCAAAGCAACGAACACTTGGAAGGGTTACAGAGAAGAAGTTCTAAAAGGGATTCGCATACACGGGACCGATGATGGTGTGGCGGTCATGGCAATCAAAGATACTAATGTTCAAACTAAAGAAGCAATACTCAGTTGGGAAGGTGAGTACGCAGCAGATGGTTGCGGCTTTTTTATTGAAATAGACAATAAGAAGTATAAACCTGAAAATGAAGATGTTATTAATAATCAGTTCAAAACTACAGAAAATATCAAAGTAAAAATTAGATTTAAATATCTAAACAGACCAATAAAATACAATTGCGGTCTTTCATCACATGAAACAGATGGGATAAAAGTTCTTTCCATAGAAAAGATCTAATAACACATTTTAATTATTGAAAACAAATAGATATGGTAAAACCTTTAAATTTGGTCAGGCTAACAGCTTTAATGGAACTTACCAGGGGTCGTTCTGAAATTATAGTCGGATTGATAGATGGACCGGTTGTAATGACCCATCCCGATCTTGAGACCAAAAATATCCGTAATGTTCCTGGTAAAATTTCGGGTGCATGTACTCAAAAGAGTAGCGACGCCTGCCTGCACGGAACTTTTGTTGCGGGTATTTTATGCGGGAAAAGGGGTTCTGTAGCTCCATCGATCTGCCCTAACTGCACTTTAATGGTGCGTCCCATTTTTACAGAAACAACCTCCGGGAGTGAACATATGCCAAGTGCTACACCTCAAGAACTCGCTGTAGCTATCATCGAATGTATTGAAGCTGGTTCCCACATTCTAAACTTAAGCGTTGCGCTTGCACAACCATCATCCAGAGGTGAACATGAATTAGAAGAAGCGTTAGATTATGCAGTCAAACGTGGTGTTATCGTTGTCGCAGCTTCAGGTAACCAGGGAACCATTGGAAGTTCCGCTATTACTCGACATCCCTGGGTTATTCCGGTAGTTGCGAGTGATCTTCAGGGAAAACCGATTAGTGAATCGAATCTGGGAAGCTCTATCGGGAGGAAGGGTCTATGTGCTCCTGGTGTTGATGTTACCAGCCTTGGAACTGAGGAAAAACCTCTTACAATGGGAGGAACAAGTGTCGCAACACCCTTTGTGACAGGTGCGATTGCACTCTTGAGGTCAGAATTTCCAGCCGCGACTGCTGCTGACGTAAAGTTTGCAGTAACCCAGACGGGCATGCGCAGGAGAAATACGGTTGTGCCGCCATTGCTTGATGCATGGATGGCATATCAAATCATGATAAATAATTTAGAAAGGAGGTAAATGCTATGGAAAAAGATGAGGCAACGGGCAAACCCGAAGAGAAGAGTGAGCATCGTCCTTTCCGAGTGCGTCTTCCCGGTTTCGTTGCCGGCGAAGATATCGGTCTTGGTGATGTTATTAAAAGAGTAACTTCTGCAGTGGGAATCCAGCCATGTGGTGGTTGCGAACGCCGTGCTGCGGCGCTTAACCGATGGTTTATTTTCACGGGCTGGCATTCGAAGTAGTAGGAAATTGTGTTGAGTAATAGCTGATAGAACCTACATTTTACGGAAAAGGAGGGAATTTTATGGAACAATCAGAAAGAGAAAAACAGTTAGAAGAAAAACCCAATGAAACAAAAGTTACAATAGCACAATCTCCGGAAAATCGTGAGGGCGTAACATTACCTTCACAGTCTAAAGTCATGACATCTGGTGAAATTCCATGTGCAAGAGATAATTGCGCAGGTGCGGCGACCTATCCCTATGTGTATGCGCTGGGCAGGGTCGAAAAACGTTACCCAAGTTTGGGAATAGAAAAAGAATATATGCAGACGATGGCGCAAATAGAGACATCTGGACTTACAGACAAACAGGCAGATCATGCTGTTCTATCACAGCGACAGAACCGTTATTTAACACGTAAATTTTGTTGGATATTGACCATTGAAGGGATCGAGACATACATTTTGCAGCCACGCGACCCTGTAGATTTTGATCTGTTGATCGAAGCTATCCGTCCCGTTCCCGGCTCCGAGGATATTGATGCGGTTATTGGGATAAAAGGACCAATTGCTCCACCAGAAATGTGCAATGGACTTATGATTCCTGTAGTGATGTTTGATCAAATTTACACATTTGATCGAACATCATTCATAGAAGCCCTCAAAGGAAAAAAACCACAAACAATTGCTGAGGATTTATTTATAAACACAGCTAAAAGTTTACTTGATAGAATTATGCAAATGGCAGACAATGCAGGCGCAACAGACGAACATCGTGCATTGAATTATCTGGCCGTTCGATATGACATCATCTATGCAAAAACTGCCGAATATTATTTGTGTGACTGTTCGTTGACTGGAATAGAAGTTCGTCCCTCACGATTGAGCGGTACACGAAAAATTGTTGATGTTATCTTTTCTTATACTAATCGTAATACCAATGTTACTGAAAAGTACTTTGTGCGTGTAGATGTAGCTGAGGAGTTCCCATTCCTAGTTACAGGATGGACGCAATACTATGATCATTAAATTTGTAACAATTGAATTGAAAGGAGGTGTGTAATATGGGGGTACCAGGATTTACAGCGCATATATCACTCTATAAGACCAAAGAGGACTATCAGAGTCACTTTATAGATTTAGTCAGTATTGTTACAGTCATTCCATCTCTTCGGGCAGATTGCTACGGTGTTGCTTACCCATGCCGCTCAAATTGGGATGGAACTGTTGGTTTTTGTTATGCAAAAGTATGTAGAGAAATACCGCCGCGTGATCCGACGAGAACTCCTGATGGTGGTTGGTTGATATAAAGATTTAAAGCGTTTTCGGGGGATACTTTACTCGGTTCTATTGGTTGAACGCAAGACGAGAGTCGACCGCCTAAATAGTACCGTAGAAATGTCCTCAACCTGGATTATGTGCAAAAGCAAGTCAGATATGCGATGATCTGGCAGGTAATGGGTGCGATATACAAATGTGTGAATACCCATTAGTAACTAATTTGTTAAAGAGTTAAAGTACTTATCTTCAATGATTAAAACTTAAAGAAAAATTAATTATAAAATAATTACAACTTATCTATCTGTAATAAATTATAAATTTTATAAAATTTGAAAGGAGGTGAATGAAATGAATAGTATGCCGGGCTTTAATGCTGATGTATCGCTTTACAAGGCGAACGAACACTATCAGATTGTTGTAATGAGTGGTGTTAACGATATTCGTGGACAAGCAGTGATCCCACAACTATGGGAAGCAATAAAGTGTTGGCTGTCTGGTGGTGGTGCAGAATGCTGGATTCTATTATAGTGCGACGGTTAAATCTCTATTTAGTACTTAAAATATCTGGGTTGCTAACCATTGAAGGTATGGAGAAATATATTTTGCAGCCATACGTCCAGCACATTTGAGTTATGGATAGAAATAGAAGATATTTGTCCTGTACGTATAAAGGTGGCCATTGTTACGATTAAAATTATCAACTGAAGGGGGGTGAATGAAATGATTAGTAAAGTAAAAATGCCAGGTTTTACGGCAGCAATCACTTCGAAAACAACTACAGAGTCTAATCGCTATGTAGGTGTTCAACACTGGACATTAAATCAGCAGGTTATTTTACCTCAGTTAAGGGCAGAAACTGTGTGTAATATTGGGGCTGGATTAGTGGCTGGAGGGGTTGTTTCGGGAAATGCTTTTTTGTTTGGAGTCGGTGCGGGTATTCTATTGAGCGCTGGTTGTTAAGAAACATTTAAACTCTGAAGAAAACAGATTCTATTTCCAGGAGAAAGGGATCCAGACTCTCTGATTCTTTTCTAGTTTTCTGCAATTCGAATGTGGAAGAAATTAAGAAAGCAGGTATTTTCAAGATAGTGCGTTATAACAAATACGCCATCCAGCAACGGTGTCAAGCTGCACCCGAGTTCGCCGTTTTTTGAAGGTGTTTATGCACTTTTAGACAGTCTTATAGTTGAGGTTTCGTGGGTACATCTTACGCCGGAGGCGTTAGACGTTTAACATACGTGTGTCACAACTGAATTGCTCTCCGTGGGTGGTTGTGTTCATTTGCGTAGTAATCTGTCTATTTGTAAGATTTATAGCTTTTATAAAAATTATAATATCTAACGTGAAAGGAGATATAAATGAAGAATATGCCCGGTTTTAACGCTGATGTATCACTCTATAGGACTAATGAGCAATATAGGATGATGGGAGTTGTCAATGGTACACCAATTTATCAACAAGTGTTTCCACAAATTAGCTATTCGACAATAAAGTGCATTAAACGTTGTCTTATTCCTTTTCCTCCTATTTGGCCTATACTTGATAGACATACAGACGCAACATTGGAATGTATCATAGAATGCTTGCAACCCACCACTCCTGTTGTGCCTTTGCCAGTAATATAGAGTCCTTACATTAAAGAGAATGAAACTAAGAGGTTAAGGGAGAATTAAATAATGGCATGTAGTTACTAGCGTAGCAAGTAATTAAAATTCAAAAGAAAGGTGGTGAAATTATTATGCCAGAAGAAAAACCATTATTAGAAAAAGGTGGGGAGCTTTCCTTTCGAATTCCTGAAGAATTCGCGAAGCAATTTACAAAAGAATTAAGGGTAATAATCAAACCAGGGCCGACTGTAGGAATCTGGAATCCTGATATTGAAATGTTAGGAAAACTCGCAAAATCCGGTGTATTAAAAGACTTCGATATTGTAATTACTCCTAAAAAAGCATAGAGAAAACGGAATTCAGAAAGGATGTCTAAGGCGCTCTTAATGTGGCGCCTTAGACATCAAAACTTAAATATTTTTAGGGGTTGAAATGAACTCTGCTGAACTTACAGAAATACCTTTTTTGCGAAACATTGGTTTAGTTATGACATACAGATGTCAGGTTGCATGCCCACATTGCATAATTGAAGCCAGCCCTAATAGAAATGAAGAGATATTATTGATCAATGCGTTTGATTGGATCCAGCAAATTGCTGAGTATAGACAGGGATATATTAAGTTCCTTTCTTTAACGGGAGGTGAGCCTTTTTATAACATAGAAAAGTTGAAAAAAATTGCTACTTTTGGAGAAAGTCAAGATTTAATTATTTCGGCTGTAACAAATGCATTCTGGGCATTTACTCCGAAAGAAGCTGTTGAAATACTCAAAGAATTCTCAGCAATTAAACTGCTTGCCATTAGTACTGATGTATATCATCAAAAGTCTATACCTTTTGAACGGGTAAAAAATGCCATCTTAGCGGCCAAAGAATGCGGTATTACTTACAATGTACATGTATGTACTGAAAATGTAAGTGATGAAAAGTATAGAAAGATATTAGAGAATTTAACTGAAATTACAGAAATGGATACCATTGTTACGGCTATTACTTTCCAAGCAGGAAGAGCTCTTAAAAAAGTCAGTTTATTAAAG
>CAZPUD010000250.1:0-6354 GCA_964589115.1 uncultured candidatus Brocadiaceae bacterium | reverse complement strand
CATCCATACCCTGCGTATAAGTTACAAAATCCTGGATGCCGTACAGGGCGGATCTTTGGTGGCGGATATCGCCAGGGTCAGTAAAACCATGCGTTCTACAGAAGGGAGCCGTACTGAAAGCAGCGACATGATCAATGAAATGTTAGACGATGCCTCCGTTAAGATTTCTGAAAGTTTAATGAAAAAACGTATTATCGAGCCTCCGCCAAAACCAGACCATGTTGAAATCACCATTGCCTGCGGCATGCAGGATTTGGCCCAACTGCCAGTCAATATTCCCGATATACGGGTGACTGAAGACGGTACCGTTGTAATAGGAAAGAACGTGTTCGAAATGCAATTGCTGGATGTAACCGTTGAGCTTAATGGAACGGTTATCGGTTCTGCGCCGGGTACTTTCAAAGCGCCACCTGGACTCAATAAAATCCGCCTCTCCCGTGAAGGGTTCAGGGATTGGGAAAGAACGATTAATATCTTCGCCGGACAGAAACTGAAGGTGTCTTTACAGATGAGCGATGCCGGTTACGCCCGGTGGAAGGACAATACTGCATTCCTTCAAAAATTAAAAAACGGGGAAAAACTGACCGATGCATCGGTAAAGGCGATTGAGGGGGTAGCCCAGATGCTGCGCCAGAGTGGATTTAAAGTAGATGTTAAGGGAGACATAAATTTAGACATTAAAGCGGATAAAAAACCAGGTTTATTTTCGATTTTAAGTCTGCTTCGGTAGAGGATTATAGATTTTCCTGATATTAAATATTGTTTTAATGTGGGTGTTTCTGAATATTAAGGTGTTTCATATCGAAGAAATCAATGTTTGATATTCTCCTGACGATGGATGTAAAAGGCAAAAATGGCTGCTACGATAACTGTTGCAACTGCGATGGCCGCTACGACTTCCATGTTAGTTCTCCTTGTCTTGTGGTGTTATGTAATATGCGATTACAATTAAAACAAAAGAGGCAAGTGTTGCTATGGCGCTGGCAATGAGGTTAACATCTCTTACCACAAAAGAACCAACCGCTGTAGTGGTAAGCAAGTATTTTGATACATCAAAAAACATACTACCCAGTGCCTTTCTGCGGTCTCGATTCGTAGCGAAATTATATCAGGGAGGAAAAACAAAAACAAGCTTATTTGGATAGCAGCGCAGTATGCGGTCGAGGGCAGAATAAACAATATAAAACATTGGGTTCAAGTTACAAATCTGAACCCGCGGAGGAGTATTTGCCATATTTTACATGTATCCAATTAATTTTTGTGTATGGTGATTAAATTAATATGAAAAAACAATGTTTTTTATTTTATATGTTTTTTGTTCTGATTTTGGTTAATAGCGCGAATTTTGTTAACGGCGGGATGCAAATCGCATCAAAGACAAAAGTATTTGATTTTTCTACTTCGCCTGAAACAAATGAATTAAAGTATAGATTGAGTACTGATGAATGTGTTGTTATTTCAGATATAATTAAGTCCGATTTACCTTTTACAGATGTTGGGGTACATTGGATAGTGGATTCTCCTTCAAAAACAAAAGTATTGATTAAGGTTAGAACAAGCAAAGATCGTAAGTCTTGGACAAAATGGAAAAGAGTTTTGATAGAATCATATCCAGATGAAAATCCCAAAGGAGAGTTTTTTAGTTACTTAATTGGTGTTGATCAGAAGGACCGTGTTCATGAATATATTCAATACCGTGTAAAATTAATACCAGCCGGAAAAAAAGACAATCCGTTATTAAAAAAAATTTCTTTTACATTCATTGATTCAGGGATTACTCCAACAAATCTTACGAATGACATAATAAATAATCAAAAAGATGGCAACAGTATTCAAGGTAGCTCGATTTATTCAAAACCCGTTGTAGTTTCCCGTAATGGATGGGAAGCTGATGAATCGTTAATGACTTGGACACCAGAATATGAGGTTGTAACACATAATATAATCCACCATACAGACACTCCGAATACTGATACAGATTGGAAGGCACGTATAAGATCGATATATTATTATCATGCAGTTACAAGAGGATGGGGAGATATAGGTTATAATTATTTAATAGACCCCGATGGTGTTATATATGAAGGGAGATACGGCGGTGACGATGTTATAGGTGCACATGCATACGGTTACAATAATGGGAGTATGGGGGTTGCCTTTTTGGGATCATATGGTGGTGGCTCTTACAGTGGCAACACAACACCTTTTGATACCATGTTAACTTCAGCAGAACACTTGTTAGCATGGAAATGTGGTCAGAAAAACATCGACCCATTAGGTTCGGGTGTTGATAATGATGGAGATGTATATTCCTATATAAGTGGCCATCGAGATGTTGGTAGTACTACTTGTCCTGGTGACAATTTATATAAGTTACTTCCAACGATAAGAAAGAATGTTAATAATCTGACAACAATATCTACTCCCGGTATTGTTCCACAAATTGATAATCTTTCTTCCATGTTAGGACCACCAGGTACCGACGTCACTATTACCGGGGCAAATTTTGGTGACGAACAGGGATCGGGCATGGTGAACTTTGGTTCTGTTTCTGCTGGTATTACTTCCTGGGGCGACACAGAAATTCAGGTAACAGTCCCTTCTATCTCTGCCGGATCGTATGATGTATTTGTAACGACTGCCAATGGAACAAGCAAC
Source organism: uncultured candidatus Brocadiaceae bacterium (assembly GCA_964589115.1). GTDB lineage: Bacteria > Planctomycetota > Brocadiia > Brocadiales > Brocadiaceae > JBDIVL01. Next base: position 3,696 of record CAZPUD010000250.1, on the reverse strand, counting down.
TCTATATCTTTCCTTATAACAGAAACGCAGGCAGGAAGTGATTTCTCCATTAAAGTGGTACCTTCACAACAGAAAGTAGTTCAAGGATCATCTGCTACTTACTCTGTTCTTGTAAATTCAACGGATGGTTTTAACCAATCTGTTACGCTGACAGCAGAAGGGTTACCTAATGGTGCGTCAGCCGAATTCAGCCCTAATCCGGTATCACCCGGAAATAATTCCGTTTTAACTGTTTAAACCACAACTGATGCATCTGTCGGAACGTATTCTTTCAAAATAAAAGGCAGCAGTAACGACTTGAAACGTGTAGTAAAAGCAAATTTGCAGGTAACAAGCTCCAAAGGGTCCATTCTCAGCTTCCAGAGATCATATAGTACTGAAAAACCTTTACTCTTAACCTATCAGTACGTGAAACAGACAGAGGACAAAATTAAAGCGAAAGTAACCCTTTGGAATCTTACCGGTACATGGGTAAAAGCATCCCTGAACTTTCAGGAAGGAGACTACCCTGTATCTGTTAATGATAAACAGGTACCATACATAATACTTTTAGGTCCGTATGCCACTAAACCTTTGGGAGAAATAACGTTTGGCGCAGGACAGTATTTACAATACAACGGGGAAAGAACAAGTTTTGAAGTCCTCTTTGCCCTGGCGATTGATTTGTTATTAAGAGGAACGTTGGGGTATGAAGTACCGCCAGACTTTTTCTTTAACCTTTATTCGCGTTTTGAACTGGCTGCCAATCTGGCCGGTAATATCATTCTGGATCTTTTAGACGAAACATCAGATTGTTCTGTTTCCGCCGGAAAGTTGGGGGAAGATTTAGTAAGCGGAAATGTTACTGATGCCATCACAGACTTGGCGGATTTTTTAGGATGTATGGGTACAATCAAAAAAGAAATGAAGAGGCTTTTTAAGAAAATATTAAAAGATAAGAAACTAGCAAATAAGTCAGCGAATTATTTGAATGATAAAGTATCACTTCTTCAATTTCTTGAATTTCCGGAACATGCCCAGCAATTTGCCAATCTTATGTGTCCCAGCATCGTTCCGCCTACAGATGGATTTAAAGGTTTCCTGGAAAGCCTGGGATTATGTACCGATATGGGAGCGCCGTTGGAAGGTTTCGTCAGGTTAGAAGCAGTTACGCTGACAGATGGAACGACGCCCGTTCCTACTCCAACGATAACTGAAGATGATCCTCCCACCGTCTCTATTGCTTCACCGGTCAATAATGCCTCAGTATCAGGAGTAGTCACCGTTTCAGCTAATGCTACTGATGACAATGGAATTAATATGGTAGAATTCTATTTAGACGGTATTCTTAAATCCACAGATACTTCTTCACCTTATTCCTGGTCATGGGATACAACTCAATCTACTAATGCTGTCCATACTCTCAAAGTTATTGCTTATGATACTAATGATCAGACTGCTACAAGTCTGATAAACGTTACGGTTAATAATGCAACTATCAGTATTGCAGTTACCTCTTTTAAGATAAACAATGACGCAGTCAGCACCACGAGTCGTACCGTAACACTTAACAATATTGTAACAGGTAGCCCGGCATACTATATGGCAAGTGAGTCCTCTAGTTTCATCGGTGCTAATTGGCAGACATATTCAACATCCCCCAGCTTTACATTAAGTTCTGGCAACGGAATTAAAACTGTTTATTTTAAAGTCAAAAACAGCAGTAATACTGAATCAACAGTTGTGAGTGACAGTATTACATTAAACGAATCAACATCAAATACTAGCATCACCGTTACTTCTCCCAACGGAAGTGAAAGTTGGACAGCAAGTAATACCCATACGATAAGCTGGAACTACACAGGCAATCCCGGTTCATACGTAAAGATAGAACTGCTTAAGGGTAGCTCATATAGCACTATCTCTTCCAGTACCCCAATTGGAAGTGGTGGGAGCGGTTCTTATAACTGGATGATCCCCTCAGGTCAGGCAGCCGGAAGCGATTATAAGGTTAAAATTACAAGCACGAGCAATAGCTCTTATACGGATACAAGTAATACCAGTTTTACTATCTCTGCATCAAAATCAGACCTTATCATCCAGAATTTGTCGGTAAGCCCCAGCACTGGTAGTGCTGGTTCGAGCGCAACGGTGAGCTTTACCATATACAATCAGGGCAATGGAACAGCCAATTCTTCTACTACGAATATACGTATTAGTACTTCTGCAAGCAATGTTACTACAAGCGATACATTGCTGACAAGCATTAGCACCCCAAGTATATCATCCGGGAGTACATCTTATGTCAATCAGAGCGTGACCATTCCCAGTAGTTTATCTTCTGGTACATACTACATCTGGGTGATAGCGGATGTGAACAGCACGGCAAATCAGAGTAACGAATCGAATGACAAGACATATACAGCTTTTACAGTTGAAAATCCAACAACATCATACAAGTCAGACCTTGTTATTCAGAATCTATCAGTAAGTCCCAGCAGTAGCAGTGTGGGTTCGAGTGTAACGGTGAGCTTTACCATATACAACCAAGGTAATGGAACTGCCAATTCTTCTACTACGAATATACGTATTAACTCCTCTTCAAGCAGTGTTTCAACGGGTGATACCTTATTGACAAGCATCAGCACTCCCAGCATATCGTCTGGCGGTACGTCCTACGTCAATCAAAGCGTGACCATCCCAGGTAGCCTGTCTTCTGGTACATACTACATTTGGGTGATAGTGGATGTTAACAGTACAGCGAACCAGAGTAACGAATCAAATGATAAGGCGTATACGAGTTTTACAGTTGAAAATCCAACAACCTCATATAAGTCCGATCTTGTCATTCAAAATTTGTCAGTAAGTCCCAGCAGTGGCAACGCTGGTTCAAGTGCAACAGTGAGTTTTACTATTTACAATCAGGGAGATGGAACGGCAAATTCTTCTACGACGAACATCCGTATTAACTCATCATCAAGCAATGTTACTACGAGCGATACCTTGCTGGCAAGTATCAGCACCCCCAGCATATCATCAGGGGGTACGTCTTATGTTAATCAGAGTGTGACCATTCCCGGCAGTTTATCTTCTGGAACATATTATATCTGGGTAATAGTGGACGTGAACAGCACGGCAAATCAGAGCGATGAATCGAATGATAAGGCATACACAACTTTTACAGTTGAAAATCCAACAACGTCATACAAGTCAGACCTTGTCATTCAGAATCTGTCGGTAAGTCCCAGTAGTGGCAGTGCGGGTTCGAGTGCAACGGTAAGTTTCACCATTTACAACCAGGGTTCCGGTACTGCCAATGAATCTATAACAAGAATACGCATCAACTCCTCCACAAGCAGCGTCTCAACGAGCGATACCTTGCTGGCAAGTATCAGCACCCCCAGCATATCATCCGGGGGTACATCTTATGTCAATCAAAGCGTGACCATCCCCAGCAATTTATCTTCCGGTACATACTACATCTGGGTAATAGTGGATGTGAACAGTACGGCGAACCAGAGTAATGAATCAAATGATAAGGCATATACGAGCTTTAACGTAACCTCTCCATCTACCACCCAGTCAGAACGTATTACCAACGGTAGTTTTTCTTCTGGTACAAGCGGATGGACATTGTCGGGTGATTTTTGGGCAGGCACCAATTACTCTAACTATCGCACCTCGCCAGGCTATGCTGCGGGCGGTGTAGATAGTAGT
>CAZPUD010000249.1:0-6383 GCA_964589115.1 uncultured candidatus Brocadiaceae bacterium | reverse complement strand
ACGTATGAAACATGCTAAACGTTTCGGTTCAATCGTGGACGATTGAACCAACTCTAAATTTTTGAAATTCCTAAGCATCAAATTAGGCTTTCGGCAACTTAAAACGTAAATTTTCCCTCCCTCAGGGTTGGTTCAATCTTGCAGATTGAACCACATGTTTTGGCATTGGCCTGTACGCTTTTGATTGGTACCGGCCATAGGAAAACAAGCCAAAACGTTTCGGTTCAATCGTGGACAATTGAACCAACTCTTACCAGACAAGTTTCTTGGGTGGTACTGATAAACTCTGTTTGTCAGTGTGTTATATTCCATATCAACGTGCATATTTAAACAGTCACGGACAAACATCCTTGTTTAAAGCATACAGGGATAAAGTTTGTCCGTGCCGCCCCAACGCTGCTTTAATAAAACACAACTTCCTATGCACCAAAATAATTCCTGAAGGTCCGCCTTAGTGCGGTAGCCCCTGTTAGGGTCAAGTTTATAGTTGATAGTGAATAGTGGATAAATGGTTGAATGGCTATTAACCATATAATCATTTAACTATTCACTATTCACTTTTCATGCAACGCTTGAGATTAACGATTGAATAATTAATTGCCAGCCGTCTACCAGGACAAAAAGAATTAATTTAAACGGCATTGAAATCATAACAGGAGGGAGCATAAACATCCCCATAGCAGTTAGCACACAGGCAACAACCATATCAATTACCAAAAAAGGTAAAAAAAGGAGAAAACCCATCTGAAATGAGGTCTTGAGTTCACTGGTAATAAAGGCCGGGATTAATATATGCATCGGAACATCTTGTGCCGTTTTTGGTCTCTCCATCTTTGCAATATTTACAAACAGGGCAATGTCTTTCTCCCGTGTTTGTTTAAGCATGAATTTTTGAAATGGTACCAGCCCCTTTGTAAATGCTTCGTTCTGTGTAATCTCTTCTTTAAGATAAGGCTGAAGTGCCTCAGAGTTAACCTGTTTCCAGACAGGCGCCATTACAAAAATCGTTAAAAAGAGCGAAATACCAATAAGTATCTGGTTTGGTGGGAGTGTTTGAAAAGATAGTGCCTTACGAACGAAAGAGAGTACAATGATAATCCTGGTAAAAGATGTCATGGTCAGTAATAGTCCTGGCAGTAAAGAAAGTATCGTCAGAAAGAGTACAATCTTCAGGGTACCGGCAACCTCTTTGGGCTTTCCTACATTATCAATACTCATCGTTAATTTTAAAGGAGACGATTCACCAGCAGCCTCAGATATGCCAATACAACCAAAGGCCGTTATCATTCCACAAACAATTGAAATCAATAACCATTTTCTCATACTATTATCCTGAGCAATACAGATCGAAAACTTTATAAGTGGATGGGCAAATGAGTGAATGGGTTTTTAGCCCATATACTCATCTACTCATTTACTCATTTACTCATTTACCAATTACTTGCGCTCCATACAGGCACGCTTAAATAAACTCATAAATTCAGTTTTCTGTGGTTCTATATCGATAGATTCAACGATTTCTTTTTCTGTTATCTCAGAAAGTGATTGAATCCGTTCATTGGTAGCGCCTATTAATAATACTTTTCCAGGTATCTTAATAAGGTGAATATATTTCTTTGAGCCTAAGGATGCTGAATCGATAATATGGACATAGCGCTTTCTTTTGTTTATGCTTGTCTTAATCCCTAGTTTTTTGCGTAGTAAATAAAGGACAACAATTATGATGACTACTATTATTCCGGTTGACTTTAATAATTTAGTAATTTCCGGAAAGTTAATAGGCGATGTAACTCCGATATTCTCAAATTCTGTTGTAATACTTTCCTGTTTTTCCTCTTTCCCTACAACTTCCGCTGCACAATACCCGCTGTTAGAAATGAAAATCACCAGGAATAAAATTATCAACCAACTTTTTTTTATCATTTTATCTTCTCCTGCAAGCTAGTTAAGTTGCAAATGATATACCTCATTATTTTCTATAATCTATAACAAATGTGCTACCGTTACTTTTTCATCATATAAAGATATAAGTATATGTAATTGTTATATATAAATAAGCAAATACGAATATTCTAAAAATTTTTATATTTTTAAAACAATCGGAGGAAATTATTCTCGTAGGCTTTTTGTACTTTTCGTGGTTATTTTAAACAGAAGAAAGAAAGGCCTCGGTAACTTTTTATAATACTTGTGTAAGGACGAACTTTGTGTTCATCCAAATGGGATACAAAAATAAACATTTTGAATCGTGCAGGAAAAGGGTTAAACTAGGCTACCTTTGGTAGCGGCTATGCTTGGTTCAATCTTGTAGACTGAACCATTCGTTTAGCATTGGCCTGTACGTTTTAATTTACTCCAGGCGTATAAGACATACTAAACGTTTCGGTTCAATCGTGGACGATTGAACCAACTCCGATAATGAAAAACTTTGAAATTCATATACGTTAAGGTAGGTTGTGTTGAGGTACGAAACCCAACGAAAAATCATTGAATAGTTGGGTTTATGAATGTTTCGGTGAGTCATCTCATTGAAACAATACAGCACATAGACGTACAGGAGTTTTGGTGTGGAAATACCGGAATATACAGATGGCCGGTTCTATTTTTGTATAAGAAGATAGAACTTTAGGTTTGCAATTGGGTTATGTAAATATTTGGATGTATTTACACTTTGAAAATTTCTGCACACGAACTGCATTGTTGTTTATTTTTCCATCATTTCAATATTGATGAACTAAAGTTTGTGAATCTCTGTTATCCAAGATTTCTAATTCTCTCCTCTGAACCACATATATTGGTGATTTTTATTCCAAAATTTTCATCTACAACTACTACTTCTCCCTGAGCCAGGAGTTTTCCCCGAACGAGAAGATCAACAGGTGCTCCTGCTACTTTATCTAATTCCACAATAGAACCCTGTGTCAGAGCCAAAATATCCTTTATAAGCATACTTGCATGGCCCAGCTCGACGGAAACTGGTACTGAAATATCCAGTATTAAATCCAAATTACGTTTTTCTTCAGTACTAATACCTTCTGTATTAAGAGGGTTAAGTTGGCTAAACTGCACCGATTGTATTGGTGTCTGTAAATCCATACGTTCATTTACAGCAACTTCTTTTTCTTGTTCCATAATACTTTCACCTTTCTTATTTCACAATAAAATGTAACAATTTAGTTTTTTGAAAAACCTCTACACAAATGTTACTTATGTAGGGGCAGGTTTGAAACCTGCCCCTACGCGGCATATAACACATTATTATTGTTGGAAAATTCTTCAAGAAACCAAATTTTTATAATAAATCAGTTAACCACAGATGATACCTGTAATGCGAGCTTTTTACCAAAAATACCTGGTTTACCGTAACACTTCGTCCTTCCTTCAATTTCTATACATATGTCATCGGTAATTTTATTGTCTAAGCTTATAACATCTCCAACCTTAAGATTAAGAAGTTCGCCAAGTGATAAATATGCCGTACCTAGGACCGCAGACGCCGTTAATTCCACACCATTAATAGCATTTTCCATAATGGCGATTTCTTCTTTTCTATCAATTTTCTCTAATTTTGATTTTATCATTATCATTTCAAGGCTGGCAACGGGAACACAAAGAATAATTGTTCCATTACCTAAGTCTCCGCTTGTTGCAAAATTAATGGAGATCATAGTCTCTGTAGTTGGTGCTATTTGTAAGGACTTTAAGTCCATATCCATTTTCTCTAATACCCACTCTAATTGTGCCAGCTTTACCCAGCACAGTCTTATATCTTCAAGAATGTTTGACAATACTACACTTACCACAGATTCCTCAATAAGTGTTAAAGGCCTTATCTTCTGTGGCACTTTCCCTGGACCTCCCAACCCCCTGTCTACGATAGAAAGACAGAAACCGACATCAACAGTCAGGCAGCCAAGCCCATTAAGGGGTTTCAAATTTACTATGTTTGCACAGACAATATCAGTAAACGAATTCACAAATACTTCATAACTGAATTCCTCAATGGCTATAAGCTCTACAGAAACCGACGTCCGCAAAAACCGGGACAGCGAAATTCCTATCGCTTTAGCCATCTCCTCGCTAATCTTCTGTAACCGGCGTTTCTGTTCTCTGGGAAATCTATCAGGGCGCCTGAAATCATAATGTTGAATTTTTTTCTCTTTTTTGGGTTCGGCCTTCTGACCTACCAATACCTGCCCGGTCTCTATTGCAGAAAGTAGCGCCTCTACTTCTTCATTACTTAAGATTGAGTTAGACATTTTACCTGCCCATAATTATTTATTCTATTGGACGACAAACTCAGTAAAATACACCTGTAGTATACCATCTTCTGTCTTTAGTATGACATCTACAGCGTCTCTTATTTCATTCCGGAGATTCTCCTGCCCTTCTAATCCGTCAATATCCTCCAAAGTCTTTGAGGAAAGGATAGAAATCAGCCGGTCTTTTATCTGTACAGGTTTACTTTCAATCTTTCTTTTCACATCCGCATCTTTTGCTTCCAGGTTTATTTTTGCCTTTAAGTATCTTCTGCCATTAGAAGAACTCAAATTTACGATAATTGTATCTATTGCCACAATTAAATTTTCTTCTTCGACAGGTTCTTTATTTTCCACATCCTTTTTCTTTGGTGCAGACGCCATATTTGCCCCTGTAGTTTGTACCGCCTGAGATACTCGTGTTTCTTCCATTTGGTTCTTTGACTGTTCTACTCCACTGGATGCATTACCAGTCAAAGATGGGTATACTTTTGAAACAAACATAAAAGCACAACCTACTGAGATCAATGTTACAATTCCCATCATAATAATAGCCTTATTTCCTTTCCCCTTGCCAGTTGGTTGTTCTGTACTTTTTTGTTCCTCTTCACCGGGCATTTTCTCTTTTTCTGAATTTTCTGCCATATATTTTTATACCCCTTACTATAGAAATAAAATCATTTTACTATGATATCATCTATTATTTTTAAAATCTGTCTTTAATAACTTTAGTTTTTCACTCAATTTAACTGCCATATTAGGCTCAAACATCTCTAAGATCTTAGCAGAACTTTTACCATCCATCATTGTTAATAATTTAACAGCCGTTTCCTCGTCCATTTCTTTCATAATCATAGCAGCTTTTTCAGGCTTCATATCTATATAAACCGCCGCTAGTTTTTTAATATTTTTGGACTCGGTCTCATCCAATTGTATCGTCTCTTTTTTCAGTTCTACTCTCTGTGTAGTAACGGACTCAAGAATTTTATCCAACTCCTGCTTGAGGGCATTAAGTTCTTTCTTTTCCGATTCCAAGTCTGCACGCAGCGATTCTAAAGTCTTCTCCTTAAAATCAAGCAGGCTCTTTCTTCTCTCATACTCCCGCTTTTCTTTCTCTATTTCTTTAAGCATATTGGATATTTCATTTGATGAAAGAGGCTTAAATATAGTAGTTGCCTGCTGCTTATATACAAAAGGTAACTTAGTTATTACTTTCTTTTTTTTCTCTTCGTTTTTTCCCTTAAATTTTACCGAAGTAGTACCGGAAGAATCCGCTTCAGTACTGCCATTCTCTTCGTCATCCTGCGGTACTGTTTGCACCATTTGATCTGTTGAGGGAGTATTGTTTTTTTTCATAAAAAGCATACCTACTACAGAGATTCCAAAAACAACAATCCCTATTCCGGGCAACATTATCATTTTTTTGTTTATTGGGATCTTCATTGTTATCCGCCTATAGTATTGTTTTTGCGCCTATGGTAGAATCTGGATGCCGCAACTTCATCAAAATATTTATTTTCCATCCGCAGCACATGTTCTTTGTATTCTCTTTCATGGCGTTCACGTAATTTTTCAAGCACTTTTCTTCTCTTAAAAACATTCAGGAGTTTTTCCCGTGCCTGGCCCACTTTCTTAAAAACTTCTTTTATCTTACAACCCTGAGTGGCAATATCCTGATTTAATTTAGAAAAATACGATTCATAAAGAATAAACACCCTTGCTTCAGCACTAGCAGATAATTTCTTTTCCATCTCAGACTGCTGTATTGATAACAAAGATCGTAAAAATACTAATAGTTTCTCCTCATCGTGTAATTGCTTTTGTAAAATTTTTAAATCCTTGATGAGTTCTTCTTCGCGAAGTTTCTCTATATCCAGCAATTTTTGAAATTTAAAGTGAAATCCCATAATAAGCGCACAGTGCCTCAACATTGATAAAATTTTATCGATACGTCGAAGTGTTTAAATTCTAAATTCGAATATCGAAATACGAAACAAATCCTAAATTCTAATGTTTGAATGTCCAAAACATACAGGAACCACAGGACGAATATCGAAATACGAATGTCGAAATCCGAATGTCGAAATCCGAAACAAATGCAAAATCTTAATTTTCAAATGTTCG